>CADBOZ010000124.1 GCA_902796515.1 uncultured bacterium | reverse complement strand
GATATCGTTCAAGGTTTGCCGAGAGTTGAAGAACTTCTTGAAGCAAGAAAGCCTAAAGATTGCGCAATTGCAGCAGAAGAAGACGGTGTTGCCGTTATAGAATACGAAGATGATATTCCGAGATTATACATAGAAAACGAAAACGGAAGAACTGAAATTAAGTATCCTATTGAAGCAACCGTAATTGTTAACGATAAACAAAAAATCAGAAAAGGTGATGCACTTACTTCAGGGCCTATGAACCCGCATGATGTCATCAGATTAAAAGGTACAAATGCGGCTCAACAATATCTTGTTGATGAAGTTCAAAGAGTTTACCGCTCACAAGGTGTTGAAATTTCCGATAAACACGTAGAAGTTATCGTTCGTCAAATGATTAAGAAAGTAAAAGTCATTGACTCAGGTACGACAAAACTTCTTCCGGGAGAACTTGTTGAATTAAAAGTAATAGAAGCTGAAAATGCTGAAGCAAGAGCAAATAACGGACAAGAAGCAACATACGAAGCTTTATTGCTCGGTATTACAAAAGCATCCTTGAATACGGAATCATTTATTTCCGCAGCTTCATTCCAGGAAACAACAAGAATTCTGACAGAAGCAGCCGTTGAAGGTAAAAAAGACTTATTGAGAGGTTTGAAAGAAAACGTTATCATAGGTAGATTAATTCCTGCGGGAACAGGCTATTATCATTTGATAAATGCTTCGGAAGAAAAGGAAAAAGAAGCTCAAAAGAGAGCGGCGCAAAAACATCAAACAAGAAAGCCTTCTGCAATTTTGGAAGAAATTGAAGGTATGTTTGGCGTAGTTGATCCTGACATGCAAATGTAATATAAATTTAAAGTCCCGCAAAAGCGGGACTTTATTTATTATAAGGTATTTTTGTGTACACAAAGCTTAGTGAAGTTGATAAATCAAAGGTAACGAATGAAGTCATTAAAGACTACATTCGTTTTAAAAATAAATACCGTGATGCATTAATTTTTATACAAATCGGCAGCTTTTTTGAAACATTTTTCGAGGATGCATTTGATTTTTCGCAACTTGCGGGAGTTTCTCTTGCATCAAGAACATTCAAAGATTTTGGCGAAGTTCAACAGGCAGGTATACCTCAAAACTCATTAAATATCTACATTAAAAAAGTATTAAATTCAAACCGGAAAGTTTGCGTATGCGACCAGTACCTTACAAAAAACGGTACCTACAAAAGAAAAATCAGGCGCGTATATACAAAAGGAACTATTCTTGAAAGCGAATTTTTAGACTCCGGAGAAAACAATTACGTTACAGCCCTATATTTTAAGGAGGGGTTAGGTTATCTTGCCTATGCGGATATATCAACAGGTCAGTTCTATAAAACAAAAGGAAACTTGAATGCTATAATTCAGGAAGTTGATAAAATTTCACCGAGCGAGGTCTTAATAGCGCAAAAACAAAAAGATATATTCAAAAGCATTTTAGAAAATTACAATACCACATTATTACCCGTAAATTATTTTAATACGGAAAAAATTGAAGATGCCATTTTAAAATATTGCAATCATACTCAGCTCGGATGCGTACCGAGTTTTGATGAAATTGTGGAATACAATACTGCTTCCACAATGTTTATTGACCCGATAACCAAACAAAACCTTGAAATTTTAAGAACCAAAAGATATAAGAAAAAAGAAGGAACTTTGTTTTCATTTTTAAACGATACTAAAACCGCAATGGGTACAAGACTCCTAAAGAAATTTTTAAGCGAACCGCTTTTAATTCCGGAATTAATAATAAAAAGGCAGGAGGCGGTTAAAGAAATTATTTCAAAAAAAGATTTAATAGAAAAAGCGGATAATATACTCCAAAGTTTTATTGATTTATCAAGAGTATGCACGGGCATATCAAATTCCACAATTCTTCCTAAAGATATGCTGCTGATAGTTAAAAATTCAAACGAACTTGTTGAATTTAAAGAAATTTCATCAAATTTTAAATCTGATTTTATTAAAATTGATTCTTCAAAATTGGAAGCTATCATATATCTTTCAAATAAAATTAACAATGCAATATCAAGCTCGGCAACCAACGATATAAAAACAGGAGGCATTTTTAAAAGCGGTTATAACCCAAGGCTTGACTACTACAGAGATGAGCTCAAAAAAGTTCTTAATGAATTAAGCTCATACGAAAATAGCGAAAGAGAAAGATTTGGCATTAAAAAAATCAAAATTGATTATTCAAGGCTCATAGGCTACTATATTGAATTTCCCGTCGGTAAAAAGAATTTCATCCCGCAAACATACATAAAAAAGCAAACACTTACAAACTGCATAAGATGCACAAATGAACAGCTGGGTATTTTTGAACAAAAAATTTTAAATTTAAAATATAAAATTAACGAGCTTGAATTTGAATTATATTCAAGATTAAAAGAAGAGGTTATTGAATTTGTACAAATCATAAGGGATTTGGCAAAAGAAATAGCAAGATTTGATGTTATTCTGTCTTTTGCAAAATGCGCAATTAAAAACAATTTTGTTTGTCCGAAATTCAATACCGAAAATAACCTTGAAATTAAAAACGGATACCATCCTTGCTTAATACAACTTGATAAAGAACTTGTCAAAAATGACACTTCCATAAAAAGCGGTCAAATGATAATCTTAACCGGAGCAAATATGTGCGGAAAATCCACATATATTAAGCATAATGCCATAATATGTTTTCTTGCTCAAATAGGTTCGTTTGTTCCTGCAGGATATGCAAGCTGCTCGATAACGGATAAAATATTTATGTGTCAGGATACAAACGATGATATTTCAAACAATAATTCAAGTTTTATGGTAGAAATGGATGACTTTAAATTTATACTTGATAATGCAACTTCTTCATCAATTGTATTGTTGGATGAACCCGCCAAAAGCACAACGCCTGAAGAAGGCAGCGCAATTGCAAAAGCATATCTGGAATACCTTTTAAAATATAATTCCCCTAAAATATTTGTAGTTACACATAATCTGGATATTACAAAACTTGAGTCACGCTATCCCGATAAAATTTTTAATTATATGATGGGAACAAATTTTACAGAACAAATGATTATAGACAGAAAAATCAGAAGAGGTGTTTCAAAAAGAAGCTTTGCAATCAACACCGCACGTCTTGCAAATCTTCCGACGGAAATTATAAGAAATGCAAAAATTTATATGATTAACGAATACAAGAAGTATACAAAATAGAAAAAACGGTTTTTAAATGATTAATCGGGACTTACATAATATCAATATAAGTCCCGATTAATTATAATATTTACAAAATAAAAGCTTATTTTATCTCAAATTTGCCTTTAGAACTTATTTCTTGTTCTAATTTTTCGATAAATTCATCAATTGTCATTTCGCCAATTTGACCAACTCCGCGTTTTCTTACGGCAACCTTACCCGATTCAATTTCTCTGTCGCCTGCTACAAGAACATACGGAACTTTCTGATTTTGGAGATAATCTCTTATTTTATAATTCATTGATTCTGATTTATCTTCAAAGATTACTCTAATTCTTTTTTCTCTAAGTTTTTTATAAATTGTTTCCATGTATTCATTGTGTCTGTCTGCAATAGGAACTAACGCTACCTGATGCGGAGCAAGCCAAGCAGGGAAGGCACCTGCGTAGTGTTCAATTAAGATACCGTGAAATCTTTCCATAGAACCGAATATTACCCTGTGAAGCATAACGGGTGTTTTTAAAGCTCCGTCTTTATCCTGATATTTAATATCAAATCTTTCAGGCAAATTAAAGTCTAATTGAATTGTTGCACACTGCCATGTTCTTCCTATAGCATCTTTTACCTTGAAGTCAATTTTCGGCCCGTAGAAAGCGCCATCACCTTCATTAATATCATATTTCATGCCGCGCTTATCCATGGCTTCTTTTAATCCGGCTTCAGCAAGCTCCCAATTTTTAATATCGCCGACATAACTTTCGGGACGGGTTGACAATTCAACTTCAAAGCCCATGTTGAATATTTTCATTGTGTCCGCAACAAAATCAATAATATTATTTATTTCATCAACAAGCTGTTCCGGAGTACAGAATATGTGAGCATCATCCTGAGTAAAGCCTTGTACACGGGTTAGACCGGATAAAGCACCTGATTTTTCACGTCTATATACAGTTCCAAGTTCTGCCATCCTTAAAGGCAAATCACGATATGAATGTCTTTGCGATTGATAAATTAAAATATGAAAAGGACAATTCATAGGTTTTACTATATATTGTTCATCGTCTTCGGAATCCTTTTGAATAAAGAACATGTTTTCTTTATAGTGGTCAATATGACCGGATATTTCCCAAAGTTTTGACTTTGCAAGCTGCGGAGTTTGAACAATAACGTAATCTCTTTTTCTGTGTTCTTCTCTCCAATAATTTTCTATTTGTTCTCTTACTGTATAAAGATTAGGATGCCACAAAACAAGACCGCCGCCGATTTCATCCCTAACCGAGAATAAATCAAGCTGGGTTCCAAGTTTTCTGTGGTCACGTCTTTTTGCTTCTTCTAATTGATTAATGTATTCATCAAGTTCTTCTTTCGTTAAAAATGCGGTAGCATAAATTCTCTGAAGCATTTTATTTTTTTCATTACCTCTCCAGTATGCTCCTGCCACACTCATTAATTTAAAAGCCTTAATTTCTTTGGTTGAGGTTATATGAGGCCCTGAACAAAGGTCATTGAACAATACTTTTCCGTCTTTATCTTTTGTTAAATAAAGAGTAGGATTATCATTCCTGTGTTCTTCCAAAAGTTCAGCTTTATATATTTCACCCTGAGCTTTAAATTCATCAATTTGAGCCTGAACATCAGGTATAACATATTTTTCAAAAGTTAAATTCTGAGCAATTAAATGCTTCATAACTTTTTCAATTTCTTTTAAATTATCTGTTGTTAAGGTTACGCCTTCTATATCAAAATCATAATAAAATCCGTTTTCAATAGCAGGCCCAATGGCAAGCTTTGCCTGCGGGTAGAGTTGTTGAACGGCTTGTGCCATAATGTGCGAACAAGAATGTCTTATAAGATGTAATTGTTCGGCTTTGTCTTTAATTTCTTCCATAGTATTCCTCTTTTTTAAGTCTGTTTAATTTAATTGTAACAAGGAAACAGCGATATGTAAAATTACATACCGTTTTTTAATTTTTGTAAAATTTTATCATATAAATTGTTATTGATAGCAATTTAATATCTTTAGGTTTATTCTATTATTTATCCGGCGTTAATAAAGGTGTAAAAATGAATATAAACAACAATTTTAACGTTATAGCCAAAAATTTATTTATCAAAAACAAAACCCGATTTTTAAAAAAATATAATAATTTAACACCTCTAAAAGCTGACACAATTTCTTTCGGCGGAAATATTCAAACGGAAAAAAATCCTGCAGATTTTGAAGTTTTCAGAGAAATAATGCTTTCTCTTGATGATGATTTACTGACCGAAAAATTAATCAAGCAAGAATATAACAAATATATGAACACCTGTAAAGCAATCAAGGAAGATAACGACGAAGACTTTGAAACCGTCATCAAAGAAATGAAAATTTTTGGCGATAAATATCCTATTGAAAAATTTGCTTTGCATATCGAAGAATCCTGTGATTTGGATGAATTGATAGGCACAATCAAAGGGATGGTATCGGCCTATAGAATGGCAGGATACAATGTTAAAATGGATAATATAATTAATGCTTATCCGTTTGCTAAATTATTGCTTATTGAAAACGGAATTTTAAATTCAAGGGATTTGAATAAATATCTGGAAAGTATTGATACACAACTTCCAAGTGCAAGTAAAAAGAACGAAAGTCATTATATTCAAATACAAATTTTTTCAAGACTGGATAACAAAAAAGATTTGGGAAATTTTAAAGAATTACTTGTTTATGCATCAAATGGCGGGGAAACCGGATACATTGATTCCGATTTTAATCCGAATGACTTAACGTCATTTTTAAAAAGCATAGGTGTAAAAAATACAGATGATTTTAATAAAAAATTCGACTATCTTGCAGAAAAATATAATGATTTTGAAAACATTCGGGATACATACGATGCAATACAGGATATAAGAAGAGAATATCCCGAAAAAATTAAGTTTTTAAAAAAGCTTGCAGTCGAATTTCCCGATAAAATTAACGCAAAAAACGAAGAAGATTTTGCGGAAATTTACGCAAAACACAACAATATAGTTGATTATATATATTCAAGACAAAAAAACAAAGACTACGAAGAAAAAGCGGGAAATTATGTAGATTTTCTGGCTAATATTGATAAATTACCCGAAAAAACAATTAAAGAAATTACAAAAACGGAAACATCAAATAGCAGCGAAACGCTGTTTGATGCAATGGAAATACTTGCAGAAACAAACATTACAATCGATGAAGTTAACTTTATTACACAAAATGCTCTGATTTCGGATAATGACTTACTTGATTGCATTATTAATAAAGAAGAAACTATAAACAGAATATCCGATACCGAAGGTATTTCAACGGATGACGCAAAGCTTATTTATCTGAATTTTGCAAGCGAATACAACGCTTTAATTAAGAAGTCAAAAAAAGAAGAGTTCCCTTCCGATTTTGAAGAACTGATAGGTAAAGATAAAGTTATTGAAGAATTTACAAATATTCTTAAAAGATACGGAGTGTTAAATAAAGCATCAACAAATCTTAAATATAACGCATCTTTTAAAGATTTATTATTCAAACTCGGTTTTGGCAGCAATTTCAACGGGAAAAAACAAATAACTTCCGCCAGATTTTTAAGAGTTACAGAAATGCTGCAGCTGTTTGAATCTTTTGAGAAAATAGCCGAAAAAACAGAATCTGAAAAAGAAGTTGCAACCAAAGAAAAAAACAAAATTAACAAAAGATATGCAAAAAAATCAAATTCCAAAGAAATAAGTTCCCATAAATTTTTTGAAGTAATAAAGCGTGAAAAAGATATATTTGATATAACAAAACTTGCAATTACAGACTATTTAAATAAAGATGAGTCGGGATATTTTTCCGGAAAGAACATTTTAGAAATATACAGAATTGTAAGAAATGCACAAAATAACAGTAACGAAACAAATGAAGCACAAATATTTGCCGAAGTAAAAAGCATTCTTGATTATTATAAAAACGGGCACGAATTTGACTTAGAATTAAACAATAAACTTGAAAGATTAATTCCCGATAAAAAACTTTTAAATCAATTCAAAATCAATAATGAAATAAGTTTAATTGCAAATGATACAAACAGAGATAAAGAATACATTGAAAATTATTTAAAAGTTTTATCGGCATTCGGGGGAAATATTGAAAAATATGGCGACACAATTAAATATTTCTGCAACTCGGATTTTATAAAACTTTCAAAAAACGGTTTAACAAAGTTTTTTGAAAAATACAACGACCCCGATACTCAACGTGAAATATTTACGGGTATCGCAAAAGCAGAAATTGTAAATATCAATTCATTTAATAGATTTATCAAAAAATATTCCGATAAAGACGGGGGATTTGATAACTTAATTAAATTTTTAAACAGTCTTCCAAAAGACATGAACTATGAAAAATTTACAAACGAATTCATTGTTCCCTTAAGACAAAAACTGGACTTATACAATCTGCCCGAAATTGATAATTCAAACATATTAAATATAAATACTAATAACATTAAGCCTCTGAAAGAATACAAGCAATCAGAACTTATTGAAATATTCAATCAAATATCAGGTGCCGAGGATGACAAGAATTTCATATCAGCACTGCCGGGATTATATGAAAAAGAAGAAGAATTTATTCCTTTAACAAAAGGGGCAATTATAAGTGAATATTTAATCTGCCAAGACAAAGTACCGTATCAGCATCTGGATAAAGTCATTACTCCGTATGGCAGGCAAATATTCAGCGAAATGCTGCGGGGCGGACAAAAATACAGAGTATCTAACGACTTTTATGACCTGATTAATGATACATCATGGATAAAGGCAGATGATGACAATGTATACAATATGAGTCTGCATGCCAAAATGAGATTTATAGACAGGTTTATAATGCCCGAAATTAACAATATTAAAGAATTATATACCTCCAAAACAAAGGAAAAAATGAAAAAACTTATTTCGGATTTCTATGACGAATGTTTATATGCCGAGCCGAACAATATTAGTTTGGATAATAAAAACGGAAGAATTTCGGTTACATTTGAACGAAATTCGGACAACATTAAGGTTAACTTAAGCAACGAAGGAAATCTTGTCACGGTATTTAAAAAATACGAACATTAGTAAAGTTAACGTATTTTATGGACAATAATATCCGTTATTCTTGATGTGGAACAACGTTCATTTCCTTTTTGATAAATATCTTTTGTTCTGTAACCTTCTTTTAAAGTTTCTTTTACCGCTCTTATAATATTATCGCTTGCAAGTTTTTTATCAAAAGAATATTCAAGCATCATTGCAACGGACAAGATTGTTGCAATCGGATTTACAACATTTTTTCCCGCAATATCCGGAGCTGAGCCGTGAATAGGTTCATACATATACGGCGTTTTACCGTCGGACAATGATGCGGAAGGCAGCATTCCGAGAGAACCGGCTATAGTTGAAGCTTCATCGGATAATATATCACCGAAAATATTTCCCGTAAGAATAACATCAAACTGTTTAGGATTTTGAATTAATTGCATCGCGCAATTATCAACATACATAAAAGACAGCTCTATATCATTATATTCTTTTGTAACATCTTTGGTTATTTCCCTGAATAATCTTGAAACATCAAGAACGTTTGCTTTATCAACACAACATACTCTTTTTTTTCTTTTTCTTGCGGACATAAATGCAACATGCGCTATTCTTCTGATTTCATCTTCGTCGTACACCATATTATTAAAACCGACTTTAATTTCTCTGCCGTCGAGTGTGGTTTTTGTTTCAATACCTCTCGGTTCACCAAAGTAAACATCGCCTGTTAATTCTCTGATTATCATAATATCGGTATTTTGCGCAATATCAGGCTTCAGCGGAGATGAAAATAATAATTCATCAAAAACTTTCACGGGTCTTAAGTTTGCAAACAGGTTAAGTTTTTTTCTTATTCCCAAAAGGGCTTTTTCGGGCCTTAATTCGGGGGCAAGCGTATCATATTTCCAATCACCGACGGCACCCAATAGTACGGCGTCGGAATTAATACAGGTTTCAACTGTTTTTTCGGGCAAAGGCAATCCTGTTTCTTCGTATGCTCTGCCTCCAATCGGAGTATAATTATATTTTAATTTTAAATTATATATACCCGAAATTTTATCAAGTATTTTTACGGCACTTTGTAAAATTTCAGCCGATACACCGTCACCCGTTAAAACCGCAATATTAGACATTTTTATGAACCTTTTCTTTTGTATAATTAACAAGACTTCCCGAATTTATTATTTTTTGTATTTCAGGAGAATAAGGACTGAAGGAATATTCCGTACCTTTTGTTTTATTATAAATCTTTCCCGAAGACAAATTCAACTCAATTAAATCATCTTTTTCAACTTCTTCCTGAATTTTTGAATTCTCAATTATAACTAAACCGATGTTTATTGCATTTCTGTAAAAAATTCTTGCAAAAGACTTTGCAATTACGGCTTTTATTCCGCATGCTTTTATCGAAATCGGAGCATGTTCTCTGCTTGAACCGCAGCCGAAATTTTCGCCCGCTATTATAAAGTCACCTATTTTAACGTTTCGGGAAAAGTTTGCATCAATATCTTCCATACAGTGAAGTTTTAATTCCTCTTCGGAAGCACTGTTCAGATATCTTGCAGGAATTATAACATCCGTATCAACATTGTCACCGTATATCCAATTCATTTATTTTTTCCTTTTTCATCCATTTAAACTATATACAATCAATATATTATAAATTAATATAAATATGCAAACAGAAATTTGGAAAACAAATTGTTTAGCAGTAGAACTTGTATACGATAGCATTTTAAAAGGAGTACAACAATGCAAGAAACAATTATTGAAACAGCTGGTAAAATTTGGTCTTACCTAAATG
>CADBOZ010000123.1 GCA_902796515.1 uncultured bacterium | reverse complement strand
CAATTGAATCTAACATTTAAAATACTCGTACCAATGCCGGATGTTACAATCATTTTTTTGTTATCTTCTTCGATTAAACCATAGGAATATTTATCACCGTATTTAGACGGAACAATAATTGCTCCCAACAATGGCAACCTGACTTGTCCGCCATGGACGTGGCCTGACAGTGTTAAATTTACTTCTTTTGGAACTTTTGGAAATATATCAGGTGAATGGGTTAACAAAATTACGGGATTTTTAGCACCGTCAAGTGCTTTATATATTTCAGGGGTTCTTGTTGCTTTATCTTCAACGCCCGCAATATATATTTCTTTGCCGCCTGCATTAACTTTGATATTTGAATTTACTAAAACATTTATACCGCTAGTTTTTAGAGCATTTGTAATTCCTTCGCCGTCAATCCACCAATCATGATTGCCTAAAACTGTATAAAATCCATATTTTGATTTAACGTTTTTTAATTCAGATACGATTTTATCAATTGGCATAGTCATATTTTCGCTATGTCCCGATACAAAATCTCCAACAGATAAAACAATATCAGGATTTTCGTTATTAATTAAATCAACAACTTGTTTTAATTTTTTTTCTTGATGCGGTTTTATATGAAAATCACTTGCAAAAACAATTTTAATCCCTTTTAAAACATTATCATTTATTTTATAGTGCTTAACCGTCAGCATATCAGGCTCTATAAAAAAGCTGTATATGGCTAAAAGAATTATAATGAATAATAGCAAGAATTTTTTCATAATTGCTTTAATAATATCATAAATAGCTAATTTATCTTATATGACTATATTGTGTTATTGATTCAAAATCCTTTTATAAGTTTCAACAACATCATCATTAATGCCGATAAATATTATTTTTTCAAAACAATCATTATTATTGATAAAATCTCTAACTGCATCGGTTGCAATTTTGCAGGCTTCATCTAATGGAAAGCGGTAAACTCCACAGGAGATAGCAGGAAAAGCAATTGTTTTTATTTCGTTTTCTTTTGCAAGGTTTAAAGCTGTCTTGTAACATGATTTTAAAAGTTCTCTCTCGTTACTTTTTCCACCATGCCAGACTGGGCCGACAGTGTGAATTACATATTTTGTAGGCAAATTATAACCTTTGGTAATTTTTGATTGACCTGTTTCGCAACCATTAAGGGTTCTGCACTCTTCCAAAAGTTCTTTACCCGCAGCACGATGAATTGCTCCATCCACTCCGCCACCACCTAATAAACTTGTATTTGCGGCATTAACTATAGCGTCAACTTCTAATTTTGTAATATCACCTTTAATTACTTCGATTTTTGTCATAACACTCCCATTAACTTAAAAAATTCTTCAACTTCACTATCTGCGTCTTTATCAATATATAAGGTTTTTACTCCTAATGATTCAGCTAAAATTACCATATAATTCGCAAAAGCGGTCTGCATTGAAGTTCCTATAAAAAGCAAATATGCTTCTTCCCGATTTTCTTTTGCCAATTTTGCAATTTTTCCGATTAAACCGATTGCTTTATCGCTATCATGCATAGTTTCGCCATATAGAACAATGTTATCCTTTAAATAGTTCCCATGGATTTCAACAACTTCTTTTGAACCTGCTAAATTATGCAAATTATCAACATTCATTGTAATAATTGGGATATTTAGCTGTGCTAAGATTTTATGCGCTTTGGTCGGTTGTTTATCTTTAACGTTATCTTTTAATAAATTGATTGCCTTGTTAAATTCTCCAGGGTGTTTTTGTTTAAATTCAACCGATAATTTATCTTTAATCCCCGGTATATCAAGGAATGTCGGGATTCCGGCGGAAGCAGAAATTCCTGCACCCGTAAAAGCTACAATATTTAATTTTTTCTTACTTTCCATAATTCAATTTTATTTTGTTTTTAATATTTGTCATCCATGAAATTATCTAGATAAAATTAATGGTTTTTTACAAAAAACCATAATTAAAAACGCTGATTTAAATTGCTAAAATTTTCACACCTGAATTTGCAAGGAACGATTAAACCTTTTACGCTATCCACAAGCCCATAATTAAGATAATTTGCTGTTTTTTGAATAACTGTAAAATATTTTGGGTTATGGGGTGAGACCCTAACGTCATTAAAAATAAATTTTATTACCGTATTTCTTTTTTTATCAATAAAACCCCAAATGTTATTTACTTTTACACAAAAAAGTTTTGAAGTTTCAACATTAGGGTTTATGCAAACATCTTCATAACGAAAGGGGATTACAGCTCTATTTAAAGTATCAATAAATCCCCATCTACCCTTAAAACATACCGGTGCACAAAGTTCATTATCATAATTACAAAAAAGAGTTCTATTGTAGTCATAAAATTTTTTAAATCTGTGAACAGGCTTTAAAATGTCATATTCAAAAGGAATTACGGTTTTATTTTGTTTATTTATAAAACCCCATTTGCCTTTCTTTTTTACTCCGGCTAATCCGTTAAAAAAGGCGCAAACTTCATCATATTGCGCTTTAATTCTGATTTTTCCGCTTGTATCCAAATAGCCCCATTTTCTTCCGTTGAAAAATGCGCATAATTCATCGCTTGAATAAGGTTGAATTGCTTCAATTTGAACTTTTTGCGGAAAGTGAATTATATTATTTTTGGCTTTCATTTTTGCTCACCTTTCTTTTGTTAATAATCACACCATTTGGAAGATTATTGTTTTCAGGCTTATTTGGGTAATTCATTTCAATAAAAGCTATTTTATAAAGTTGCTTTGCTTCAAGTATTTTTTCATTTCTGTAGTAATGTTTGTTATCGATAAAATAAGCTAAAAGCAAGTTAAAAAGTTCTTTAGCCTTATTTTCTTTAATTCCTTTTTCAATAGCAGACGATACAAAGGCAAAATAAGGGGTTTTGAATTGTTCAACATATATTTCACAATAGTTTTTTCTAATATGGTCAATAATGGAAATTGAGCTATCAAGATTATTTAATCCTGTTAATTTATATATTTTTGCTAATGATTCATAAAATATATCCGTTTCATATTCATTTGCATCTAAAATTAGATTAATTATTTCTCTTGCTTGTTCTTCAAAAGTTATAATTCCATAAGTATCTTTAACAACAGGTTTAATTAATTTATGGATATAATTAGGTTTTTCATTGTTTTTTAGAATTTTTTTAAACAAATAATTATTTTTAAGAGTGGCTAAAATTGCCGAAAATTTATTTATACTATTCGGTTTAAGTTCAAGAATACTATCTTTTTTAAATTCCGGCTGGCAAATAAATCTGCTTATATTTAATGCCATATAATCAAATATTTTTGAATTGTTATATTTTTTAATTTCAAAGTTATCAAGCTTATTTACTGCTAATAATTTTTTAATGACTACCATAAAAGCATAATTGCCTTCAGGATAATTTGCTTCTATTTTTTCAAGCGTTTTATAATAATTACGTACAGCATCATTATATAATCTCTTTTCATCTTGAAATTTCTTTTGTGCCTGAAATAATTTTTCTAACGCTTCTTTTTCCAGTAATTCTTTTTCTTTCATAAATTTAGCCTTTCTAACCTGCTTCACTTGTTAATTTGGTTTTTTCTAATGTTTCAACATCTTTTATTTCTAAAATCCTATACATATTTGAAGCATCTTCGTTTAAAATCAGCTCATATTCTTTCTTTTCATCTTCAACGTATTGAAAATAGTCTAGTAATGCTAAAACGTCTATTTTAGTTATCTTTATTTTTTTAACAAGCACATCGTTTTCATATTCAAAGTAGGGCATTTTGTCCGCATCAACTACTTCAACTTTTTTGAGGTCTGCGATTTCAACAAGTTTTTGCTTTAATTCAACGGTTGAATTAGCCTTTATTCCATATTTTTGATAAAGTGCATTATCACAAAGTGCAATAGATGTTTGCGATAATTTAAACTTTTGCGATATTTCTTCGCGGGAGTGTATTCCTAATTTTCTGGCACTTAATACTAAAAATTCTTCTTTAGTTAAATACATTATTTTCTTCTCCTTAAATAATTTCTTTTCTGTAAATATCTAAAAAACGCTCTAATAATTTTTGATTTATAATGTCATATTGCGCAAGCATAAGCTGTACTTCATTATCGATAGTGCTTAAAATGTCGCTATAGTATTTCAATTTGTCAGTAATTTCATCAATCGGTAATTTGTGTTTTTTCCTTTCAAATTCAAAAGGAATAGTTGTAAGGCAAAAAACCTTCAGTCTTAAATCCTTTAATAGCTTGATTAACGCTATACTAGCCCCGCTTCCCGTTCCTCCTCCAAGGCAGGAAATTACAAAAACCGTATTGTACTTATTTACTTTTTTAATTATTGCTTCTTCATTTTCATAAAAAGAATAAACGCCAATATCGGGGTTGCCTTTTGCGCCTGCTCCTTTTGTTAATTTCCTACCTATCAACATTGTTTTAACATTGGAGTTTTTTAAAATCTCCTTATCCGTATCAATAGAGATAAAATCAGCTTTTATTTCTTCCGGTTTATTGCTGTGGATGTAATTAAGCGCAGCTAATGCTCCGGATCCAATAGATAAAACTAATATTTTATTGTTTGTTTTCATTACTTCTTCTTTAATCCTTTTAGAGTGGCATATTCGATAATTTCTTTCCAAGATCTGTCATATAAAAGGTGCAAAATTATCATTGAAACAGTTTTTTCATCATTTTTTGCTATCATAGTTTTATTATAGAAATCCGCTACGTCATATTTGGTGTTATTAATTTCAATTGTTTTATAATCAGGTGAAAATTTAAAAGTTCCTTTTAAGATTTCTCTTGCTATTCTTGGCTTATCATCAGCTTTAACCATTACATTTGTAAAAGGTATAAAATATGCGACAAACAAATGAAACTTATTTTCTTCAAAATTAACTTCTATCTCAGGTAGAAGTGCTGCTTCTTTTTTATTCCCGTTTTCAAGTACAATTTCTTCATAATACATAGCTTGCTTCTTTCTAGCTTTAAACATTTAATTTTAATCGGTTTTGAGTGGTTTTGTCCTTATTTTCCTGCGTTTTTACGGTATTTAAGGATTAATCAAAATCCTTGAATACTTATATGTTACTTTGGTGACCAATCATATTTGGACGTTAAAAGAATTAAAAACCGACAGAGCTTTTTAAATTCGGTGATTTTTTGACTTTAACTTCGTCATTTAGCATTTGGGTAATTTCATCAATATCATTCGTTCCAAGAAAATCAATTTTCTTTTTAACAACTGCAAAATCGCCTGTCGTTAGTCCATTTATTGCAATAGATGAATTTTTAATACCAAAGAAATGCTCTATTGCTTTATTAACTTGCTCTGGTTTCATAAAATCAAACTTAACTTTAAAGGTAAATCGCCTCAAAGAAGCTTCATCAAGCGAATTAA
The DNA here is from genome assembly GCA_902796515.1 of uncultured bacterium. GTDB lineage: Bacteria > Cyanobacteriota > Vampirovibrionia > Gastranaerophilales > Gastranaerophilaceae > RUG14156. The sequence goes on along the minus strand of CADBOZ010000123.1, from coordinate 2,742 downwards.
TAAGATTTGTTGTACAGATAAAAGGATATTGATGTGATTCCATCCAAGTTAGCATTTCATTAACCTGTGTTACTTCCCAAGACCTTTGCGCATTAGACCTATTTTGTAAAAAACTATCCGCTTCATCAAATATTAGCATTGCTTTTTTATCTTTTGCCTCGCTAAATGCACAAGCTATATTTTGTTCTGTTTCGCCCACATACTTCGATATTAAATCAGAGGCTTTTTTATAGATAGCTTCAATACCTAATTTATCCGCTAAATATTTTGCATATTCGCTTTTTCCTGTTCCCGGTTCACCATACAAGCAAAGCGAAAAATTTAACTTCCCCGAATCAATAATCTTATTTGTTAAATTATTCATATCTAAATCAGCATTAACAAGCGATATATCATAATTTCTTGCTTCAAAATTGTCGTTATTTTTTATATTTTTCTTCTTTTCAACAACACTTGCAACATTTTCAATTAATTCTTCAAATTTTTCTTCGCTTCCGCCTATCATTTTTGCTGTTTTTGCTGCATTTTCAATAATTGAAGGTGAAACATTATAGGTTTTATTCAGCTCTTCAAGTTTTGTTTTTTCGATTTTATATTTATTTTTTTTCAGTATCCTGTTCCAAATATTTAACCTTGAATTTTCGGGTAATTTTTCAAATCCAATAGTATAAGTCATTCTTCTTAAAAATGCAGAATCAACATTTCTTATGTTGTTTGTTGTCCAAATAACAGGAACGGGAGTAGTTTCTAAAATGTTATTCATATGACCTTTTGAAGCCGAATTATCAAAAAACGAAAAACCTGTATTCATAACGTCTTCCGCTTCGTCAAAAAGAATACAGGCACTTGAAGAATTATCAAGAACATGCAGTTTTGAAACTAAATCAAATAATCTTTGGTTTCTGTTTGCTTCTTCAAATTTATTTATTTTTGTTATAACACTATAAATCGGCACACCTATTGAATTTGCCATAAGCTTTGCAAATTCTGTTTTGCCTGTCCCGGGAATTCCGTATAAAAGGATATTTACACCTTTTCTTTTTTCTTTAATTGAGCTTGATAATATATCTATTGCCGTTTTTGCTTTATCTTCAATGTGACTGTAATCATCTAATTTTAATTTTGATTTTTCAGGTTTTCCCATAATCAAATTCATTATTTTATCTATGGAATTATATTTTTTATTATTAAAAATTTTTAGCCAAAAATCATTAATATCAACATCACTTCGCTTTGAATCAGTTAATTTTTTATAATATAGTTCCTCCATTATTTTTTCTCTTTTGGAAGTGCTTATAGAAAGGCAGCTTTGTATTACAAAATTTGGATTTGAGTATCTTCTTGCGTCTCTAACGCAATCAAAGAATAAATTGAATATCGGGTTTATGTTTTTAATGACAAGCAATATAACTACATCGAGTTCATCATTATCTAGTTTATAAATTTCTTTTACATATTCAAATTGTCTTAGCAATAGCGCATTACCTGATAATTTTTTCTTTGATTCTTTAGATATAATTTGTTTCAAATCTTTTTTAAACATTTCTCTCAGGCTGCAAGCATCAAGATTTAAACCATCGTTGAAATAGGGTTTTAATTTGCTCCTTGGTATTTTAAATTCTTTAACAAATTCCACAAAAAAATCTTCAAAGCAACTACTGGTAAAAGATATTTTTGAAAAAGAATTTGTAAAATACAATAACAACAGTGCTTTTTCAAAGTTATTCATATTTCCTCCTTATTGATTTTGTCATATGTGTTTTTAACTTTGATTCAATAGTACATGATTAATCTGTCATATTTGGACAAGGATTTTTGAAAAATAATTGTAAATATCTTTAAAATTTGTTATTATTTATGTAACCAAATTTGACGGGGTAATTTTTATAATAAGGATATGTTTATGAAAGAGGACGATAAATTAAGATATTCAAGAATTTCAGATATTTTAGAGCTGTTAATCGAAATGCAATCTAATGTTTTAGGAGTAACGTTATCTGATATTCAAAATAAATTCGGTGTTTCAAGAAGAACAGCAGAAAGATTAAGGGACGCTATTTTAAATGTCTGCCCGCAAATTGATGAAATAGAAACAGCGGACAGGGAAAAGCATTGGGGCTTTACTTCTCGTTATTTAAATGAATTTGTTTCTTTTTCGCCTGATGAAATTGCAACCCTTGAAACAATTAAAGACGGTTTAAAATTTAAAGATAAAAAACAAACACTTAACAGTATAATTACAAAATTAAAAGCAATTTCAAGAAAAAATATTACTGATATTGAAGATACTATTGAATTTATGCTTAAAACAGAAGGCATTGCCGTATCTCAAAAATTAAATTATAAAATTGATATTAATATACTTGAAACTATAAGAACAGCAATTAAAGAAAATAAAAAGATTAAAGCGGTATATAGAGATAAAGAAAAAACATTGTCTCCCCTTGGAATAATTTATGGAACGTCCAATATTCACCTTATAGCTTTAGAGGGCAAAGGCGAACATCCTTATAATTATTCACTTCACAGGTTTTCAAAAGTTGAAATAACAAAAGACAGTTTTGATAAAGGTGATTTTGATATAAAAGAATACGCTTCCCGTTCTTTTGGGATTTATCAAAATAAGCTTATGAAGGTTGAACTTTTGTTTGATAAAAGAGTTAGAGAAGATGTTTTAAATCATTATTTTCATCCGTCACAAAAAATAAAAGAAAACCCTGACGGCTCAATTACCGTTAAATT
>CADBOZ010000122.1 GCA_902796515.1 uncultured bacterium | reverse complement strand
TTTAGAAAAACCGATAAGAAAATAATATCTCAATCGATAATATATTCAAAATCCTCAAAAATTTATTTTTTTGGGGATTTTGTTTTTTGCGGGCAAAAAAATTAGTTTATATGTCTTATAAAATTATGAATATTGCTATCCCCAAAATAAACAGATTAAATTTTAATATACAAAAAAAGCGTATTTCCGACACTGCAAAGCAAAGTTCCTGCAGAAGTACGGTTTTTTCTTTTTGTTCAAATTCAATTCAAAAGCAAGAACTTGAACTCTATAAAAAGCTGGAAAGAAATTTCTTTATAGATTTTTTAAACGCTAAAGGTAAAGTTACTCCGGAAGAATATGAAAATATAGTTAAAAATCATCCTTTAAGTTTATTAAAAGCATCGGAATATTGCAAAAACAGTTACTACGGTTGTATCACGCCACGGGAGCTTGCGGATGTTGTTTTAGAAACAAGCAGGCTTTTGAATGAAAGATTTCCGAATGCAAGAATAATTTCAATAGGAACTTCTCCCTCACCCATCACCGAACAATTACAATATTTAGGACATGATATTGTTTTTATACCCGTTTCGGGATTTAGAAAATATGACCCCAAAGATAAAAGATTAGCCAAATGTCCTAATTTTAAAATTTTAGAGGAATATATTAAATCAAAAAAAATAAATAACGATAAATTAAATGTGGTGCTTGACTATACATGCTCGGGGCTTACTCTTAAATCCGCAAGAGAGTTTATAAAAAATACCTGTAAAATTAAAGATGAGCATATTAAAGGTATATCGTTAAATAAACTTTTAAAAAATTCCGCTTTTTATAAAAAATCAATGAATAATCTTGATATTCCGATTACCGATTGCTTGCTTGATATGGAAACAAGCAAAATTGAAAATATTTCAAATATTCCGCATTTTCCGGTTGTTTATTTTATTCCCGACGGCTATGATGCGGATGAAATTTTTGATACAAAAAATAAAACCGAACAGGAAATTTTTAGAGCTTTTGAAGAATACTCAAAACCGCTTGCCCGTGCATTTTCACTTTGTACAATGCATGAAATTAATAAAAAAAAGGAGATTAGATAATGAATATCTCTCCGATATTTGCAAGCAGAGTTAATTATATCCGTTTCGGTTTAAAAAATCCGAAAACAAAACAAACAAAAAACGACTATAGTTTTTCTTTTTGCTCAACTTCAATTCAAATGCAAGAAGTTGAGTTTAATCAAAAAAAAGAAAAAGAGTTTTTTGACAACTTTTTAGTTCGCAAAGGACAAGTTACAAGAGAAGAATATGAAGACATCATAAAAAATCATCCGTCGGTTTTAATAAAAGCGGAAAATCTTTGCGATAGGGTATATTCAGGATATATGACCCCTAAAAAAACGGCGGCAATTGTTTTAAAAATTAATAAGGCATTAAAAAAAATTTATCCCGATACAAGAATAATATCAATAGGCACTTCCCCTTCGCCCGTTACCGAACAATTACAGTATTTGGGACATGATATTGTTTTTGTTCCGATTTCAGGTTTCAGACCGTATGAGAAAAAACTGCATACTTTTGAAAATGAGCCGGATTTAAAAATACTTGCAAATTATCTGAATACTAAAAATATTGATAATGATAAACATAATATTGTTTTGGATTATACATATTCAGGTTATACACTCGAGAAAATTCAAAATTTTATTCAGGAATATTGCGGAATTTCGGATAAAAATATAGAAGCGGTTTCAATAAATAAGCTGCTGATTCATCCTGCTATTTCAAATCGAACAAGAAAAAATTGGATTGAATTAAAAACGGAAATTCTTGAAGATATGAAATCAAGTAAAATTGAAGAAATATCAAATATTCCTCATTTTCCCGTGTTGAAACGCGCAAAAAAAGTATATTCTACTGTACCATCCGTTGTAACAACAGAAAATAAAAGCGAAGAAGAAATATTTAAAGAATTAGATAATTATTCAAAGCCTCTTGCAAGAGCTTTTGCACTCTGTACCATGCATGAAATTAATAAATCAAAAGGAAAAAAATAATGATAATTTCTCCGATTAAAATTGCCCGAATAAAATATAACAAGCCTATAAACAAGGTATATAAAACTAAAGGCGAAAAACCCGAAAAGGAATTTTCTTTTGGCTCAATATCTCCCCAATTGCAAAATGTAAGACTTCTTGAAAAAAGAGAAGAAGAATATTTTAATGAATTTTTAACCCATAAAGGAAAAGTAACGAAAGAAGAATACGAAGATATAGTTAAAAACCACCCTTCAACTTTAATTGAAGCAAAAAAATACTGCAATAAAAACTACGGCGGTATTGCAACTCCCGAAGATATGGCCGTGGTTGTTTTAAAAATCAATGAATTTTTAAAGAAAAATTACAGAAATTTCAGAATTATATCAATCGGAACATCTCCCGCTCCCATAACAGAGCAGCTTGAACAACTTGGGTGCGATACGGTATATCTTCCGCTTTCAAGCTTCAGAAAATACAACCCCAATAAAGACTCAATATATAACAATCCTCAATTAAGAATTCTTCTTGACTATTTAAAAAGCAAAAATATAGATGACGGCAAACTAAATCTTATTCTTGATTATACTGTTTCGGGAAAAACCCTTGATAATGTTATAGATTTTATTGATAAACATTATGATGAATTTGAAGAATCCTTGAAATTCAGGGCTGCAAACCTGAATATTATTATGGATGCCGTTTTTAGAAATTCATCTTATGACGAAGAAGAATGCAAAAATAATATAGAATGCGATATAAAATGTTCTGAAGTCGAACACATTTCGAATGTTCCGCATTTTCCCGTTTTTGACAGAAATAAAAAAGAATATCCAAAAAGAACTTTTACTATAAGAACGGATAATAAGACACCTGATGCTGTTTTTGAAGAATTTAAAAATTCTTCTCAACCGCTTGCAAGAGCATTTTCTCTTTGCACAATGCATGAAATCAACAAATTAAAAGGTGAACAATAGATGCAAGTTACTCCCGTTTCAGTCAATAAAATTAATTTTAATAATTTTTGCCGCCCGAAGAAAATTAAACCTGAATATCCCCAAAACAGTTTTTCTTTTGGCTCAATATCTTCTCATTTTCAAAATATTAAACTGCATAAACAAAAAGAAGAAAAATATTTTAATAAATTTTTAATTCGTAAAGGAAAAGTAACAAAAGAAGAATACGAAGATATAGTTAAAAAACACCCGTATTCTTTAGTAAAAGCAAAAAAATATTGCGATGAAAATCTTAAAGACAGCATAACTCCGCAGGTTATGGCAACTATAGTTTCAAAAGCCCATAATTATATTAAAGAAAATTATAAAAATGCAAGAATAATTTCAATAGGGACTTCCCCCGCACCTTTATGCGAACAGCTCGCACTTCTCGGACATGATATTTTATTTATTCCCGCAACAGGAGCAAGAAGTCTTGATGTTGAAAAAGATAGTCCCGATAAAATTCCGTCATTAAAATATTTAATCGATTATATAAAATCAAAAGATTTAGATGACGGCAAGTTAAATATTGTACTTGATTTTACCTGCACGGGCGGGTCTTTAAGAGCAATACGCAATTTAATTAAAAAATATACAAATGTCAAAGAAGAAAATATTAAAGCAAAATCGTTAAATGATTTATTAAATAAAGCATTTGCCGAAGCAAATTTGATAGAAAAACTTACTTTGGATGTGTATTTTGAATCATTATTTTTAAGCTCGCCCGAAAACGTATCAAATGTTCCGCACTATGAAGTTTTAAACAACAGATTCAGGAAATATGACGATGATGATTTTGTAATAAGGATTGAAAATAAATCCGAAAAAGAAATTTTTAGGGAATTTGAAAATTCTTCTCAACCGCTTGCAAGGGCGTATTCATTATGTACGGCACATGAAGTAAGTAAAATTATTAAAAAATAAATATTTATTTAAGTCATGAGGTTTTCTGGTATAATAGTTTAATAATTAAAATCATGGGGAGGGTAGTTTATGTCGACTCAGCAGGAAGAAAATTTAATCAATTTATTGGACGGATATGTTGAAAAAGGCGGGCATCACTTGAATGTTAATGTTTTTAACAGAGATACACTTATAGATGCTCAAAAACATCCTGAAAAATATCCGCAATTAACCGTTAGAGTTTCAGGATATGCTGTTAATTTTACAAAACTGACAAAAGAGCAGCAGGATGACGTTATATCAAGAACATTCCACAATAAATTAGCCGAATAATAAAGTTTAAAAAAATTGCCTGAAATCAAATTCAGGCAATTTTTCTGTCGCTTTTTAATTTTATCTTTTTGCTATTACTCTTGCAACATGCACTCCTGAAGCACTTGCCTGCATAAGTCCTCTTGTAACACCGGCACCGTCACCTATTGTAAAGAGGTTTTTAACCCCCATTGTTTCAAGTTCGTTTGATACAAGCACTCTTGCGGAATAAAATTTAACTTCAATACCGTAAAGCAAAGTATATCTTGAAGCTACGCCCGGAGCTATTTTATCAAGAGCGTAAAGCATTTCTATAATACTTAAAAGCTGCCTGTAAGGTAAAACAAGGCTTAAATCTCCGGGAGTTGCACATTCCAACGTCGGTTTAATTATTGATTCTTTTATTCTTTGAGGCGTGGAGCGTCTTCCTTCAAGTAAATCACCAAACCTTTGAACAAGAATTCCGCCCGATAACATATTGGCTAATGAAGCAATGTGCTGACCGTATTTAATCGGCTCATGGAAGGGTTCCGTAAACTTCTTCGATACAAGAAGCGCAAAGTTTGTATTCGGAGTCTTTTTGTCCGCATAAGAATGTCCGTTGACGGTTGAAATCCCGTTATAATTTTCATTTACAACTTCACCGTTAGGATTCATGCAAAAAGTTCTTACCTCATCTCCGAATGTCGGTGAGTGATATATTAATTTCGATTCGTAAAGTCTGGAGGTTATAGGCTCCATAACGGCAGCAGGAAGCTCAACTCTGACTCCAACATCTACCGCGTTATTTATCATATTGATTTTGTGTTTAATAAATTGTTTTGAAAGCCAGTCTGCACCTTCTCTTCCCGGTGCTATTACAACGTATTGCGCCTGATATTCTTTACCCTGACGGGTTGTAAAACCTTTAATTACATTGTTTTCTATAATTAATTCTTCAACCTGCTCATTGTTAATTATTTCAATTCTATCCGAAAGGTAGTCCTGCATTGATTTTAAAACAGAAAGTGATTTTTCCGTTCCAAGGTGTCTGACAGGCGAATGAACAAGCTTTAATTCAGCTAATGTTGCAGCATGTTCAATATCGGCAAAATCTTCTTTATTTGTTCCGAATACGGTCTTTGTTGCACCGTGAGTCAAATAAATATTGTCACAATATTCGATTAAATCTTCAACTTCCTTATACGGCATATAATCAACAAGGTGTCCGCCAACTTCGGGAGTTAAAGTCAATTTTCCGTCCGAAAAAGCTCCGGCTCCGCCCCATCCGCAAAGCAAACCGCAAGTTTTACAGGACAAGCACTTTTTAACACCCTCTCTTATCGGGCATTTTCTTTTTTCTATTTTGCTTCCTTTTTCGATTAAAAGAACTTTCCAATCAGGTTTAAGCTTAGAAATTTCTAAAGCGGTAAAAATACCTGCGGGGCCACCCCCAATAATAGCTACATTGTACATTTTTATTCCTTATAACTTTATAACTAACGGGGATTAAACATCCTATCTTATTCTACTATAAATAAGTTAAATGTATACATATAACTTAACATTTAGTAATATCTACCTTTTTGCAAGTTTTTTTGTAATAAAAAATACAATAAAAGTAATTATAACGGCTATTAAATAAGAATATTTCAAAGGCAGATTAAAGCCGATTTTTTGGCTGAATATAAAGGACATTGTAATAAAAACATAAAATAAAGCGGGTATTAAGGCTATAAAATAGTTTTTATTTTCTTTATACAGATATACCGTTCCGCAAAGTAAAACGGGTATTGCAATTAATTGATTGAAAAATGTAAAATAACGCCATATTAAAGAGAAACTGCCTGCACTGCTTTTTGCCCAGAATAAAATCAAGAAAAGAACAATCGTAATAGGAACAATTATTACCAATCTGTTAATAATTTTCTTCTGTTCAAGATGTAAACTGTCGGCTATTGTAATTCTTAAACCGCGAAGTGCCGTATCGCCCGATGTAATCGGAAGAACAATTATAGCCAATGTTACAAGAAAGGCTAAATTTAAAGGCAGAAATTTATTTGCAATAATATTTACAACATTAACCGTTCCTATAATATTTTCAGGAGCAAGATTATAGCTGTATATATCCATTGAGGCTGCAGCCCAAATCATTGCAATAAGTGATTCAAGACACATCATCCCATAAAATACCGTTTTTGAATGACGTTCATTTGAAATTGTTCTTGAAATTATTGTTGCCTGAGTTGAATGAAAACCTGACAACAATCCGCAGCTTACCGTCATAAAAAACATCGGAATAAGCGGAAGCTTATCGGGATGCAAATTATAATTTGAAAAACTGAAGTTTTGTAAGTTTACTCCCTTGAAAATAAAACCGACAATAATTAAGCCCGTACCTATTATCAGCATTAAACCCAGTATCGGATAAAATCTCCCGATTATTTTATCAATCGGAAACAATGCCGCTAATATAAAATACGAAAGAATTACAATATATGTTCCCGATACATACGGATTTGTTATTGTAAAATCTTTTATGTTGAAAAATCTTTCCACAAACAAATCACCGGATGTATACACAAAAACGGCGGCAAGCAAAAGGAGCATAACGGAAACTATTGCCATAAAAATTCTGTAATACCCTTTTCCGAGGTATTTATCAATCAGACCGGTTACTTGAGCGCCATTATTTCTGATTGAAAGCATTCCGGCTATATAATCGTGAACTCCGCCCGCTAAAATACATCCTGCAGGAATTAAGATAAACGCAACAGGCCCGAATAAAATCCCCTGAACAGCACCGATTATAGGCCCCATTCCTGCAATATTTAAAAAATGAATCAGAGAATTTTTTATTTTCGACATAGGGATAAAATCAACCCCGTCATTAATTTTATAAGCGGGAGTTTCGGTATCATCCGGCTTGAAAATATTATCTATATATTTTGAATAAAAAATATAACCGAAAACTAAAATTAAAATTCCAAAAATAAATGTAAACATAATAAAAGTATACTACTTAAAATTATCAATAAAAATATTTTTAAGATAAAATAATCTATATGGAAGATAATAGAAAAATTCTTTTTGATCCCGGATATACTCCGCTTGTGATTGATTCAATAGGCGCAGTCGGCTATACGTATTATATGTTTTCGGCTTCAAAAAATATAAGGTTAAAAAAAATTAATTTTCCTTCCGTATTTAAAAAAATAGAAAATTTACTAAAAACAAATGCGGCTTTTTATTTGGGATGTCTTCTTTGGGCATCTTATATTTCACAATTTGATAATTTGGAAATTGAAGGAAATAGGCTTCTCGGCGAAGAAACAACCGAAGAAGAATATACGGGTGAAATATCATTTTTAATCGAGCTGGTTGAAACAGGTTTAAACAGAGATTATAAATATTATCTGGGAAAAGCTTATGTTCCAGATGAAAAGTATTTGCCGATTTTAAAAGCATATAAAGAATTTTTAATCATAAACAAAGGTTTTGTTGATTGTTCAAATACGAGTCAAATTAAGCTTCCTGATTCAATTAAAAAACCGAACAAAGAAGAATTAAATGAAATTAACAATAAAATTCAACAGGCGATAAAAAACAAAGATATTCTAAGCTTATTTGAATGCTATAATTTAATTTTCTAATTTTTATAAATATCGGGAAAATATGCAAAAATAAAGTTGCCTGTCTTATTGTATAATGTTAAAATCAAAACCATGTTTTTAACAATTTTACTAAATTTTATATCAAGTTACTTGATTTGTTCAATTTTTGAGGATTTATTCATTTTTTTTATTGTCATATTTGGTTTGATTGTTTTAAATTGCGAAATTCTGTCGCTTCTTCATCTTTTTAATACAAAATCGATTATAATTGCTTCTTTTATTAATTTTGTTGTTTCTTTTTTGTTTTGGTACAAATTATCAAAAAAACCGTATATCCCAAACTTGAAAGATACTTTCAGAAAAATATATAACTCTCTGAAGCTTGATAAGACACTTATTGTGTTTTTATTTTTCTTTTTATTTATGCTTTTAAGTTTTCTTTTCCTTTCAATATATTCGCTTCCGCTTGAGCCGGACAGCAGATTTTATTATTTTTCAAGAGTGTTTGAATTCATAAGACAGGGTTCATTTAATCATTTTGATACGGACGAAATAAGAAATATAATAATGCCTTTCAATTCTGAAATTATTTACACTTATTTTTATATTTTTAAAAATAATGATTTTTCATTCGGATTGTTATCTTATTTTTCTTTTATTTTCCTTATTACGGGATTATTTAATATTTTCAAAGAATTTAAAATCTCAACAAGAAAAGCACTGTTTTCAATATTCGTATTTTCATCACTTGCACTTATACTTGTTCAAATTCCATCCCTTCAAACGGATATTCTAACTGCCTCTTTTATTATTGCAAGCATTTATCTTTATATAAAGGCATCAAATAGAAATTCCTGTGCACTTATTTATTTTTCTTCTCTTGCCTATGCAATTGCTATAGGCATTAAAACAACGGCAATAATGGATTTTGTTGCCTTTATTGTTGTAATTATTTCATTTAATTTAATCTTTAAAAAAAATTATAATAATATACTAAAATTCATTTTATGTCTGACTTTAAATTTTATTATTTTTTCAAGCTATAATTACATTTTAAACTATATTGATTTTCATAATTTTCTTGCCCCTTATACTTTTCAAGCCGAACACAAAGTTTTAAATTTAGTTGATAACTTTAAAACTCTTATTTCAAATTTTATTAATAATCCGTTTCTCATAATGAGAGATGAAAGAGTTAAGGGTTTTTCCGTTACCGAAACATTATTTATACTTTATATTATCATCGTTTCATTATTTGCATTTTTCAAAACAACAAACAAAAAAATAAAAATGATTTCTGTTTTCGGAATAACTTTTGTTCTGAATTTCATTATTCACTGCGTATCTATAGATAAATCACTATTTTCAATAAGATACTTTGTTGAATTTATTGCTTTAACGGTACCTGCATTTTATTTTAGTTATTTTAAGAGAGTTAATTTTGTTAAATTTTTAGTTTTACCTTTTTGTATATATAATTTTACCGTTTATTCAATTTCGTCATCAAGATGTCCGCTTTACACTTTCCTATTATTTGATTTTGACAAAAATATGAAATCCGAAATTATCTTAAAATGTCCGTATACAGATAAAGAAATAATTGAAGATTACCTGATGTCAGGTGAATTTATTAAAAAATTCAAAAAAGAAGATAAGGTTCTTGTTTTAAACCACGAACAATTTTATGAAATAAAAAAACTTACAGCTTATAACTTAAAATTTGTAAGTTTTAATTATATGACAGAAAATAATCTTGATGATTTTGATTATATTATCATAAAGGAAAACAGGGAAATAACAAACAATCCGAAACATTTTACGGACAAAATTGAAGATAAAAATTATACAATTGGCTATTATATTAAAAAAACAGGAAAATTAAATATCCCGATATTGAAAAAATATGATTTTAAGGATGACTTTTTTATTGAAAAAGGTTTTGTCCCGACTGAAAAGACAAGATTGTTTAAAACTTTTGCAAATATTAAACATAAAAAATAATATTATATTTTTGAATATTTAGAAATATTCGGGTATAATTAAAACAATGAAATTTGCAGTAAGAACAATCAAAAATACTTTTCATCCTCTTAAGGTCGTGCAAAATGCAAATATTAAGCACGGGCAATACATTCTTGTTAAAACCGATAAAGGAGAGGAAGTTTTTCAGGCATTTCTTGTAAATTCCGAAGTTCAGCGTACATGGGAAAAATATCAACCCGAACCTTTATCTGTTGTAAGAATAATGACAGATGAGGATATGAAAACGTATGAAGAACAAAAAATGCTTGAAATTAAAGCTTTTTATAAGTGTCGTGACTTAGCGCAAAAAAGAAATCTTGTTATGAAATTTACACAGGCAAGATATACATTTGACAGAAAGAAAATAACTTTCTACTATACGGCACCCGAAAGAGTTGACTTCAGAGAGCTTTTAAAAGATTTAACTCAGGAATTTAAAAAAGTCCGCATAGATTTAAGACATATAGGCGTCAGGGATGAAACTTCAATAATTCAAGGTCAGGGAATTTGCGGTCAGGATTACTGCTGCTGCAGATTTTTAAAGAAATTTGAGCAAGTCAATACAAAGCTTGCTAAAGATCAGGGAATTCCTATTACTCCCGGAAAAATTACGGGTGCGTGCGGAAGGTTATTATGTTGTTTAAATTACGAGTATAAAAACTACATTGATGCCGCAAAAACACTTCCTCCCGTAGGCTCCGGCGTTATGACTCCTGAAGGAATAGGAAAAGTATTTATGGTTAATTTCTTAAAGAAAACCGTAAATGTTAAACTTGAAGACGGAAAATTAAAAGAATATCAAAAATCCGATATCGAAATGATAGACGGCGAAGTAAATATTGATATAGATATAAGCAATAATTTGAATTATCAGGAAGATGAAGTTGTTGATATTAAATCTCTGGAAGACGAGAAAAATTCATCAACAGGTGATATTTAAGGAAAAAATATGGAAAATAATCTTACGAGCGAAAAATTTGCATCCGTAATTGCAAGAATACTGGACGACAATCTGGCAAAAGATATAGTGATTTTGAATGTAGAAAATGTGTGCTCTTTATCGGATTATTTTATCATTGCGACAGGAACTTCAACTACGCAGGTTCGAGGTCTGACTGAAATCATCAGAAAAAAAATAAAAGAACTTTTTAAAAGAATTCCGATAGGAGAAGAAACCGAGAAACAAAACAGGTGGAATTTACTTGATTACGGCGAGGTTGTAGTTCATATTATGCATCCCAATGAAAGAGAAACATATAAAATTGAAAAATTCTGGTCGCATGCTCTTACTCTTGAAAGAGATGTTTGGGAAGAAAATTCAAAAGAATACTCAATATATTCTAAATAAAAAAGGAAGCATATGCTTCCTTTTTTAAAAAATTTTATCTTCTTTGTTTTGCAAAATTATCAAAAGATAATTTACCGAGAGTTGAAGCGCGTGCTGTTTGTTTTACAAATTTCGGGTTTAGTTTACTTACGTCGGGTTTATTTTTTGAAGACATTAACCTGAATATACCTAATCCCGCAACAACAACCGCAGCGCTTACGGCAAGCGCCTTATGATTTTTAACTTTGGTTAAAAATGAATTAAAGTATTTTTTCAAACCTGATGAGAATGTTCCGGTTTTTTCAACACCTTCTTTTATTTTTTCCGTCACTTCTTCAACTTTTGTTTCAACAACGGCAACAACGGGGTTTTTCTTAAATATTCTGCCTTTTAGCGTTGCAAGCGGCTCTATATTTCTTTCCTGACCTGCTAATACTTTGTTATCACCACCTATTGCCCATGCGCATTCTTTATATCTTTCTATTGCGCTCTTTCCGCCGTTAAACAAACCGTTTTCGTGCCAGTCAATTTTTGCATTTATTGCATTCATCATCATTTTTTTATATCCCGAGGGATTATCCTGCAATAAAGTTACCGCCTCTTCTATACAAGATGCGTTTTCTTTTCCGAGTGCCGCTCTTCTTGCCGCATCAAGTTTAAGTCCCTTAAGAGTCGGTTCTGCGCCTATAACTTCAGGGTTTACAAGATACGCATTTTTTGTTAAAAATCCCGTTTCATTTGTAATTTCTTTTCCTTTAATAAAAGGTGCAATAAAATCGGGTGAACCTCCCGTTCTGTTTGAAATAACAGGTGTTCCTCCCGCAAACGATTCAAGAGGAGTTATTCCGCATGGTTCGTATCTGCTTGTAATATTTGCATAATCAGCACAAGCAACTATTCTATTTGTGAAAAATCCGTTTAAATAGCAAACATTTCCTTTGTACTTTCCTCCGTCAAGTTCTTCTATTTGCTTCATCTGGGATTTAATTGTTTTCCAATCACGTGCCTCATCCCCCCAGGGGCCTGCACCTATTAAGAATTTTGCATGCTCTTTTTTATCCTGAGGTACGGCAGCATCCTTAAAATAGTCCAAAACTCCTTCAAGCGTAGTCGGAAATCCTTTTTGAGCATCCGGTCTTCCCCAGCTTACAAATAAAACATCTTTGTCTTTATATTCACTCAGACCGCCAAGAACGGTAGAGCCTTTTTCAATCGCATCCCTGCTATACACAAGAGAAGCCAGAGTGTCTTGATTTTGACCGTGTGAAGCAAAGGTATCAATCAGCCATTTTTTATTACTCTGCTTTGCTTCAAATAAAAGATCGGGTGATTCCGTAATTTCTTTTGTTAAAGGAGTGAAACCTTTTTTAACTTCTTCCGTAAAACCGTTATTTCTTCCGAAATCTCCCGTAATATCAAGGCGCATACTTTTTGCGGATGAACCGTTTACAATATCAACCGTCGGAATGGATGCTAAATCTTTTGTTAAACCGGGAGCAATTTCCTTTGTATTATGGTTTTTCATTTCCTTTCCGAATGTTGTCGAAACAGTTCCGGCGCTAAAATTAAAGGGGTTTTTTCTTACGCCGTCAATCGGTATTTTACATAAGTTATACTGTCCCGTTTCATCTTTAAAATCTCCGTACAAAGGCTCAAATATTTCATTAAGTCTTGCCAATTCCTCTTTTGAAAGAATTTCTTCCGGTGAAAATTTTCCGTTCTTCTGTTTTCTTTCATTTTCGAGTTTATTTATCATATCCCGAATAAATTTATAATCATCGGGGTTTTTTTGTATTTCCTTCAAATCCTCGTTTGAACCTATTATTCTCATAAAATCAATCGGGCTTGTATAATGTCCCTGATAATCTCTTCCGGGATTATGGAAGCTTGAATGCGCCTTAATGCCTCTCCAGTATTCATCTCCCTGAGATGATTTTTCCGATATTTCAACAAGAGTCGGAAATGCCTGTCTGTCATGAAGCCAGTAATTTGCGGGGTTAAAATTTCCGAATTCTTCTTTGTTTAATTTCGGCATGGCATCAACGGAGGCCTTTGAAAATACGGCATAGTCGGCATCTTCAAAAGAACCGCCCGCATAAGCGGAAACTCCGCCGTAAGCACGCGGAAATTTCGCCAGCTGCGGAGTATGAACTATATAAACAGGAGGGCTTCCCGCTTTATTTATTCCCGTACCCTGAATAGAAAATACTTTATAAGAAGTTTTTTTCATACCCGATAAATCATCGTTAACGGATTCAACACTACCTGTTATACCTGTTTCTTCAAGAATTTTATACCCTGTTTTCCATGGGGCAAATTTATTAACAGGCTCATGGATAACAAAATTTTCACCTTCCTGAAGCACATAATCCACAGGCACTGACTTAAATTCATATGCGGGCACTTTATCAATTACAGGTTTTCCGTCCTGCATAATGGGTGTGCCGTTTGCAACCCTCGGAACATCCCACACGACAGGTTTTCCTTCTTCAATTAAAGGTGTTTTCACTTTTATACCGCCCGAAGTATTTTCGGGTGCATAATAAGGAACAAAAGTCCTGAAATCCATTTTTCCGCTATCCGAAAAAGCAAGAGAGGCCTCTCCCGCTACATTACCCAGACCGCCCAGTTTATATACACTATTTAATATTCCCTGATATTCGGGAGCAATTGAAGCTACCTGAGAAGTATTTTTCAGAGGATTTGCGGTAAAACTCAAAAGCATTCCGGTATTATTCATACTTGTTTTAGGTATCGTTTCTTGCGCCTGAACTTTTTTTGCCGCAGCACAATTTTTTACGGCAGAACTCGTATGCAAACGAAAATCCACTTTCATTTGGAAGCCCCCTGTCTATTTAATAATTTAACAACACAAATCTGACTTAAATATACCATAAAAACAGGTTTTTGCAAGTATGTTAAGAGTTTATCTCATATATTAATACGGTTTTAAAGGACTAATTTTGTAGTATAATTCCGGTACTTAGAATTGCATAAAGGAGATATTTTGGACTCATCAAGACCAAGCTGGACATCCAGATATTCATTTATTTTAGCAAGCATAGGTTCTGCCGTAGGACTCGGAAATATATGGAGATTTCCGTACATTATGGGTAAGTACGGAGGTGCTGTTTTTCTTATTGTATATTTGTTTTTAATTTTAACGATTTGCTTTATTCCGCTTCTGGCAGAGCTTGCAACAGGAAAAATTTTAAAAAAAGAATGCATAGGGGCATATGAATCCGTCAATCCGAAATTTAAACCGTTAGGTTTTTTAAATCCTCTTACGGGAGTGCTTATTTCATCATTTTATTTTGTTGTGGGCGGATGGATTATAAATTACATTTATATTAGCTTTGTAAGCTACAAAACATCGGACTTTAGCGGGTATTTTTCATCCTTTATTCAAGGTTCAACACTTCCCGTTATTTTTACACTCTTATTTTTGTTTATGTGTATGTTTTTTATTTCCAGAGGAATAAAAAAAGGCATAGAATTTGCAAATAATGTGTTAATGCCTTTGTTTGCGGTTTTGCTTATCGGTCTGATAATATTTTCTTTAAATTTACCGAATGCAAACCTCGGCATTGAATATATGTTTAAACCCGATTTTTCTAAAGTTAGTGCCGAAATGTTTTTAGCTGCACTGGGACAGGCACTATTTACTTTAAGTATCGGTATGGGTGCGCTATTAACATACGGAAGCTATATAAAAGAAGATAAAAGCATAGTAAAATCAACTTATACCATAATTTTCTCGGACACAATGTTTGCCCTTATGGCAGGGGTTATGATATTTCCCGCTATTTTTTCATTCGGACTGGAACCAAATTCTGGAGCGGGACTTGTTTTTGTAACTTTACCCAATATTTTTGCAAAAATTCCGTTCGGAAACGTGGTTTCTGCGGCATTTTTCATACTTTTATTCTGCGCTGCGCTAACATCCGGAATAAGCATCTTAGAAGTCGCAATAGCATCTTTTACCGAACGTATGAAAATTTCAAGAATTAAAGCTTCCGTTATATTGTTTATAATAATTTCAGCTATTGCAATTCCTGCGTCGCTATCCTTCGGTAAACTGTACGGTGTTACCTTATTCGGAAAAACAATATTTGATTTTCTTGATTTTACAACGTCCAGCATCCTTATGCCTTTAAATACCTTATTTTTATGCATAATTGCCGGATGGTTTTTAAAGATAAAGGGTTCTCAATTTATAAGCAACAAATTTTTTGCGGTACTCTTTGATATCGGATTAAAATTTATAATCCCGACAGTCCTTATCGGAGTACTATGGGCAGGATTAAAATAAAATATATTAAGAAATATTTCAAATAATAAAAAATCCATCAATTTTTTCTCAAAAAAATATTTTTATTTATATAAGGAAATCTTAAAAAACGAGGAAAATTATGGATTTAAATGTTTCGGAAATTCAGAACAACGCTTTAAATGACAGCAACATAAAAGAGCAATGGAAATATTTATCAATCGGCTCAATAAGAGTTGATGCAAGTATTTTTGACTTTTCAAATACCAAAAGTTATCAAACAAGCCCAAACTCCTACAAAATATCATTGAAAGACGGAACTGTAGTTGAAGCTCAAAAACAACTTGAAAATGCATACATTACGGCACTCGACGACGGAACGATTGAATTTTACGGTTTTAATTCCAAAAACACTCTTACCGACATAACGGGTACAGAAAAAAATGACAAATATTCATTTGTTAATTGCTCAAATGTCGAAATAAATCCAAAAGAAGGCAGCGATAATATAGATATCAGAAATTCCAAAAAAATGTTAATTATGCTTGATAATGATAAAGATAAAACAAGAGATATCGATAAAGTATCATTCGATGACGATTCGGAATGTAATATTCTGGGCTATAACAGTCAAATGAGTCAAGTATCACATCGTGATAATATTACCGAATTCATTTTTATCAGATAAAATCAATTTAAAATTGCATGTTTTCCAATCTTTTAATTCTGTCTTCCGTATTGGGGTGAGTTGAAAACAAATTTGATAAAAATCCGCCTCTGAGAGGGTTTGAAATATATAAAGGCGCAACGGCTTCATTTGCTGTCGGCATTGCACATCCTCCGTGACTTATTCTATACAAAGCATTTGCTAAATATTGCGGATTGCCGCATATTTTACCGCCCGTAGCGTCAGCCATATATTCTCTTGAACGTGAAACCGCCATTCTTATTAATGTTGCAACAACCGGAGCAATAATAGTCGCGGTAATTGCAAGAAGAGGGAGTGTAGAATTGGAATTTCTGTTTCTTGCGGAATTGTACATTGCATTATTTCTTAAAACCGATGCAAGTATCGTAATATATCCGACAAGGGTAGAAATAAAGCTTGTTATCATTATGTCTTTATGGATAATGTGAGATAACTCATGACCTACCACACCCATAATTTCATTCATCGGAAGGGTTTTTAACAATCCCGAAGTTACAACAACCGCTGCATTTTTTTGATTTCTTCCCGTTGCAAAAGCATTAAGGGAAGATGTATTAATATAATACAGCTCAGGCATAATTATATTATTTTTTTCACACATCATTTTAACGTTATTATAGTATTCCGGAAATTCTTCTTCCCGCATTCTTATTGCGCCCTGCGATTTTAGGACAATGTCTTTTGAGAAGAAATAAGAAAAAAAGTTAACTCCGGCTGCAAGTATTAATGAAATTAAAATACCTTCAAGTCCGAAGCCGAACATTTCGGAAATTACATATCCGAAAAACAAAATTATTGCAGAAGTTAAAGCAATAAAAAATACAAGCTTTAACTCATTTGTAAATATTGTTTTATTAACGTTATTCATCAAAAACTACCTTTTATTTTTTGGTTTTATCCGCAAGCTCGCTGTCGAGTCTTAAAAATACAGGCGTAATCTCTTCTTTTGAAATCAATTTACCCGCTTTAATATTATCAAATGTAATATCATCATATTTTGTATTTAAATCATATTTAAGCTGAGATGCCATTCTTTGCGCAATATTCGGACAATACGGTTCAATCAAAGAAGCAATCGTACACATTGTTTCTAAAACAGTGTATAAAACTTTTCCGCATTCGGTCATTTTTCCTTCTTTTGCTAATGTCCATGGAGCATTATCCGTAACAAACTTATTTGTTTTATCTACAAGCTCAACGATTTTTAAAGAGGCTTCCTGAACTTCATAATAATCAAAGTGGTGTTTAACTTCTTCAATTGTCTTTTTAGCTTCCGTAAATAAATCCGATTTAACAATAAATTCTTCTTTTATTTCACCTTCGAAATATTTAACAAGCATTGATAATGTTCTGTTTAAAAGATTTCCCATAGAATTTGCAAGATGTGCATTGACTTTTTCTTTAAAATCATCATCCGAATAATTTCCGTCTTTACCGCAGGGAGCCGATGTTGCCATATAATATCTCAATGCATCGGGTATATCCATATTAAAGGATTCAATTACGCTAGCCGGAGAAACAACATTACCAAGCGATTTAGACATTTTTGTTTCGTCTATGGTTATCCATCCGTGAGCTAAAATATGCTTCGGTAAAGGAAGTTCAAGTGCCATTAATATTGCAAGCCAGTAAATACTGTGGAATTTTAATATGTCTTTTCCGATAACATGAACATCGGCAGGCCAGTATTTTTTAAATTTATCGGACGGATTTTCCGTATCATATCCTAAAGCGGTTATATAGTTGGATAAAGCATCAATCCAAACGTAAATTACCTGCTCCGTATCATCCAATACATCAATTCCCCAGCTTACATTTGTTTTCGCCCTTGAAACAGAAATATCTTCGATGTTTTCAAGCTGATTTAAAACTTCATTTGCTCTGAAGGACGGAATTATGAAATCCGGATTTTGTTTTATATGTTTTTCAATCCGTTCTTTATATTTTGTCAATCTGAAGAAATAGTTTTCTTCGGAAACAACTTCGGGTTTTTTCTTGTGATTAGGGCAGCATCCGTCTTCATCAAGGTCTTTTTCCGATAAAAACGCTTCGCAGCCCGCACAATATAATCCCGTGTATGAATGTTTATAAATATCGCCTTTTTCAACAAGTTTTTTAAATATTTTTTGAACTGTCTTTTTATGGTTTTCATCGGTTGTTCTTATAAATTGAGAGTAGTTAATATCAAGCAATTTCCAACAATCAATAAATTTTTGAGCATTACCGTCACAAAATTCTTTAGGAGTCTGTCCCGTCTGAGCTGAGGTTTTTTGAATTTTAATTCCGTGTTCATCAGTACCTGTCAGCATATATGCATCATCGGTTCTTTTTGAAAAATGTCTGAATATAACGTTTGTAAGTATTTTTTCGTAAGCGTGACCGATATGCGGAGCTCCGTTTACATAATCTATTGCCGTTGTTGTATAAAATTTATCCATTACTTAACCCTGCTTTCTAATAAAACAAATTATATCACGAAAAGATTTTTATAATTTTAATAAAATCTGTCTTAAAAACTGCCTTATATAAATAAGGCAGAAAGTCAGTTATAAGCCGGATTCTGTAACTAAAATAATCATCTGTCTAATGCGTTTTTTCTTGCAACTTCTTTAAATAAGAAACGGGATAGCACCTGTTGCAAAGTCAAACTTGCAGTCTATCGGGGTTTACCTTGCCTGATATTTCACAATATCAGCGGTGGGCTCTTACTCCGCCGTTGCACTTTTGCTGAGCATAAATCCTAAAGGATTTGCGCAGTAACCTTCATTTCTGTGGCACTGTCCTCACCCTCACGGGCACTTGGATTTCCCAAGCAATATGCTATCTGACTGTCCGGACTTTCCTCATAACAAATTTGCTACGCGATTATCAGCCGACTTTTTAAATTATTTTATCACGGAAATATATAAAAAAATAAAGCCGTTAAATAATTTTAACGGCATCAAAAAGTTAAACAATAGAGGAGAATAAGGAAAACTTATCAATTACTCACGAGCAAAAACTGCAGCTGCGAGAGTATTTTTATCAGTTTCCGATATTCCGGGAAATTCTTCCGCTAAAAAGTCGGAAACCTCTTTAACTCCGTTGTCAAATTCATCCATCATGGCTTCAATATCTGCTATTCT
Organism: uncultured bacterium; assembly: GCA_902796515.1. Taxonomy (GTDB): domain Bacteria; phylum Cyanobacteriota; class Vampirovibrionia; order Gastranaerophilales; family Gastranaerophilaceae; genus RUG14156. The sequence continues at coordinate 57,150 of CADBOZ010000122.1, read as the reverse complement.
TTCACTTGATAAGTGTTCAAGCGGATTAACTTCCTTTGAAGAAGAATTAACTTGTAACATTTTTTGTGATCCTGCGATGTTCATTGCATTTAATACATCTTCAGGATTAACCGAAACTTGATTTTTTGAAGATTCCTCTAAAGTATTGTCTTTGGATTCTTCTTTCTTTTGTGATTGCTTTGATGCAAAATTTCCGATGGCATAACTGTTGCCAAATCTGATTTGATTAACGTTTTCCATTCTCGTATCTCCTTATTGTCATTGCCTTATTGCTTACATAATGAATATCGTCACATTTTCATAAAAACTTTAGATTTTAAGATAATATATTTACATTTTGTTACAAACTTTAGATTTTTAAATTTTACCCCCCAATCTGATAAATTCCATCTTGAATATGATAGACAAGGAATAATACTGATAGTATATTGTAGTAAGGAAAGTATACTTTAAGATGGAAGAACAAGAACTTAATTCACAAGCCAATATAAGCGGAGAAGAAACCGCACTTGAACTTGATTCGAGCGTTTCCGACGAGTTTAAAAAAAGCTGCAAACTCTATAACTTCAGACGTCCGGATAAATTTTCAAAAGAACACTTAAAAGCTCTTCAGGATATTCACAGGGATTTTGTAAGACATCTTGCACAAAATTTAACGGGATACCTGCGCATGGAAGTTGAAATTGATGTTATTTCCGTTGACCAGCTTACATACGAAGAATATATCTGTTCAATGCCGTCGCATGTACAAAATATGATTTTTAAGCTAAATCCTCTGACGGGCGAAATTTCCATGGGAATGAGTCCGGAAGTACTTGCCGTTGTTCTTGACAGAATGCTCGGCGGCGCGGGAATATCCTCCGAACACGGAAAAGAATTAACACAGATTGAGGAACTTTTAACAACAAAATTCACGGAAAAAATAATAAAAATATTGGAAGAAGCCTGGGGTACAATTTTACCGGTTAAATCCGAATTTATAGCTCTTGTTAACGGATATCACACCATACCTATTACAAATTCGGGAGAAATCGTAACGTTAATCTCTTTTGAGGTTCGCTTCGGCAAAAAAAGTTTCGGTTTAATGAATATTTGTTTCCCTTATCCTGTTCTTGAAACGGTGCTTCCCAAATTAACACCGCAATACATCTATCAGCATGCAAATGTTTCGGCAAATGAAATAGGAAAAAATGAAACACTGGAAAAAATCAAAGGTGCCGAAGTGGATTTCAGGGTCATACTCGGTACTGCCAATATGGAAATAAATGATGTGATTTCTTTAAAAAAAGATGATATTATTAAACTTGATCAAAAGCTCAATGAAGAGCTTATCGGATGCGTAAACAACAAAAAGAAGTTCTATGTTGCACCCGGCAGTATTAAAAATAAAGTATGCGTTAAAATAACAGGTCAATATCAGGAAAAGGAGTAAAATTTGTCTAAAGAGCCTAAAAACCTTGATATAAGCAAACTGGAAAATGTTGAAAGACCGCCTATGGCAAAAAGGACGGGCACTTATAATCTTCTTCTTGATGTTGAACTTGAAATATCGGCAATACTCGGCGAAACAGACGCCAGTTTAAAAAAAGTTTTAGATATAACAAAAGGCTCTATAATTGAGCTTGATAATACAACATCAGAGCCGATTAAGCTTCTTGCAAACGGAAGGGAAGTTGCAAGAGGTGAAGTAGTTATTATTGAAGATAATTTCGGTTTAAGAATTACCGATATAAGCGAAAAAAATGTCAAAACCAAAGATTAGAGGTAAAAAATGGAAGAAAACTCCAAAGTTGAAATAGACAAAAGTCTTTTAAAAGAACTCTATAAAATGGCAAATATGGAAATGCCCGAAGATATATCCGATGACAGTCTTATGAATGTCGTAAAAAAAATAAAAAACCATGATACAACATCAGAAGGCAATAAAGAGCAAAGCAGCGAAGGTCAATCGACAAATTCTTCAAGAAATATACTGGTAATTGATGATATAGGGGTTGTAACATATCAGATAAGGGTTACTTTGGAAAACCTCGGATATAATGTTCAAGTTGCAAAAGACATTTTTAACGGCTTAAACGCTTTTATTCATTCAAGTTTTAAATATGTGGTTATGGATTTATTTGTTTCAACCGAACAAGAAGGCTATACTCTTTTAAACGAAACAAAGAAAATTATTACCCAGAACAACCTTGATACAAAAATAATCATTATTACCGCCTCGAATAAAGCCGAAAATAAAGTGAGATGTTTAAACGGCGGTGCTGATTATTTCTTAAAGAAAGATGCCGGCTGGCAGGATAAACTTATTGAATTAATTGACGGAAACTCCGATACTCTTGAAGTAGCTCCGGAATTGTAAAGAAATATTTACATTTTTTAAAATGCTGTCTTAATTTTTGGATATAAATGTTTGTTGATACTATAATATGAATTATGATAGATAATAATGTGCCAAAAATAAAAAAAGCATTATATCCGGGAAGTTTTGACCCTATAACAAACGGTCACCTTGATGTTCTTGAACGCGCAAGAAAAATGTTTGACGAGGTGGTAATTGCGGTTTTAAATAATTCCGAAAAAAAATCGTTTTTACCTGTTCAAACAAGAGTTGAACTCATTCAAGAAGCCGTAAAAAACATGAAAAATGTTACGGTGGCAAGTTTTAACGGTCTTACCGTAGAATTTGCAAAAAATGTCGGGGCAAATTTTTTAATCAGAGGATTAAGAACAATTACCGATTTTGAATATGAAGTTCAACTTTGTCAAACAAACCAAGTCATAGCACCTGAAATTGATACAGTATTTTTATCGACAAAACCGGAACACAATTTTATCTCTTCAAGCATCGTAAAGGAATTATCAAACTACAAAACCGATATTTCAAAATTTGTTCCGAAAAACGTAGTAGAATATTTAAAAAAAGCATAGGAAAGGTTTAAAATAAAATGTCTAAATCAGAAAAAATGTTTGATTTAATAGATGATTTAACTGCTCTCATAGATGAAAGCCCCAGTTTTTTAATTCCGGGACGATTGCTTATCAGTTCAAAAGAACTTTGCAGAATTGTTGATGCTTTTCCTAATGCCATATCCGATGAAATCAATGATGCAAAAATAATCTTAAAAAAGAAAGATGAAATTCTTCAGGAAGCGCAGCTTAAAGCCGAAAGAATTATTCAGGATGCCGAAAATCAAAGATATAAGCTTTTAAACGAATCAAGCTTAAATAAAGCAATGGAAGAATATGCCGAAAAATTCAGACAAACTGTTTTTGACGAATGCCAGCAAATAAAAATGGCAGCCTTTAACGAAGCTCAGGAATTAAGATTAAGTGCAAAAAATGACTCAATAAGGATGAAGGAAGAATCTCAAAGCTATGCACAACAGCTTTTAAACAATCTTGAACAGGACTTGAATAAATTATATCAAGTTGTTATGAACGGTCAACAAAGACTTCAGGAAATGAGAGTTGCCGATAATGCCAATCAGCAAGCAGGAGGTGAACAACGCCAATAAACCTCTTATAGAATGTCGCTCGGATCTATATCTACAACCATTTTTATATCGGGCGGCAGTTTGACGGATTTTAAAAACCTTAAAACAGCTTTATGTCCTGTGCTATTAAGTTGATTTTTGATTATAATATTATACCTGAATTCTTCTTTTATTTTTTTAATTATGCATTCAACCGGCCCCAATATCTCTATTGCTTCATCATAGGACATCTTTTTTAAATAGCCCGACAAATTGAACTCAATTTCGGAAGCTGCCTTTTGAGCCCTGTATTCGTTTTTGGAAGATAAAATTACTCTTATCATTCTTGAAAACGGAGGATAATTTAACATTTCTCTAAGAGATGACTCCGTTTCATAAAAGTTTTCATAATCCTGTTCTTTTGCGTTTTTCAAAAATTCATTATTTGAATTATATGTTTGAAAAATAACTTTTCCTTCCTTATCTCCGCGTCCTGAGCGACCGGCAACCTGAGTTAATATTGAAAAACCGCGCTCGGAACTCCTGTAATCAGGAAGATTAAAGCTTAAGTCCGCATTAATAACCCCGACAAGAGTAACATTTTTATTGTCCAAACCTTTTGCAATCATCTGAGTACCGATTAATATATCCGTTTCGCCGTTTTGAAATCTTTTTAAAATTTCAACGTGTTTGTTTTTTTGATTTAAACTGTCGGAATCAAGCCTTTCTATTCTGTAATCAGGGAAAAAGACTCTTGCGGCTTCTTCAACTTTTTCAGACCCGAGTCCGAAATGTTCCAATGCTGTTGAATTGCATTTCGGACAGTTTGTAATTTGCCTTTCATAATTACAATAATGACATTTATAAGAATTGGTGTTCCTGTGATATATAAGAGGAATTGCACATTTTTCGCACATTAAAACCTCTCCGCATTCCATACATTGAGTGTAGCTTGCAAACCCCCGTCTGTTTATTAAAAATATTACCTGCTCGCCTTTTTCGATAGTTTCTTTAACATTATTCACAAGAGTTCTTGAAAAAAGAGAATAGTTTTTTTCCGCTCTTTCTTCCCTCATATCGATAACCGAAACATGCGGAAGTTTTGCATTATTATACCTTGTTTTTAAAGTAAACAAAGAGTTTGTATTAACCGCCTCATAATAACTTTCAATTGAAGGTGTTGCCGAACCCAAAACAAGATTGCAGTTATACAATTCACAAAGCTTTTTTGCCACATCCTTAGCGTTATATCTCGGATTTGGCATCGTTTGTTTATAGCTTCCGTCGTGCTCTTCATCAATAATAATCAAGCCCACATTTTTTATAGGGGCAAACACGGCACTTCTTGCGCCGAATAAAATTCTTATTTCATTATTTTTTAATTTTTTCCATGTTTCATATTTTTCAGCTTCGGTTATCGAGCTATGCCAAATTGCGACAGACTCTTTGCCAAATCTTTCGATTGTTCTTATTGTAAGCTGGGAAACAAGGGCAATTTCAGGTGCCAGAAAAATAACATTTTTACCGCTTTCAATGGTATCTTCAATAAGTTTATAATATATTTCCGTCTTTCCCGAACCGGTAATTCCATATATCAAAGCTGTTTTAGGGTTTATTCTCTTGATTTCCCCGTATACTTTATTTTGCTCATCGGATAATTTTATTTCATTTTCTTTTTTTTCAAAGTTATAAATTGCATTTTCTTTTTTTGGCTTCCTGTAATTTTTTACGTTTTTTTCAAAAAATTTTTGGGGCAATGCCGCATTCAAGACCGTTTGAATATCGCAAAAGTAATACTCGCTAACCCATTCCAGAAGCTTCAGATATTCAAGAGAAAACAAAGGCGTAGTTTCAAGAATATTTTCTATTGGCTTTGCTTTTATTCCCTCCTCAAGATAATTTGTAAAGCCTACAACATAGGCTTTTAAACCCTCTTTTCTTCTTCCGAAAGGAACGGTTACGCTTTGTCCGATTTTAATTTCGTCTTTTAAATCATCGGGGATAAGATAGCTGAATGTTTTAGTACCCAATTTGCTTATATCAACGAGGACTTCGGCATACTTTGACTTCTCCATTTATTTAACAAGCTCCATGGGTTTTTTAATTTCATTATCAATTAAACTAAAAACATTTTGTGCCGTTTCATATCCGAGTGAAAAATCGCTGTTTCTCGGCAAAACTTTAACTTCGGATTGATTTTGATATCTCTTTGTAACCTTTAAAAGATAATATTTTGAAGCATTTGTAAATAAAATATAACCGTTTTTAGTCTGTATTTCGGATATATTATATCTGCCGTCCGAGCTAAGAGCATTCATAGCATACATAAATAAGCTGTCTGCATCTTTCGGATATATTTTATAGCTGTTTTGAAGCACGCCGTTATCGGCAAACGCGAAAGAAGATAATAACAATATTGCAATTACAGATATTTTTTTTATCATTTTATTTCTCCATCCATGTTTTGCCAAATCCGACTTCAACCTTTAAGGGTACTTTTAACGGTTGATTCATTTCCATTGCTTCGACGGTTAATTTCTTAACTTCTTCAAGTTCATTTTCCGGCACTTCAAGCACAAGTTCATCATGAATTTGAAGTATCATTTTTGATTTATAGTTCTTTAATTTTTTGTGCAAATCCACCATGGCCATTTTTATAATATCGGCACTTGTCCCTTGAAGCGGTGCATTTATGGCAGCGCGTGCCGCAAATTCTCTTATATTTGCGTTTCTTGAATTTAATTCCGCACCAAGATATCTTCTTCTGCCGAATAATGTTTCAACATATCCTTTTTCATTCACCATCTCGTATGTGGAATTGATATATTGAGAAATTTTCGGATAGGTTTCAAAATACTTATTAATAAGCTCTTGCGCTTCCCACGGGTCTATTTTTAAAGTTGATGAAAGCCCGTATCTTGTTTGTCCGTATACTATCCCGAAGTTCACTGTTTTTGCTTTTCTTCTCATATCTTTTGTAACATCCTCCATCGGAACATTAAATATTTTGGATGCCGTTACTTTATGGATATCGATATCATTTTTAAAAGCATTAATAAGCACTTCATCCCCCGAATAATGTGCCAGAAGTCTTAATTCAACCTGTGAATAATCCGCACTCATTATAACGGAATTTTCATCGGACGGAATAAATGCCCCTCTTATTCTGTTTGAAAAATCCGTTCTTATCGGAATATTTTGTAAGTTAGGGTCGGATGAAGATAATCTTCCCGTTGTTGTGACGATTTGATTAAAATGTGTGTGAATTTTACCGTCAGCTTTTATTAATTTCGGAAGCGCATCAATATATGTCGTTTTTAATTTCATTAATTGTCTGTGTTCAAGTATATTTGATGCTATTTCATAATCAAGCGCAAGTTCGTCAAGTATTTTAGCGCTTGTTGAATAATTTCCGGATTTTCCTTTCTTTTTGGGTTTAATTTGCATTTTATCAAAAAGGACTTCCGCTACTTGCTTTGGAGAATTTATATTAAACGTGCATCCTGCTTCATTATATATTTTTTCTTCAAAATCCTTTACTTTAACGTCAATTTCATCCCCGATTGTTTTTAAGCAGGATGTATCTAGCTTAACGCCCGTATCCTCCATATCTTTTAAAACAAAGCTTAACGGAAGTTCTGTTTTATTTATCAATTCAAGCTCTTTTTCGGTTAAATTTTTATTGTAATAATCATCCAAATCAAGAATATATGAACACAAAAGATAATAGTCTTCTTCATCAGGAATAATTTCAAGGCATTCGTTAATTTGCGTAATAAGGTCATGCTTCCTCGATGAATCCTTTACATAGCTTGAAAGTTGAACATCGGACACTATTCCTTTTATCTCTGTTCTTATATTTTTACAATCGTAAGTACATTTTTTAATGTTTTCATTTTCCAGAATATTTTTAACATCAATTATTCTTGCTTTTGCAACCGTAGTGTCTTTTGCAATATAGCACAAATCGTTTTCCATAAAGTCAACAAGAAATGCTATTTTATCTCCGTCTTTAATATTTCGGATAAAGTCTTTAGAACTGTTTATATCAAGTTTTTTTATTTCTTTTTTTTCAAATTTTTCTTCTTTTTTTTCTTCAACAAAACCAAAAAGGGACATTTGAGAATTTTTACCATCCTCGAAAGAAGTGCATACCGCCTCTTTTTTTACCTCGTTAAAAGGCAAAAGCAATTTATCAATATTTTTAACAAAAGAATAGAATTGAACTTTTTGGAAAAACGCTTTCACTTTTTCTTTATCCGGAATTGTAAGGCAGGCGGAATTAAAATCAAAATCTATATCAAGATCTTTTTTAATTGTTGCCAAAAATTGCGATAAATAAGCGCTTTCTTTTCCTTCAATAAGTTTTTCTTTTAAGGATTTTTTTGTTATTTTATCAATATTTTCATAAATATTATCAAGGGTCTGATATTCATTTAATAAACCCGATGCGCTTTTTGGCCCTATTCCTTTGATTCCGGGAATGTTATCCGATGTATCTCCGCAAAGAGCTTTATAGTCAACAACCTGACAGGGGTACACGCCCAGATTTTCAAATACTTTTTCTTTATTGTATTTATTTATCTCGCCTTTTTGAGGAATTAAAATCGTTACAAGCCCTTCATCATCAACAAGCTGGAAGCTATCCTTATCGCCCGTTAAAATGTACGTTTTATGCCCTTTTGCCTTTGCCTTTGAGCATATCGTTCCTATAACATCATCTCCTTCATATCCCATACTTGTATAAATCGGAATATCAAGAGCTTTTAACCCTTCCTGAATTGTATCAAGCTGGCTTCTTAAGGTATCGGGCATAGTTAGTCTGTTTGCCTTGTATTCCGAATACTTTTCAAGCCTGAATGTCGCTTTTGACACATCAAACGCAACCGCTATAGAATCGGGTTTTATAAGCAATTTCTTGTCCGCAAGCAAATCAAATATTGCTTTAAAGAAACCGTAAACAGCCCATGTCGGAATATGGTCGGTTGTTTGCATGCCTGTTCTTTCAAGTGCAAAAAACATTCTGAATGCCAGCGCATGCCCGTCTATTAATATAAGTGTCTTTTTATCTTCCATAAAAACCCCTTGATACTTAATAATTGTATCATAACCGATGTTTTTTAAACAGCGGTTTAACTTACAAATCCGCTATCAAGCAGCTCCTGAACTTTTGCTCTGATTTCTTTATGAAGCTCCTCCTGAGATTTAGTTCCGTCGAGTTCTATAAAATTAAATTCTTTTTTTAATTTTTTATATTCTTCAAGACACCTTTTTTGATAAATTTCAAAACTGCTGTATGTATCTGTCGAAAGTCCTATATCTCTTCCGGACTCAAAATAATCAAGTACGCCGTTTTTAGCTATAAGTCTTTTAATCAAAATTTCCGTCGGCACATTTAAGTAAAAAACCAAATCCGGCTTCGGCGCAAAGCTGTATAGGTTTTTTACCCATTTTATATCATGACCCCTTACGGAATCTCTTACGTATGCCGTATAGATATATCTGTCCATCAAAACAACAAAGCCTGCTTTCAGGGCGGGAATTATCTCGTTTTCAAGTCTGTCCGTATAATCGGCGGCATAAAGAAGTGAATATGTCGTAGTGTTTAGCATATTTTTTTCTTTTGCTTCATTAATCACACCCGAAATAAGCCTTGAAGTTTTCCATTCCGATACCGTACAGCCGTAACTTTTATCTTTAATAAATTGAGATAACAAATTAACCTGAGTTGACTTGCCCGAACCGTCCGTTCCTTCGATTACAACAAGCATACCATTATATCCGTGTGCTTTTGTTACTTCTTTTGTCTTTTTGACTTTTTCTTTTGCCTTCATATTAAACCTTAATTTTATTTTTTTCCAAAACTTCCAAAACCTTCGCTCTTATAAGCTCCTGCTTTTTATGAATTGACTCTTTTGCATCAATTTTAATTAACTCAAACTCGTCAAGCATGTTTCTGTATTGTTCCGCTATTCTGTTTTGAAATATAACATAACTCTTATACGGATTGTTGGATAATTTCATGTCCATTCCGGCTTCATAATACCCCGGCTGCCTGTTTGAGCAAATTCTTTCCAGACTGTCCCTCGGAGATACATCAAAATAAAAAGCCAAATCGGGTTTTATTGCAAAACCATACAAATTTCTGACCCACTTCGGGTCTACTTCCCTTGCAACGTCCCTTGCAAAAGCCGTATATACATATCTGTCGGCAAGTACAATAAATCCGGCTTTTAGGGCGGGTTTTATTGTTCGCTCCAGTCTGTCTGCAAAATCAACGGCATGAAGAAGAGAAAATGTTCTTCCCGATAATAAATTCTTCTTTTTTGCCTTTTTGGTAGTGTTTGCGATAAGTTCGGAGCTGTTCCACTGGGTTAAAATCACATCCGCATTTTTTGATTTCAGCCAGCTGTATAAAAGTTCAATTTGTGTCGATTTTCCCGAACCGTCTATTCCTTCAACACAAATCAACACTCCCGGATAATTATGTTTTTTTGAAAAATTTAACATTTTTTACCTTGTATTTTTGGTTGCTCGTACTATATTTAATAATAGATTATTTAAAAGAATTTGTAAATTTTAATTGATTATTTATAAGAGGTAATAATGATATCGCAGCTGATAAAAAAATCCTTTAAAGATGTGAACAATTCGCCGGCAATAACTTTGTTTCTGGTTTTGTTTTTAATTTTGTTGAGTTTATTTACTCCTTACATTTTTTTAATGCAGTCAAAAATATACGGACTTTTGATACTTGTTTGTATATTTCTTTTATTTGCGGTATTTTTTGGGGGATGGCTTCAACTGTTTGATGAAGCGGGAAAAAAAGAAAAGAAGTCTTTAGCGGGAATATTTTTTGAAGGTGCGGGAAAAAATATTGTACCGTCAATTATAACAATAATTGTATATTCAATTGCAATTTTTCTTGTTTCATATATCGCAAAAGAATTTTCTTTAAAAGTATTCGGCGATCCTTCGTTTTTAATAAAAGATATTTCAACTTTATCGGGTGACAGCAATGCATATCTTGATTACATAAACAATCTTTCGTCGGATAAGATGTTTATTATATACGGATGGCAAATTACTTTTATTGTTTTATATTCCGTATTTAATTTCATGTTTATGTTTTTACCCGTAACTTTTGTTAAAACCGAGGCAAAAAACATCTTTATAAAACCGTTTACGGCATTTCTTGAATGTTTTAAATTTACATTTAAAAACTTCGGTTTATCAATAGGACTCTATGCAATATTTTGCCTTACTTTTATGCTTATGGGAATATTAAAAACTTTAACTTCATTCAATCCTATTTTGAGCGTTATTAATTTATTTATTCATATATATTTCGTATCTTACGTTATTATGATAATATTTAACTGTTATGAACAAAAAAATTCTAATCCTGACAGGAGCGACAGCATCGGGGAAGACAACATCAGCGATACAACTGGCGAAGAAGTTTAACGCTGAAATTATCTGTGCCGATTCAAGAATTGTTTATAAAGATTTGGATATAGTAAGCGCAAAACCGTCTGTTGAAGAACAATGCGGGATTAAGCATCATTTAATTGATATATTGACGGTAGAAAAAGAATTTTCCGCAGGTGATTTCGTTTTTGAAGCCACAAAATCAATTAATGACATATTATCAAAAAATAAAAACGTAATTATATCGGGCGGAACATGGTTTTATATAAAAAGCCTTATAAATAAAGAGGCTCTGCCTGAATGCAGAATAAATAAAGAATTAAGGGAAGAATTATCAAAACTCGACAACATTACCCTCTGGGAAAGATTAAACAGGCTCGATTCCAAAAGAGCTTCTTTAATACATCCGAATAACAAAGATAAGGTTATTCGCTCAATTGAAATGTGCGTTCAGCTTAATATGCCGGTAAGCGAATATAAAAGAAAAGAAAATCCCAAATACAATGTTTTGTATATTATGCCCGACATTGAAAGAAATATTCTTTATGAAAGAATTAATAAAAGGGTAGATAAAATGATAAGTCTGGGTTTGAAGGAAGAATGGCGCAAGAATAAAGAAAAATATCCGAATAACAAAATTTTATACGCTACAATAGGTTATAAAGAATTTTTTGACTCAAAACTTTATAAAGACGAAAATGAAATTATTGAAAAAATAAAACAACATACGAGAAACTTTGCAAAAAGACAACTGACATATTTTAGAAGCAACAAAGAAATTATACCCGTAAAAAATATTGACGAAATGTTCAGGAAAGCTGAGGAATTTTATGAAAAAAATGATGATTAGGGCAATATTACTTATTTTTACGCTGTCCGTATTCTCTTTTGCTTTTGCGGAAGAAGAGGAAGAAGTTATAAAAGCGGGAATAAAATATAATGAAGCAAGCGCAAGAATAGAAGCTTTCAGGGATTTACCGAGAAAAATAGAAAAATCTTTCTACAAAGATTACCTTAAAGACCCGAACAGAAAAGAAAATATTGCATCTATTAAAAATAAAGAGTATGAAATAGACTCAAGAGTCCTTTGTCCGTTCTTTTTTAAAGAAACACTTCTGTCTTATGCCGTAACTTACGTAACAGAAGACGATACAACATATTATTACAATATTTTCGGCAATTTGCTGAGATTTGACATTGTTGAACACAATGAAAACTATATGAAAACAATAGGTTATTCAAGGTACGGAAACCTTATCAATGTTTCAATTTCAGCGGATAATGACGAGCAGTTTGTATATGACGAAAACGGAAAACTCATTGCACACTGGATTGGAGAAAAACTCGTAAGCGAAAAACTCTTTAAAATCACAAGAAGAGAAAGAATAAATAAGTAAATCATGCAAAAACTCGAACTTTTAGCTCCCGCAAAGAATTATACAACGGCAATTGATGCAATAAATTCAGGTGCCGATGCCGTATACATAGGCGCTAATCTTTTCGGCGCAAGGCATAGTGCATCCAATTCAATCGAAGACATTAAAAAAGTTACGGATTATGCTCATCTTTTTAATGTCAAGGTATATGTTACTTTAAACACTATATTGGACGATGATGAGCTTATTGAAGCCGAAAAAATAATAAAGCAATTGTATAAAATAAAAGTTGATGCCGTTATAATTCAGGATTTCGGCATTTTAAATTTAGCCGCAGAAAACAAGCTTCCGCCCATAGTACTTCATGCAAGTACTCAATGCGACATAAGGGATTTGGAAAAAGTTAAGTTCTTTGAAGAAATAGGATTAAAAAGAGTAATTCTTGCAAGAGAACTGACGCTTACGGATATTGAAAAAATAAGAAAAAATACAAATATTGAACTTGAACATTTTATAGCCGGCGCGCTTTGTGTATGCTACTCGGGACAATGTTATTTATCTTCTTATATCGGACAAAGAAGCGCAAACAGAGGTCAATGTGCTCAAGCTTGCAGAAAACAATATTCTTTAATTAATAAAAAAGGGGAATATCTTGCAAAAAATAAATATCTTTTATCTTTAAAGGATAATAACTTGTCTTCTCATCTTGATAAACTTATAAAAGCGGGGGTTACAAGCTTTAAAATCGAAGGAAGATTAAAGGATGAAAATTTTATAAAAAATAATGTTTATTTTTATCACAAACTTCTTGAAAAATACCCCAGAATATCAAAGGGAAAGATTTTGGCTGATTTTACCCCGAAATTGGAAAAAACTTTTAACAGAGGTTTTTGCGACGATTACTTATTCAATAAAAAAGATAATATTTATAATTTTTTAACTCCAAAGTCAACAGGTGAATTTCTGGGAAAAATAACTTCAATAAATGAAAACAATTTTACGGTTAAAACAAATTCTTCCGTTAATCCGCAGGACGGTCTTATTTTTATCTCGGATAATTCAATTTCGGGTTGTCTTGTAAATAAAACCGATAAGCTTAAAGACGGGATTAAAATATATCCGAACAAAAAACTCAACTTAAAAAAAGGGGATGGTGTATACAGAAATCTTGATACGGAATTTAATAAAACGCTTAAAAATACCGTATTTCAAAGAAAGCTTGAAATAAAATTTATTGTATATAAAGATAAAATAACGGTTTTTGACGAAGACAACAATAAAACTTTTATAGAATTTGTAAGTCAGGAAACCGCTAAAGACAAAGATAAAATGAAGGATAATTTTATTAAGTCACTCTCAAAAACGACAGATACGCCGTTTTTAGTGTCGGATATCGAATTTAAAACCGAAGATATCCCCTTCCTTCCTGTTTCAAAGGTAAATGAAATAAGAAGAGAAATTTCGGAAAAATTAAAAGAACTGATTTTATCAAGATATAAAGTTAAAAAGCAGCCGCCTCTTAATATAGCAAAATTTCCAAAAGATAAAGGTGACTACAGGCTGAATGTTCACAATAAAAAAGCCCGCGAATTTTATGAATTATGCGGATGCAAAGTATGTCAGGACAGTTTTGAAAAATTAAAAGATAAAAAAAATTTAGAACTTATGAGGACAAAACATTGTCTGAAAAGAGCTTTTTTGGATTGCGGCACAAACGAAGAACTATATCTTGTTGATGAAAAAAATGTCAAATATCCGCTTAAATTTGACTGTAAAAACTGCGAAATGGTTATTCTTTCACCTTAGCAACTTTTAAACTTTACATGTTTTATATAAATGTATGCAAATCACAAGAATTAATCCCGTAACATATTCTTATTCCCGTCCGAAAATTCAAAAACCGGCTTTTTTGGGATATAAGGATATTAAATCCGATGAAGATAAAATTTTATTTGATAAAATTTTAAGATTACACATAAATCACAATAGCACATTGGCAACAAGTTGTAAAAAAGAAGCGGTTAATGTTAACGGGAATAAACTGACTCTTGTTTCGTATGATAACGGTTTTTATGTCTTAAAATCAGGCATTGGCGATATAAAAGCCACAATGAGTCTTGGCATACAAGAATCTAAAACCAAAGGATGTTTATCCGATTTTTATTCCGATAATAACGGTGCCGTTCAGATTAAAGGACTTTATTCAAAAGGCAACGGCGCAGGCAAAGAAATGATTAGGCAGGCGGTTAAAAAAAGCTTTGAACTCGGTTATGAAGGAAGAGTTATAATATTTGCCTGCAATATATTTGAAAAAGCGGGTTCACCCATTCCTTTTTATAATAAGTTAGGTTTTAGAGCATTTTACCCCGAAGAGCAATCAAGGATTGATAAAGAAATTCAAAGATATGAAAAAACAGGAAAAGATATAGATATTGAAGGTGTATTTATGTATCTTGACCCTGAAAAAATCAAGGAATACCTTAATTAATTTTGCAATGGCAAAATTTTGTATTTTTGTTTTTTAAAAGAAGTATGAATATCGGAAAAATAAATCTTTTTAATTATTATTCTCCCGCCTTAAATAATGTTAATTTTAAGGCAGGCTATAAAGATATAAAACAAAAAGAAGAAAAAGCGATTTTCGATAGCACTCTTGATTTATGCGCTTCCGCATATGAAGTACCGAGCTTTAAAGAAGAAATTGTTGATATACAAGGAGAAAAATACAAACTCACAACTTTTGATGAAGGGTTTTATATATTAAAAGGAACGGATGACGATATAAAAGCCACTATGAAAACAATCGAAACAAAATGCAAAACCGAAGATTGCGATAATGAATTTTATTCAAACAATAAAGGAGCAATTGAGATATCTCTTCTTTTTTCAAAAGGTAAAGGTGCCGGAAGCTTTATGCTTAAAGAAGCCGTTAAAAGAAGCTTCGAAAAAGGATATGAGGGAAGAGTTATTTTGAATGCCATGGTTATAAACGAGGCTGTAGGCTCACCTATTCCTTTTTATTATAAAATGGGCTTCAAGGCCTATGATACGGAAGTTCAAAGCTATATTGAAAGCAAAATGGAAGAATATAAAAAAACACAAACATACATTCAAAAGCAAGGAACACCTATGTATCTTGCACCTGAAAGAATTAATGATTTTTTAGATTAATTTTTCATCTTTTATTCTAAACGCGCAAATTGCCTGAATTACGCTTAGTATTAAAAACAACCCGTATACAAGAGCGTAAGATTTGTTTGAATATATAAGAATACCGTTTATATTTTGAGGCTCAAATACATTCATTAGCAGCCCCGATATCATCCCTAAAATACCAACCATCATAAAAAATCCGAAGTTTTGTATACTTACCGCGGTTGCAGATACTTCATACCTGTTTAAACAATGTAAAGTTAAAATCAAAAGAGGAGAAATACTTCCTATAAAAGACGGTATACAGAATATTAAAGCAATTATTTTGGAATGAATATCAAAAAACAAAAGTCCGAAAACGGATAAAACGGATAAAACGGATAAAATTCCGACAATTTTAAAAATAGGAGCTCGTTTGTTTCCTATACATTTTGAAATATAAGCAACAATTGTCCCTGCAAATGCGGATATTACAGCCATTATAGACAATATTACGGCTGCTTTATTTACTCCGAAGTTGCAAAAATCCTGCAGAAATTTTTTACCTATAATACTTTGCAAAACGTAGTATAGTCCGTAATTTATGCTGCCGAAAATATAAAGATTTATATTTTTCTTATTCTTTAAAACTTCAATAAACGGTGAAAAACTGAGATGTGACTTTTTTTCAATATGCACGGGTTTAAAGATTAGAAGCAAAGTTAAATATATTAAAGTAACAACTGCGGTAAAGCAGCCTATTAAGAACAGGGAATTTTGCCATCCCGCTTGATTAACAACGGCAACAAACGGCGCATTTGCAAATATCCCTCCGCAATATCCGATAAACAAAATATAAGATATTGCAAGAGAAAAATTTTTATCTTTTGCAAATTTTTTTACTTCTCTGATTGAGCTTAAATAAAATGTTGCCGCACCGAAGCCTACAAGTCCTCTGCTCAAATAAAGGATATTTATATTATCCGAAAGAGGAAATAAAATCGCACCTATTGAAAAAACAACACTTCCTATGGCAATAACCCTGAAGCCGCCGAATTTATCAACCATAAGTCCGACTATAAGCTGACAAAAAGCATATACATAGCAGAAAATTGACCCAAGAAGCGTAATTTTTGATGCACTCACAAGGAAATTTCCCTGAAGCAAATCAAATATCGCCCCCGGAATTGCAACACGCTGGATATTTGCCAAAAAATAAAGTATAGTCCCGAGCGTTATTAAAATAAATCTGTAATAATGTTTTTGATGAAGCGACATATAAATCCCTTAAATTTATTTTTTAAAAATAAAAAATACCGCAAGAACAATAAAAATAAAACCTACGAGATAATTCCATCTGAATTGTTCTTTTAAATAAAATATACTGAAAAGACTGAATATTATAAGGGTTATAACTTCCTGAATTGTTTTTAATTGCACAACATTATATACTTCATGCCCGAAACGATTGGCGGGAACCTGAAAACAATATTCAAAAAAAGCTATTCCCCACGATACAAGAATTACAACCCAAAGAGCAGAGCTTTTGTGGCGTAAATGCCCGTACCATGCAAATGTCATAAAAACATTTGAAATTGTTAATAAAATAATCGGTGTAAAAAATTTCAGCATAAGATTATTTTAATATAAAATCTTATTTATTGTATTTTTTTAATATCTTCGCTTGATGAAGCAAGATTATCAATTTGTTTTTTAACTGTTTTCTGGTTGTTTAGCGTGGCATTCCCGCCTATACAGCCTCCTTCGCAGCACATCACTTCTATTAAATTGCATTCATCTTCACAAACACCTGATGTTGCATACTTTTTGAGAAGTTTAATGCTTTCTTTATTAATTCCGTTAATAACACACTGTTTTATTACGGAATCATCTTTTAAAGAGGCTTTTACCGAATTTGCAACACCGCCTGTATATCCAAAGCATCTTCCCTGAGCGGAGCTTTCTTTTATAAATTTTGCTTCCTTGCAATTTAAAATTTCTATTTTTTTTGCAATAAATAATGCGCCGAGCTCTTCGTAATTCATAACAAAATCTACATTGTCATTTTCAAATCCTTCCGCTCTTTTTGCAACACAAGGACTTACAAAGACCGTAATTGCATCTTTATTTTCTTTTTTAACAATCTCTGCCGTATAGTAAAGAGGAGTTTTAGTATCGGATACATATGGCTTAATTTCCGGCAGGTGTTTTTTAATCAATTGATTATATCCCGCACAGCAGCTTGTTGTCATAAAGTTCTGTTTTTTTGTTTCCGATGAAGACTCTTGTTGTCCGTATCCGCCTTCGTTCACCCAGTCGCCGACCCAATCATTAACGCCATGCATTCTTTCCGTAAACTCTTTTGCTTCATTATTTGCCGTTATGTCCGCACCGAGCGCTACTTCATAGACATCATCAAATCCCGCTTCAATCATTGCGCTTTTAAGCTGGTATATCGAACCCGGAAATTGCCCTACAATAGATGGCGCAATCATAGCAATAACTTTTTTATCCGAACTTATTGATTTTAAAATATCAATTATTTGACTTCTTTCATGCACTGCGCCAAAAGGACAAGCTGCGGTACATTTTCCGCAATTAATACATTTCGTGTAATCAATGCTTGCAAATCCCGTTTCATCTTTTTTAATTGCATTAACAGGACATCCGTCTTCACATGGAACGGTAATCTTCACAATTGCCTTATACGGACAAGCATTTACACACATTTGACATTTTTTACATTTTGTTTCATCAATAACGGAACGTCCGTTAATTATTGAAACTGCACCAAATTTACACGATGTTTCGCACGGGCGGGCAACACATCCCTGACATAAGTCCGTAACATATATCCTGTTTGTCGCACACCCTTTGCAAGCGGCTTGTAAAACCGTTAAATTTTTATCACTTATTTCATTTCTTTCAAGTGCACGCTTGGCATATTTTGCAAGCGAAACCGTTTCGTCATCCTCTTCTATCGGGAAACCGAGCCCTGCAATTACTCTGTCTTTTATAATTGCTCTTTCTTTATAAACGCAGCACCTGTATGGAACTTCCATTCCTTTAGGGCGCATATCGTACGGTATAAGTCTTGTTTGTTCTTCAAAATTACCTGAAAGATACGCTTTTATTATTCTAACCAGAATTTCCTTCTTTATATGTATTGTTTGTCCCGAATTATTCATCAGTTAATACCCAGTCTTTTATCTATTGCTTCAATAACTCTTTCAACCGTTGCTTCATTAACAACTTCATCATCCACTTTAACATAAGGAGCTTTTGAATATTCCCAGTTAATCGAACATAATCCGAGGCAATTCACGGGTAATATCTCCACTTTATCTCCGTATTTCTTCGGAATAATTTCATTTAACTCTTGCAAATTACCACCGCCCATAACAAAGCAGGTTGTACCCATGCAAACTTTTACCGAAACTTTTTCAGTGTTATTTTCCATAATTTAATTCCTTATATTGTGTAAATATTAAGCCCTTGTTAAATTTCAAACTTTATATATTTATTTTACTATACAATTAATTTTATATGAAATTAATCCCGCAACATTATTTTACAAACTCTTAACAATATTGAAATTAGCAACAAGTGATATATTATATTATTGGGAAGGATTATACACCGGATAGTAATTAGTAAAATTTACGGAAAAAAACAGTGAATGAACATATAAAATTAATAATAGAAGATATTAAAAACCTCTGGAATAAGCTTGATATAAACCAGAAGTTCTCAATTGCAGCTCTCGTTGTTGCAATGATTGTTGTCGGCGTATTCTTTATTTTTAAGGCAACCGAACCGAATTGGACTGTTTTGTATTCGGATTTATCAAAACAGGATGTGGCGGCAATAACGGAAAGTTTGAAAAAAAGCGGTTATGCGTATAAATTAACGGAAGACAAGACCGGAATTCTTGTTAAAAATCAAGATAAAGAAACTTTGAGAATGTTTGTTGCCGAAAATGACTTAATTAAAGATACATCCGGCGGTTTTGAACTTCTTGATGAACTGCAAATGGGCTCTACAGATTTTAAAAACAAACTGACCAAACAAAGAATTTTTCAGGGTGAACTTACGCGCTCGATTGAAAAAATTCAGGGAATTTCGAAAGCAAGAGTACAGCTTGCCGAACCCGAAAGGTCAATTTTCTCGGATGAAGATGAAGAACCTTCGGCAAGTGTTGTATTGATTTTGGATGCCGGAGTCAAGTTAAAAGCAAACCAAATTCTTGCAATTAAAAATCTTGTAGCATATTCAATCCCGCGTCTTACCAACGACAGGGTATTTATAACGGATCAATTCGGAAATGTTTTATCGGATGATGTTTCTAAAAATTCAACCGATATGCAAACCTACAGAACCAATTTTGAAAAAGAAGCCGCAAAAAAAATAAAAGACACACTTGAAACAATAATGGGAAAAGATAATGTTTCGGTTCAGGTTTCAACGGTTATGGATTTCAATCAAACACGCTCCACTATTGAAAGCTATACCCCGAATAAAGATTCGGATGCGGGCGTTGTTTTAACAAAGCAGGGAGAAAAAGAAGTTTATTCAAATCCGAAAGACTTGCCGTCCAATGCATCATCAACAACAGGCGGAAAACAGCCCGAAGTTACACAGGCACAAACAAATGCGCAAAATGAAATGAACACTCTTGCCGAACAACAAAATTCCGACGAAGAAACGGTTCAGCAGCAGGGAATTGTTGAACCTCAAAATGTTACGGCAATGACATTAAACGAAACACCTGCCAAAACAACAAACTATATAGATAAAGATAAATATCCGAAAAATGATAACGATGTTCGTAAATTAAGCTATGAAAAAGAAAAACAGGCTACAACTTACGCCGTTACAAAAGAAGTAAAACAGGTTGTATATGCACCCGGTTCCGTTGTAAGAATGAGCGTTGCCGTTGCGGTTAATAAGATTTTAACCGAGGAAGAAAAAGCTGAAATTAAAAATCTTGTTCAAGCGGCAGCGGGTATGGATTTTTCAAGAGGTGATGTAGTTAATGTATCAAGCTTGAAGTTCACGGGCATAGACAAAGAAGAAGCCGTAAGACAGGATAAAGAACGTCAGCAGGAATTCATTATGGATGTTCTGGCATTTATATTTAAAAATGTTTCTCCGGTACTTCTCGTGCTGTTCCTCGGAATTATGGCACTTAATAATTTCGGAAGCATCTTTAAAGCTCTTAAACCCGAAGAGGAAAGAAAAGAAAGCGAAGAAGAAGAACAGGAAGCTCTTCCGACCTTTGACCCGTATATTGCTCTTCAACAAAATCAGACAAATCATGATGATTTTTATCAACAGGATATACAATTTACATCCGTTGTTGACAAAAAGAAAAGTGAAATTATAAACACAATTCTCGGCAATCCTGAAGAAGCCGCAAGAATACTAACTTCATATATAAAGGAATAAAACTGATAAATGGCAAATATTCGTACCGAACAAATGACACCTACACAAAAGGTTGCTGCATTACTTATAACTCTGGGGCCAAGCACCGCTTCCGAGATTATGAAAAATATTGAAGATACCGCAGCCCTTGAACAAATAACAATAGAAATCGCAGGAATGAGTAAATTGCCTCAAGAAGTGATTGAAGCTATTGTTGATGAATTTCATGCGGTATTTCAAGCCTCTACAATGCTTGCCGCAGGCGGTATGACATATGCAAAAGAACTTTTAGAAAAAGCTTACGGCGCAAATGAAGCAAATGATATTTTAAACAGGTTGGTTACAATTTTAAATTCAAATCCGTTCCAATTTTTTAACGAAGCCGACCCCGCCCAGCTTGCAACTTCATTCCAGAATGAAAATCCGCAATTAATAGCACTGATACTTGCATATTTAAAACCGGAACAATCGGCAAAGGTATTAAATTATCTTGCACCTAATATTCAATACAAAGTTGCGCTTAAAATTGCACAGATGGAAACAACAAATCCCGAAATTATATCCGAAGTCGAAAAAATTGTGGAATCCAAATTTTCAAATGTCGTTGCTTCGGATTTTTCAAAAGCAGGCGGCACAAAAGCACTTGCAAGCATCTTAAACAGCACGGACAGATCAACGGAAAAGAACGTTATAGAAACAATGGAAGTAGAAATACCGGAATTAGCGGAAGACGTAAGAAGCTTAATGTTTGTATTCGAAGATATAATTCAGCTTGACGACTCTTCAATCCAAAGAGTATTAAGAGAAGTAGATACAAGGGATCTTGCAACGTCACTTAAAGGTGCAAAAGATGAAGTTAAAGATAAAATTCTTAAAAACCTTTCGGAACGTGCTCAGGGAATGCTGCTTGAAGAAATAGAATATATGGGACCTGTCAGAACAAAAGAAGTTCAAAAGGCGCAATCTAAGATAGTAGGTGTAATTAAAGCACTTGAAGCCGTAGGTGAAATAACAATATACCGTGACAGTCAAGAGGATGAGTTAATTGAGTAAAATAAATCCCGAAAAAATTAAATTTAAGAGCAATGACTTCCTTGTTGAGATTAGTGACGAAAATGAAGAAAATAATTTTAAATTACCCGAAAATCCCGACAAGGAATTTGAAATTGAAAATAATTTCGATGAGCAAAAAGAAGAAATAAAAAAAGCAAAAAGCGAAGCGGAAGAAATACTTCAGAAAGCAAATCAGGAAAAAGAACGAATTATAAACGAAGCAAATGCAAAAGCCGAAGAAATCAAAAACGAAATAAGCGCAAAAGCAAAGACGGAAGCCGAAGAAATAGTTGAAAATGCCAACAAACAGTCACTTGAGCTTCTTGAAAATTCTAAAGCCGAGCTTGAAAAACAAATAACATCCTCCGCTAAAGAAGGATATAAAGCCGGTTATGATGACGGTTTACAAAAAATTAAAGAGGAATTTGAGGAAAAAATCAAAGATTTTGAAAATTTTTGCAGCACTCAATCAGATATAAAAAATAAAATCCTAAAATCCGCATCCAAAGATATTATAGATATTATAACCAATATTTCAAAGAAAATTCTTTTAAAAGAAGTTTCAGCCGAAAGTATAGATAAAATAATCACAAACACAATTTCACTGCTTGAAAAAAAGGAAGACATAAACATCATCGTAAGTGAAAAATATGCAAAACTTCTTTACGGCCTAAATACGAATACTCTTGGCGAAGAAACTGAATTAAAATTTGAAAATTTTAAGCAATACAAGGGTTTTAACATAATTTATAATCCCAAATTTGACGAAGATACAATTATCATAGAAAATCCTTCGGAGCGATTTGATGCCTCGATTAATGCTCAAATGGATGTTATAATAAGAGATATATTTGAAAATACTCAAAACGGAAAACTGGATGACTTAGATAAAATTCAGGATAAAGATACGGATAAGACTAAAAATGAACCTGAAGCAGCTGAATGAAGTAATACAAAATTCAAACACCATTAAGAAAATCGGAAAAATTATTGAAATTATCGGTTTAACAATAGTTTCCGACGGCCCGATTTCTTCAATAGGTGATTTATGCCACATTATTCAGGAAAATTCAAAAGAAATAATTTACGCGGAAGTAGTCGGCTTTAGAGAAGACAGAGTACTTTTAATGCCTCTCGGGTCAATGGAAGGATTGTGCGCGGGAGCAAAAGTTGTTAACACCGGAACCTCTATGAAGGTCAAGGTTTCGGATATGCTGTTAGGAAGAGTGTTAGACGGGCTCGGCAACCCTATCGACGGAAAGGGTGATATAACCGCAGATGAATATTATCCTACCAATGCAAAAATTATTAATCCGATGGAAAGACACCCGATAGATGAACCTTTAAGCCTTGGTTTAAGAGCAATAGACGGATTAAATACCATAGGAAAAGGGCAGAGGGTCGGTATTTTTGCCGGTTCGGGCGTCGGAAAGTCAACAACTCTTGCAATGATAGCTAAAAACACGGAAGCCGAGATTAATGTCATTGCCCTAATCGGTGAACGCGGAAGAGAAGTAAGAGAATTTATAGAAAACACAATGCAGGAAAGCGGAATGAAAAAATCCGTTGTAGTTTGCGCAACTTCGGAGCAGCCCGCACTTGTAAAAATAAAAGCATCGTTTGTAGCCTGTGCTATAGCCGAATACTTTAGAGATAAAGGCAAGAATGTTCTTTTCATGCTGGATAGCGTCACACGTATTGCACTGGCACAAAGAGAAGTAGGGCTTGCAGTAGGAGAACCTCCCGCTACCAGAGGCTACACTCCTTCCGTTTTTGCACTTCTTCCTAAGTTTCTTGAAAGAGCGGGTGCAAACAAATACGGCACAATAACAGGACTGTACACTGTTCTTGTTGAAGGCGACGATATGAACGAACCGATAGCCGATGCCGCAAGAAGCATTTTAGACGGTCATATAGTACTTTCAAGAGCGCTTGCACATAAAAACCACTATCCCGCGATTGATGTACTGGCAAGTATATCACGTGTTATGAACAATATTGTGGACAGCGAACATAAAAATGCCGCGGGAAAAATCAGAAATCTTATGGCTAACTATGCTAAAAACGAAGATTTAATCAATATCGGAGCGTATGCGAAGGGAACCGACCCGAGTGTCGATAAAGCCATAACCATGCACGATAAAATTGAAGCATATTTAATTCAGGCAATGGACGATGCTTCCGATTTTGAAGTAACAAAAAATGAGCTGATTAATCTGGCTAAAATGTAATTTTGGATTTTAAAACTATTCGCCGTACCACATTATTTCAACAGCATAGTCCGGAGCATCCAATAAAGCGCCCATTTTTGAATAATCAGAATTATCTATATTTTTTTTAGCGGGGAAAATCTTTGAAAGCAGAGTCAAGCCTGCAGCTACAAGTGCACCAACTCCCGCATACTTTAATATAGAACGGTTTGAACCGCGAAGCGAAGTTGCAGCAGAACTTGTAAAGGTGTCGACCGCGTCTTTATTTATAATTGAAGAAAGTTCTTTTTGTGTCGGCACAATATATCTGGCACCGGCACCTGCAAGTGCACCCGCAACTGAAGCCACGGCAGTGTGCTTGTATACATTATTATTCGGTTGTGCAGTTTGAACTTTTGTTACATTCATAATCTTCACACTTTCTTCACAAGATAATCAAGTCCTTTAGCTTATGCCTCAGACAATATTTAATTTACGTACTCGCCCTGATTTGGTCAAAAAAAAATCAAACCTACGCTTAAAACTTAATACTCTCGTTTTGTTCTCTGTCTAACACAAAATGTGTTTACCGATTTCTCAAATTTTTTCCATTTTACCATGTAAAACCGACTCTGTCAACACATGAAAAAAAATATTTTTTATTTTATTTTTTTATGATATCTTAATTCTAAAAGGAGAAAACCATGGTAAATACTTTTGAAGGTAAACTCACCGCATCGGAAAACGATAAATATTGTATTGTCATATCAAGATTTAACGATTTTATCGGCTCAAAACTCTTAGAAGGTGCTGTTGATACATTTAAACGTTCCGGTGTAAAGGAAGAAAATATTGATGTGGTTTGGACTCCCGGTGCTTTTGAAATTCCTCTGATAGCAAAATATACTGCGGAATCAAAAAAATATAATGCAATTGTTGCGCTCGGAGCAATTATTAAAGGCTCTACATCACATTATGATTATGTTTGCGCTGAACTTTCAAAAGGAATTGCTTCCGTTTCGCTAAATTCCGGTATTCCCGTTTTATTTGGCGTGCTCACAACCGATACAATCGAGCAGGCAATTGAAAGAGCCGGAACAAAAGCCGGAAACAAAGGTTCCGAATGTGCTAAAGCGGCAATTGAAATGAGCAACGTAATTAAAAAAATCAATCTTTAGATCTAGAAAATTAAGCTCTAAATTATCCCTATGATTAATGCCCGTTCAAATCGAACATTATAAATTATAATTATAAACTCGATTTGATGGGAGAGTATTTTATAAATGAGTATTAAATTTAATTTATCAAAAAAATTGTTCAATTTATTGGTTGTTATTATTTTTGCCATAATAACAATGCTGCCCGCTGTTGCGGAAGAAAATGTTATATCATCGGTTGTGATTTCAAAATCAAAAACCAATCCCAATGCATATGAATTAAATATAGATTCGACAAAAACCGTCGATTATAAAGCGGAAATGGATGAGGACGGAAGCATATATTTTGACTTAAAGAACTCAATACTTGCGGATAATGCGGGAACCGTATACGACGACGTAACAAACATAGACAACGTTGTAGTAAGACAAATGGATAAAAACAAAGTAAGAATATATGTAAAAGGTCAAAATGTGGAAAACACCGAGCTTGTGTTTGTAAATTCACTTTTTGATACAAATAAACAATCCAAAAAAATTGTTATAAATCGCCCGATAAATGAATACAAGTCAACATCCGGATATGAAAGCGACGACCTTGAAAGTCAGGAAGAAATTCAGGACTGGAACGACAACTCGTTTAATTTCACCCATTTAATTGCGGAAACTCTTTCGGGAGCTAAAGAAAGCGCAATGGGAATTATATTAATAGTTGCTTCTATTTTTGTGTTTGTGTTCATTACAATAAGAACAATAACATCAAAAATTTCACAGGATCAAGAACCGTTAATTGGCTTAAATAACAAGAAGGGAAGTCTTGAAGACAATATTTACACTAATTCTGCTTCAAAAATCCAGCACAAAGAAATTAATTTCAACGATATAGCAAACAGAAATACTATGATTAAAAATGCTCAGGCGGAATTGGAGCGTGCGCATAATAAATATCAGGAATATTTAAAGAACAAATACAACAACAACCCGATTAAAACAAAGGCAATGGATACAGATGCACTTAAGAAAACAATTGCTCTGAACCAATACAAAAAAAATGAAAAAAACCCGTATCTTGACCAACAGGTAATTAAAATGGATACCATAAATTCATATAACAAAGGCAGTATGCAAAGTTTTATTCCTCCGCGTCCGAAAAAACAGGAAAAACCTTTGAATGTATCACCTTACATCCAGAAACCCGCACCAAAAATAAACTATATGCCAAAACAAAATACTAAAGATAATTCAGGCTCGCTGAAATTTCTTGAAAGCGTTTCTAAAATATACGAACAATCAGGAAGAGAAGATTTGGCTATCGGACTTAAAAAATCAATAACGAAGAGCAGCCAAAAAATATAAAAAAGTTTAAATATAATACTCAACCAATAATGCCTCTTACAAGAGGCTTTTTTTTACATAAAAAACCGTGAATTCAATTCACCACACAACAAATATTATATCAAAATTATGAATTTTGAAAGTTTTTATTTATTATTTTTAAAAAGTTTTTTTATAAAGTTAATAACAAAATCAAAAAAATTAGCAATTAAATCAAAAAATGTGTCTTCGCTATCATCCTGTTCCAACTCAACTTTTTCAAAACTGTCTGCGGGAGTTTCTTTTGCAAATTGAAGCAAGTCATCATCCTCTTTTTTCTTTCCGCGCCTGAAATAACCGGTGTTACCGCCGCCGCCTTCAGTCGGTTTGGAGGATGCTTGTACGTTAGTTAAATTTATATTCGGATTAAAATCGAATGACACAATCTCACCTTCTACTATAATTATAGCACATATTTTCACAAATTCAACATGTGATTATAATTTGAAAACTTTATTGAGCCGGAACATTTAATTTATCATTCAATTTTAAAATAACTTTTTCGCCTTTTCTTGCTTTATAATGAAGCCCCGGTGATACTACACCTGTTACAAGTCCGACACCGCCGCCTATAGAACCCCCGATAATAAGCCCTGTTATGGTATGTCCTGCCGCAACACCTATTGCAGCGCCGAGTCCCGAACCTACTGCACCGATAGATAGTGTATATCCTGCGATTTTTCCCGCCGTTTCTTTGGCACCTTCCTGAAAATACTCTTTATTTGCCATTTGCAAACTAACGGGTAAATTAGTGCCGTCAGGGAGTAAAATGTGAGTAAACTCCATATAAACTTTTGCATTTCTTGAAAACCATTTCGGCGGACAAATTTCCGTTATTTTAGCAATCAAAGTTGAACCGCAGGGAATAACAAGTGTTCCTTCTTCGGTTTGCAAGCTTTCATCAAAATTAAATTGAACATAATCACCCGTTTTATAGTATTTTGAATTAAAATTTTGGGCAAAATTCACAATAACATGATTTTCTTTTTGAATTACATTTCCCGCAGGTGTGACTTTTACGAGATTAATTTTTGAACTCTTATCGGACTTTAAATGCTCAACGCTTCCGTCTTCAATATTAAATGCAAATGTTGAACCCGAAAACAACATCAATGAAGCCAATGAAACGGAAAATATTTTTTTATACATAAATAACCTCGCTTAACTGTTATTATACTATCAGATTTTTACAAAATAATGCAAGTTAATTGTTGCCATAGCACTTTTTTCATCGGGAACAAATTCCGTCGTTAGGGCTTCTTTAAAGATTTTACTTCTTTTTACATAATCATACCCGAGGCAAGACCTTGTAAGCGACAAGTCGGCATTATTTTCTTTTGCCTGATAAGTACATTGCACTTTGTCGGTTGAATGAAATTTAACTATGGTATCTTTTATGTCATAATTTATTTCAACATCTTCGGGATTAAATATATTATCATCCTGAATTTCATTTTCAAATACTATTAAGTCGTATTTGCTTAAATCATATTTATCAAGATTTGCCGCAACAAGAAAATCCACCTTATATCCTTTTCTTGAAAGACTTTTTAAATACAAAAGAGAAGAGCTTGTGGTTTTAAAAACCGCTATTCTTTTTTTATCACTAAAATTTTTCAAAATATCATCATAAATTTCAACCGCAAGCTGGAGAGTATTTGTAATCTTTCCTCTGAAACAATCGTCTTCAAATTTTTCAATATTATAGTTTGCTCTTTTTAATCCTCTTAATACGTATTTTGCCGGCATTCTTGCAATATTTGTCGAAAGAAACAGCATATAAAATATTGCAAAAAATATTATAACCGGCTTAAATAAGGATTTTTTCGGATACAAAGAAGCAATACAAAACAAACTTATAAATACAAAAGTCAGTATAAATCTTATTGAATAGACCATATATCCCACGCTGAGGGATAAAAATATTATATTAATAAAGAACATTAGCCCAAAAACAAGATATAGAAGTCTTTTTTTATTTTTTGTAAAAAATCCCCGTATTACGGAATAAATAACAGCCGGCAAATACAATATAAATCCGAGTATTCCAAAACCTACAAGTTGTTCATCCGCAAGTATATTTACTTTTTGCATGGCAATATTGCATCCGAGCGACGGCGGAATATTTAACATTTCAAATATAATGTTTTTGGCATTCATTATCTTATCATTCAGATAAAAACCCCACTTAAATCCCGTAAAATCAAAGGCTTGAAAGAAATAATGTATTAAATTAGCAATAAAACCTTTATATCCTCCCCAGAATTTATGCGAGATATAGCCAAGATAATTAGATACGGGGTTATGGAAATGAATAAAATTTAAAACATAATTATAGCTTGAAAAAATTATAAAATTGAAAAATGAAAACAGTATAAAATATCCGAGGTTTTTAAATTTTTTATCTTTAAAAAGAAAATATTCAAAAAACGCAAGAAGTATAAAAAATGCTGTTGTTGCCATTACGGCCGTGCTTTTTACACCTAGTGCAATACTAAATGCCAGTGATGAAAAATATATAGAAAATTTATCTCTTTTTAAAAACAGGGCTGCCGAAACAACAAACAGACTTCCGACAATAATATCCGTTTGCTGGGTGCATACCTGAACAATAACCGCAGGAAATGAAGAAAAAATAAAGACCGTCCATAAAATTTTTCTGTACGGAACTTTAAACTTCAGGAATATATCAAAAACAGCAAACATCCCGCCGACAAACGCAGCATATGAAACCAGTCCGTACCCGTGAAAGTTATTTTTAAGCGCATACATCCACGTATAAACAATTTCCGAATTTATCGGCATAACCAGCGCTCTTATATCACCTGTTTCAAAATGAGTCAGTTTACCGTATTCAAAAAACTCAACAGCTCTTATAAAGTGGTACGTTTGACTGTCCGGTTCAAGAGGGGGCATAACAAAAGCAAAAAGCAGTGTCATAAGCATCATAAACAAAAATCCGAAACCGAGAACAATCAAGGATTTATCAAGCAGCATTGCGTTTTTAATTTTCTTAAATTCGACATTTATTTTTAAAAGAGGAAATTTTTTATATCTCCAAAAAGCAAAAGTTAAAATAAAATTCAAAATCGAAAATATAAAAATATTATTTTTTGTTATTGCTCCGAATAGCGATAAAATTTCGACATTTAAAATAATAAGCCCGAAATACGCAACAAACATAATCAGCAAACTTCTTCCAAAGGATGCAATCATAAATGAGCTTATGAAATTCAATAATACCGAGCACAAAAACATAATTAAATTTTACAAAATAAAATATTTTGAAGCAAAAAATTCAAATTACGCAACAAGAAAATGACGTTTCACAAGTTCACGTTTGTTTTCCAGTAAATCTTCACATGACATGTGGGATTTTAAAAATCCGTCTTTTAGCACAATGGCAAGATAAACAAGGACATCGTTTTGCAGATTATAAAGTCTGAATTTATTTTCAATCAGGCATTTGATAAATTTTTTTGATTTAATACAGCTAACATGCTGCATATTTATTCCTATTTTTTTCAAAACGGCATCGGCGTCAAAAATTCTGTCAACCGTATCGTCTGTGACAGTTGAAGAATTTATAGTAAAAATAATTTCTTTTTTACCTGTTATTTTAGAAAAAAACATCTGCGAATATCATCCTTTCTTATAGTTTAAGGGGTTTTTAGGCAATTGTTAACTATTACAAAGAATAAGGTTTCTATAACTTTTGTTTAAAAGAAATCCATGATAATATATAGACGGGAAGAGTATATTTAATATATGACAATCAAATGAAACTACTAGAATATTTTAAGAGCCAGAAAGAAGATAATAACTTCAATCTTCTGCCCGATGGTATCTTTACACTTGAGCAGGACGGCAAGATTATTGATGTTAATAACAGAATTCTTGAGATTTATAACACCACCAGATTTAACATTTTAGGGCGCTATTTTTCCGATTTTGTAGAAAACGGAACGGCGACTTTAAATAAAATTGTAAACAATAGTTCCTCCGTATCGGTAAAAGCCATACTTGAAGATGAAGATATACATACGACCCTTCTTGATATTACGGCAAGCAGAAATGCCGATACCGGCAAAGTATATGTATGCGTCAGAAACGTTACAACGGAGAAAAAGGAACAAAATTCGATTGCTCAAAAATACGCTGCCGCGCAAACAATAATTGACGAGAAAAATGAATTTTTAATAGAATCCTCCGGCAGTGTTCTGTCAAATATTGTTTCAATTATAGGTTTTTCAAGAGCGCTTCTTGACGGCATCGGAGGAGCACTTTCCGAAAAACAGCAAAAATATTTAAACTTAATAAATTCCAACTCGCAAGATTTGAATTACGACCTTGAAAAGCTCTTTGCATTGTTTAAACTTGAATCAAGAAAAATAGTTTATGACAATAAGGGATTTGATTTAATAGCACTGATAAAATCAATAGACAGAATTTATAAAAAAGATTTTACGGATAAAAAAATTCTTTTTTCACTTGATTATTCAAACCTTACTCAAAGGGATTGTTATCTTGACGGCGAAGTAGTTGAATACATTTTAAGGTGTATTATGGATATTTTCTCAAGGTTTGCAAAACTGGGAAAATGTTCTTTGAACATCGGACATCCGCCGGTAGATTTTCTTAAAACCAGAGATTTTGCCGCTAAAGACTCCTATGATGAAAATAAGTATGTTCTTTTTGAAGCGAAAATTTCGGATATAACATTTGACGAAGAAGAACTCAAACATATTTTTGACACGTATTACAGAGGAAAAAACAAACGACCGATAGGCTTAAAAGCTACCATAAATCTGCTTAAAATTTATATAACGGATTTTGGCGGAGAAATATGGGTGTATTCAAAACAAAACTTTGGCACAATGTTTACTTTTGTGCTACCTTTGAAGAAGATGGATTAAAAGGATAAGATATGGCGCAAGTTACTTTAAAAGACATTTCAAAGTCTTTTGGAGAAAGAGAGATTTTAAAAAACATAAATCTTGAAATACAAGACGGAGAATTTGTTGTTCTTGTAGGAGCATCGGGATGCGGTAAATCCACACTTTTAAGGATGGTTGCGGGACTTGAACATCAAACATCGGGTGATATTTACATAGAAGATACTCTTGTTAATGATGTTCATCCCAAAGACAGAGATATAGCAATGGTTTTTCAAAACTATGCGCTTTATCCTCATCTTTCGGTTGAAAAAAATATTGCACTCGGTCTAAAAGTAAGAAAAGTTGCAAAATGCGAAATTAAAAGAAGAATAAAAAGAGTTTGCGAAATATTAAAACTTGAAGAATATCTTAAATCCAAACCCAAAGAGCTTTCGGGAGGACAAAGGCAAAGAGTGGCTCTTGCAAGAGCAATAGTCAGAGAGCCGAAGGTATTTTTAATGGATGAACCGTTATCAAACCTTGATGCAAAGCTCAGAAGCGAAATGCGCTCCGAAATAAAAAAGCTTCATCAAAAACTTAAAACAACATTTATATATGTAACCCATGATCAAACAGAAGCGTTAACCATGGGGGACAGGATAGTTGTTTTAAATAACGGTGAAATCCAACAAACAGACACGCCGTACAACATATATAATCATCCCGCCAATGTATTTGTTGCAACATTTATGGGAACAAACCCCATGAATATTATGGAAGCCGATGTTAAAAATGAAATAATAGTTTTCGGGAATATATCCGTCGGCGTAAATTCGGTTATGCCGTTTGTTAAAAATGTCAATAAAGTCCTTATCGGGGTTCGTCCGGAAAACATAATTCCTGACGGAAATCCGCAATTTCCGTTTAATTTAATAAAATTCAGTGCAAAGGTGACTTTTGAAGAAAATTTGGGTTCATACAAAAATATATATTTTAATATAGGTAATAAAGAATGCTGCTGCGTAGCTCCGGCAAATATACAAACAACAAGCACAATGGCTTTTTCAATAAATCCTAAGGATTTAATGTTCTTTGATTACGATACAAAAAAACCTATTTAAACTATAAACTTTCTCTTGTTAATTTAATCAACTCAACAAATCTTTTTGAAAGTTCAACCTGAGAAATCTTCATTTCTTTTGCAATATCCGTCTGATTAAGATTTTTCATATATCTTAAAGAAAAAATTTCATAGTATTTTTTTCCGGGGTATTGCTCATCTATGTCTTTTACTATTCTTATAAGTTTTTCAACGGTATGCTCGGAAACTCTTTTTTGCGGACAAAAATCCAGAGGGTCAATAAGCATATCCGTTGCGGAATATCTTTCGCTTCTTTGAATTTCTTCCTTTAAATTTACAATGTTGGGATTATGAGCGTATGTATCGTATTCTCTTAAGGCTTCATCAACATCCGTAAAAGGCGTTTCCTGTTTTAGACTTACAATATCATCTTTAAGTCTTGAATTTTGTTCAATTTGTTTATAAACCATTGTATCGTCAAATTTTTTCTTTTCCTTGATAACGGCATCCATGCAGCTGTCGCATATAAAACTTAAATGACGTTTAAGACGGGGAACATCCTTTATCGCATCAATCAACAAATAGGATTTTTTGTAGATTGCATCAAAAAATATGTCAATGAGTTCCTCATAACCTTTAAATTTTTTATTTTCTCTGATGATAGATTCAATTAGTTGTCTGTGTTCAGGTTTAATCTTTTTTTTCATAATTAGTTTACCGACAATAAAATAGTAGTATAAACAACAATATTATGACATCCTTCTATTTAAATTTGTAACATTTATTTTATAAAACTTCAAATATACTATTTATTTTGTTAATTATTTTTGTTTTCTGTTTTTTAGTATATAATATTTTATAAATGGTTATCTTTTAATTGGAATAAATGAAAAAGAATTATATAAAAATACTATCTTTAATTATGTTTCTATCTCTGTTAATCGGACAGGATGTTTATGCTGCCGAAAGCGGAGTGGATATTAAAGAGTTTAAAAGAATTAAAAATGTTACTAACGTATTTCACAAGAAAAAGAATAAAAATCCGAAGAGTCTTGAATTAAAAGAAGTTCCGCTTGATGACTCCGCATTTTCAACTTTTGAGGATGAAAATATAAACATGTACGGAATGTCAACAAGGGAAGAAGCTCCTGCCGAAAATAACCCTGCGGACAAAAAAGTTAATAACAAACAAAAGGGCGAAAGAAAGTTCTTTAAATTTAAAAAGAAAAATAAAAACGTACAGGAACCCGAATTAATTCAGGAAGAAAATATTCAGGAAGAAAATACCGTTATTGAAAAAGATGACCAAACATACATCAATGACGACGATTTGGTTTATATTAAAGAAATTGAAATTTTCGGAAACAATCTTCTTGATGTAAATTATATAAAAGAACAATTAAGCTCCAAAGAAGGAAACAGATATGTTCGTTCCAATGTTTCAGGCGATTTAAGAGCCTTATATAATACGGGCTTCTTTACTCAAAATTTAAGAGCGCTTCCTATAAGAATTGACGACAGCAATATTAAACTCAGAATTATTGTTGAGGAAAATCCGCCCATAACCGGATTTGGCATTGTCGGAAACAACAGCATTCCGTCATCCGATATAATGGAAATATTAAATCGTTATAAAGGGCTTCCTCAAAATATACTTAATATAAATTCGGCAATTGATGAAATTCAGGAATTATACTCTTCAAAAGGTTATATCCTCGCAAGAGTCAAAAAAGTACAGGATGATCCCGACGGATACATTAATTTTAAAATAGATGAAGGTATAATCGGGGATATTATTGTTGACGGAAACAATAAAACAAAAGATTTTATTGTTAAAAGAAATATTTTTCTTCAACCCGGAAGCGTATATAATGAAAACATTATGCGTTCCGATATCTTAAGATTAATGGGAACACAAGCATTTAAAGACGTACAAAGGGAACTGAAGCAGGATGAAACAACCGGTCTTTATGATGTATATATTGCACTTGAAGAACAAAGAACGGGAAAAATTTCATTAGGGGTTGGTATTGATTCGGCATCAGGATTTTTCGGCTCCGTAGGTTTCAGTGAAAACAACTTCAGAGGATTGGGTCAAAAATTAAGCTTGAACTTACTTGCAGGAACAGGTGTCTTAATGAATGACAGCTCTGTTGTTGATAAAGCTAACTTTCAGGGTGAAATCAGCTTCCTTGAACCTATGTTCAAAAGAGAAAATCAATCGTTGTCCCTTAGAGGTTTTGCAAGATATTACGGAAGCTATCAGGTTCCCCTTGCAATAGAAAGAAGATTTGGCGGCGAAGTTAACATAGGAAGAAAATTTATCACCTATAAAAATCTTTCGGGTTCAATCGGTTTTGGCGCCGAATATGTTGACCTTAAAGAAGGCGACGGCGTAAAAATTCGTCAAAAATATGCACTTCGTCATATGAATTTTGCAAAAAGAAAAGAGGAACTTGACGGAGGCTTTTATATAAGATTAACTCCGAGTCTTGTATACGATACAAGGGATAGCGCAATTAATGCACGTCACGGCGTTATCGCAAGGGCGACTTTTGAAGAAAATCTTGCTCTTTCGGGAACTACCTTCGGTAAACTTCACGGTATGATTAGAAGCTTCTCACCGATAGGAAAGAAATCTTCTATTGTTTTAACCGCAAAAGCAGGCGGAAAAATTCACGGCAAAGTTCCGGAATTTGCTAACTTCTCTCTTGGCGGCCCGTATACTATCAGAGGCTTTAATATTTCGGAAGTTGGTGTCGGAAACGGTTATATGATGGCAAGTGCCGAAATGAGAGTTCCTATTCCGTTTATCGACAGGCTTACATCTAATTCATTCCTGAACAATTTAAGACTTGCAGCATTTGTTGATGCAGGTAAGTTATTCAATGACTCCATAGGTTCAAAAGTATACGATAAACCGGGATATGCAATCACGGCAGGTGTGGGCTTAAGAGTATTTATACCGGGATTAGGGCCTATCAATCTTGATTACGGTCTTCCTCTTACAAACACGGCAGGAGTTCACAGAAAACACGGATTCTTTACATTCGGCATGGGTGAAATGTATTAATAAACTTGTCTAAAATAAAAAACAGGTTATAATATAAAAAAAGCCCTTATTAGGATAAGGGATAATGGTAAGTTTATTTATATTTTGTTTTTCTTTGCTTGGTTTAAATATAATCAAGCAAAGAAACACTTGATAAGACTCTTCCGCCGAGAATATAGCTTGCTTGCATTGCTGTATTGGCATTTGCAAGGTCACTTGAGGCTTTTAAGATATCCAAATCTTCAAGATTTGACCTTTTTTCCGTGAGGTTAAGAATAGTATCCTCGTTAATTTCCTGAGTTGCGGTTAATTTTGTAACATGTGCCGATACGGTACCGTTTTTCAGCGATATTTTTTTAATCGCCGAGCCGAGTGTATCCAGCTTTGCTCTAATGCTGTCGCTGTCAAGCTCATCCGCGTTTAAAAGATTATCCAAATCTTTCATCTGTGAAAAGAAATCATTGACACCGTCTTGCTTTCCGAATATTTCTTCACCCGAAAAGTTATAACGGAACGGGGTGTTTTCGGAAATTGTAATATTTCTGTCCCCTGCTTCCTCGCTTGAGCCTTTGTATATAATATCTCCGGTTTCTTTATCGGTTTGATAAGGCATTTCCTGAACATAAGAACCGGCAAAAATATATGTATCCATATACTTCGTATTCATAAGGTCTTTAATTACGGTAACTCTTTGTTTGATTTCCGCAGCAATGGCCTTAGCCGAGTCAGGAGTTGTTGAACCGTCCGCAGCACTTATAACAAGACCGTTTATTGAGGATAATTCATCCGAAACACTTCCGAGCTGTTCATATGCAAGGTTCATTTCATTTATCGCATGTTGAATATTTCCTTGATACTTTTCAAGGTCTGCAATATTTTTCTTTAATTTTACAACATTGACGCCATCCGCAACGTTTTCGGATAATTTTGTAAAATTCTTTCTTGATGCAATTTTACTTATTATGTTTGCATAATCTCCGTAAGAATTTTGCATTGAATTAAGCGACATATTGTTTATTGTTTCGGTTGAAACTCTCATTTTCTACCCTCTTTACACCATATTAATAATAGTAACCATTATACTGTCAATTACTGAAAATAATTTTGCCGAAGCTTCATATGACCTTTGATATTTAATCATATTTGCAAGCTCTTCGTCAAGATTTACGCCGACTAAATTTGAATAATTTTCAGCCGCACTGTCCGCTATAGTTTGAAAAGTATCGGCATTCCCGTCTGCATCTCCGGCTTCTTTTGCATTTTTTGAAGAATTATATAATAAAAAGTCGGATAGAGTTGCATTACTAACGGGTGAATCACCGATAGTACATATCTTTTTATTCTGAAGTCCGGTAAATTCAACGGCATTATCCGAATTACCTATTGCTTTTACCCAGTTTGGATCGATTGCTCCTTCTTCATCTTTATATTTATTAAGGTCAATCCTTGCCGCTGCAACAAGATAAGGATTTTTATAAACTTCATCATTTATTTTAATATTTGAAGCATCAAACGCGGAAGAGCCGTCGCTTGTTTCAAACAATTTATGTGTTGACTTTTCAAGAATTAAATCACCCGTCGCAGCATCGGTGGTAATGGAAGCAGCGAACACATCTCCGCCGTCATACGTTTGAATATCATTCATCGCATTTGCAAATGCTTCTGCCGCTTTATTAAGAGAGGAAGTTAAATCATTAACATTTGAAAAACGTCCGCCCGTACCGTTTACAAGTTCAAGATCGGCTTTCATTGCGCCGCTTGTAAAAGCTTCCGTTACACCTTTATCTATTACAAAACCGTCTTCCGTTGAAACCAGTTTAAAATTAACGGCATTATCAGAAGTCCTGTCAATGTCGGCTTTCAATGTATAATTAAGTTTTGAACCGGACACAACGGCATTACCGCCAAGATACAGGTCTACCGTTCCGTTTTGATTTCTTTGAATATCAACATTTGCATAATTTGAAAGCTCTTTTAAAATATTATTTATATCGCTCTCAGCGGAAGGACTTCCGTTTGTATCAAGATAATTTTTATTTGCAAGAGCAAGTTTGTTAAATAAATTATTTAATGTTTCGGTATTGTACTCGATTTTATTCAGCTTGTCATCTTTAAAAGAAGAATACCTTGTTGACAACTGATTAAATCTGTCCGCAACATTTTCCGCCGCAATAACAAACTGTTGTCTTATGGAAATATCAGCGGGATATTTTTCCAAGTTTGCACTTGCGGCAAAAAAATCGCTCAAAACAGCATTCAGACCGTTCTCGCCTAAATCATCGGAAATATCACTCAAATCACCCAATCCGTCAGCCAGATTATTATAATATTCGGCATCCGCATTTTTACCGATTAAATCTTTAAATAAATTATCGTCGGCAAAATC
This sequence comes from uncultured bacterium, assembly GCA_902796515.1. GTDB lineage: Bacteria > Cyanobacteriota > Vampirovibrionia > Gastranaerophilales > Gastranaerophilaceae > RUG14156. Next base: position 19,142 of record CADBOZ010000122.1, on the reverse strand, counting down.
CGTTAAAGAGCTGACACTTGCACCGTTCATACCCTTAATTGTGGAAATTACATTTTCGCAATCCGTTGTATAAGGATTTGTCTCAAAATTAATTCTTTGTCTTACATATCCCTCGGTATGAATATTGGAAATATTCTGAGCAACAACCGTTAACGCGTACTGGTTATTTCTCAGAGAACCGAGTGTAATATTCATGCTTTGATTAAGTGACATGAGATAAATCCTTTTACTAAGCTTCTTCCGTGATTGAAGAGATGTCTAAACTCTCGTTAGTTACACAACCTTTACCTTTTGCATCATAAGAATTTTTTTCAGATTGTGCTATATTTAATATACCAGATAATATGTTATTTATAACATTCAATGAATGTTTAATTAATATTTCGTTATCTTCTTCAATTTTTTTGATTTCAAGACCGAGTTTTTTAAGTTCATTTTTTTCTTCATCGGTAAAATCGTTTTGACTGTTATCAAGGTTGAATTTTTTAATTTTATCTATGCAGATTATAGTGGCTTCATCAAGCTTGCTTAATTCGTCCATTTTCTTTTTTACAATAGCTTCACGTTTACTGATTAAATTTTCTTTCAGTTCGCTGTACGCTTCTAAAACTTCCTTGTAGTTCATTTTAAATCCTTTTTAGGCTATGTAATCAGCTATAACGCTTCTTCCGTACATTATGCCATAGTTTATATCTTCTGTCGAAACACTCTCGCCTACCATTTTAGCATATTTTTGTATATCATCAACATCAATTTTTACTTTTGGCTTTTCTTCGGTAATAATCACGTTTTCTTCATCGGCAATTTCTTTTTTTGCGGGAGTATCAACAAATTTATCTTTATTTACACTCAAATCAGGTTTTTTAACCGAATTCAAATTTAATTTTGAAATTGAAGAAGCAATCAAATTTGAAACATTAGTGCTGTTTCCGACATTATCACTTATATTCATACTAATCTTTTACCGTCTTTTCCAATTGTGTATACATCTGAGTTGCAATACCGATACTCGTTTGAGGATTGTTTGCAATATTTCTTGCTATATCATTATACATAAATGATTTCAGATTATCTAAATATTTAGATTCCTTAAACATTGAACCTTCTTTATCTACGGTTTTATCCATCTCGTTCAACATTTTAGCTATAAATATTGATTCAAATTCTCTTGAAACTTTCTTTAATTGTTCCTTTTGAGATTTTGTTCCTCTTTTTATGGCTTCAATTTCGGATAAATCCGAGCTGTTTTGCAAATAAGCGGAACCTATATTTTCCACATACATTTTAAATTACCTCCAATTCGGCTTGCAGACTTCCTGCGGTAGATAATGCCTGCAATATCGCAATTAAATCCATAGGCTTAACCCCTATATTGTTTAATGCACTTACAAGGTCGGACAGGCTTGAATTCGGCTCCATTTGAATTAAAGAACCCTGTTTTTCCGTTATTTCAATTTGTGCATTTTGAATTACACCCGTTTGTCCCTGACTGAAGGGCAAAGGCTGAGATATCTCATTTTCTGCTCTAATCGTAACGGTTATTCCGCCATGAGCAACAGCTGCGGGCATTAATCTTGTATTTCCGCCTATAACAATAGTTCCCGTCCGTTCATTAACCACTACTTTTGCTTTTTCGGACACCGCACCTACGATTTGGTTTTCAATTAAAGAAAGGAATGTCACCCTGTCGTTTTGATATTTTTGAGGGATTGTTACACGAACCGAACCGCCGTCCAGCGCATGTGCAGGAGCAACAAAAGATGATATCGTTTTTGAAATCCTGCTTGCCATAGTATAATCGGCTTTATCAAGAATAAGCGTTAAACCCGTTTCGTCACCGATATTTGATAAGATATCTCTTTCGATAATTCCGCCGTTAGGCACTCTGGCTGTCGTTGTAACGCCCTTTGAGGAGCTTGAGCCACCCGATGAAGCACTTATTCCGCCAACGGTAACAGGGCCCTGAGCTACCGCAACAACTTCGCCGTTTGGTGCTCTTAGCTGTGTTTGTATTAAAACACCGCCGGACAAACTTTTGGCATCCGCCATAGCTGAAACGGTGACATCTATTTTATCTCCTTCCTTTGCAAAAGGAGGAATTGTAGCAGTAACAATAACAGCCGCAGAAGCACCTTTTTGAATATAGTTTGACTGGTCAATTACCATACCAAAGTATTGAAGCATCTGCTGGTTTGTCATTTGAGTATGACGTGAATTATCACCGGTATTTTGAAGTCCGACAACAAGCCCGTAACCTGTTACCTGATTTTCTCTTATCCCTTTTACATGCGTTATATCTTTTATTCTCAATGTTTGTTCGGATATAGCCGCCGTTTCAAGCATAGGATAAACCGTCATCATTAATATTAAAAATACAGCCGTTATAATTTTTTTCATTATCGTCATCCCGTTAACTAATTAAAATACGCTTCTTATTGCCCTGTTCAAGATACCTTCGTTTTGACCTCTCGATACCGTTCCGACACCGTTCATTGCAAATTGCAGGTTGGCAACATGGTTTGAGTTTATTTCTCCCGCTTGATTTATCCATTTCGGGTCAACTATTCCGGATACTATCAAGTCAACTCTTTCATTTTGATTAACTAAACTTTTTTTGCCCTGTACAAGCAAATTGCCGTTCGGCATAACCTGAACAACCTGAGCAACAATCGTATCGGACACCGCCATATTTCTTACCATTTGAGTGGAGCCTGCAACATCAAGGTCGCCGTTTGTACCGTTCAGGGCGCCTTTTAATTTAGTTTTAAAAATTGTATTAATCGCCTTAGAGAAGTTTTCGGCAAGAGTGCTTGATTTTGAAGCGGAATAAGTTCCGACATCGGATAATCTCGGTGCTTCTGTCAGTACTATTGACACTAAATCACCGACACCCCTTGCTCTTACCGTTGCATACATTGTTCTCGGCTCGATTAAAGCGCTTTGCGAAGCATTCAGCGAAAACAGACTTTCCGCATTCGCACAAAGTGCCGAAACAAATATTAAAGACAGTATAATTTTTTTCATAGCTATATCCTTACGATAATTTCGTTTTGTGAGTTTACTTTCCCCGTGTAAATTTTGTTATATTTATCCGAGCGAACGGGAATTAAATCCCCTATTGCTCCGTCTTTTAATGCTTTTCCCTGAAGAGTTATTCTGAGGCTTTTTGAAATAAATATTATTTCAACAATTGAATTTTTGGTTACCGCAGTTTTTTCTTTAAGATAATTTGTTTTAATTACGTTGCCTTTTTGAAAATTTCTTGCGCTTACAAGTCCGGATTTATATTCGGTAACTACATTATCAAGGCAATTTGAAATTTCTTTTCTTTCAATCGTAACATCCGCCGAAATTATTTCCTTTCCGTATGAAATAGGATTTTTTGCAACAAGAACATTTTTATATACAAGCGTTTGAACATTTATCGGAAATGCCTTTATTACATTATTTCCCGCATCTTTAATAAATACTCTTTTATAGGAATTCGGCTGAAAATTATTATTTTGAGAAACAACCTCAACCTTCGGAATAAAATTACCGCTTGTTGAATAGTTTTCTCTGGGTACGCCGGTAATTGATATTTTAAAATCGTTTGAATAATCTTTAAGATTATTTTGAGTTTGCAGGTAAACTTTTTCGTAAATTATTTTATTAAGCTTTGCATTATCAAGCACAGCACCATAAGCACCTCCAAAAGCATTTGTGCTTAATAAAATAATTCCTGATATTAAAATTTTGGTAAATTTTTTACTCATTATATCCCTAGATTATCTGATTGGTTTGCTTTAATATATCCGAACCTGCGGTAATTACTTTTGAATTTGATTCATAAGCACGTTCCGTTTTAATAAGACCTATTAATTCTTCTACCGTTTGTACATTTGAACCTTCAATAAAACATTGTTCAATAGTGCCGTAGCCTTCTTCTCCGGCAGTTCCCTGAAGCGGAGTTCCCGAGGCTTGAGTTTCTCTGTATAAGTTATGACCTATGGCAAGAAGTCCTGACGGGTTTTGGAATTTAACAAGCTGAATTTGACCCAGTTGTGTTTGCTCCGAGTTTGTTCCCGTTGTACAAGACACAATCCCTGCTTGCGAAACGGTTATTTCTTTTGCATTAACGGGAATTGTTATGGGCGGTTGAAGTTGATAACCGTCTGATGTTACAATTTGTCCGTTTGCATCCATTTGCCATGCACCGTCGCGGGTATATGCAATTGAACCGTCGTCAAGTGTAATTTGGAAAAATCCGTCGCCCGCTATCGCCATATCAAGCTGTCTGTCCGTAGATTGAAGTGTTCCTACGGTAAAAATTCTTGTAGTGGCGGATGTTTTAACACCGAGCCCTATTTCAATACCAACCGGCTGATATGTACCCTGCCCCATTTGAGCACCGGGTGTTCTGTATATCTGACTTAATAAATCCTGAAATTCCGCTCTTACTTTCTTGTATCCGTATGTAGATAAGTTGGCAATGTTATGAGAAATAACATCCAAGTTATTTTGTTGAGCTATCATCCCTGTTGCTGCTGTTGTAAGTGCTCTTAACATTTTACGGTAAATCTCCTATCTGTTTGAAATATTTCCTAAACTGATTGCTTGCTGGACTGTGTCGCTTTCACGTTTAAGCATTGTACTCATTGTTTCATATCCTCTTGAAACGTTTATTGAATTTAGCATTTCTTTTATCGTGTTGGCATTCGACATTTCAACCATTCCCTGCTGGAGAGAATAAGTTCCGTCACCTTTGGTATATAATCCTGCATCTTCACCAAATATCGGTAAGTATTTTCCCTGCCCGATGCTTGAAATTTTTGTTTTATCCTGAAAGTCGCATATTTGAATTTTTTGCAAATTGGCGGTAAAATTTGCATTACACAGACTTATTTGACCGTTTTCACCTATGATTAAGTCTTTTGCAATTTCAAGTCTGTTCATTTCGTTGATATCATCGGTATCAGGGTCACGGGTTATTCTGATACGTCTGTTTCTCGTATCCATAACATAATCACCCTCTTTATTTATCAAATAATTTTCATCGGTAAGTGCAAAATGTCCCGTTCTTTGATAGTAATAATTTTTTTCATCATACGGCGCATCATCTCTTACATCCTGAAATCTTATTTTAAAGAAGCCATCGCCCTGAAATGCAACATCAAGCTTATTTCCGGACTCTTGAAGTCCGCCCTGAGAAAAATCTATATAAGTTCTGTCCGCTCTTGCCCCAATACTCAAGCTTCCCACATCCTTGTATGTTCCGTTTTGATTTTTAGTTAAAACATTCCCCTGCATAATATCCTGAAAAGTCACATTTGTTCTTTTAAAGCCGGATGTGGTAACATTGGCAAGATTGTGCGCCGTAATATCTTCCAAATCAATCATTGCCTGCATACCTTTTGCTAATGAACTTATTCCCCTTGTAATCATAAAGAAGCTCCTTTAATTTTGTTATACGCAGACATTATTGAATTTACATAATTTTGTGTTTCCTTGTACGGAGGTATACCGCCATATCTTTTAACTGCGTTAGGGCCTGCATTGTATGCCGCAAGCGCCAATCTTTCATCGTTATCAAATCTGTCCAAAAGACCCTTAAAATACTTCACTCCGCCTTCTATATTTTCCGTCGGATTAAAAGCATCAACAACCCCGAGAGATTTTGCGGTTGCGGGCATAAGCTGCATTAAACCCATAGCACCTTTTTTGCTCTTGGCATTAGCATTAAATCCTGATTCCTGTTGAATTATTGCTTTAATAAAATCGCTGTCAACATTATATTTATCCGCAAATACCTGTATAATTTCATCAACATTTGTACTCTGGGATTTCAAATCAATTTTTGACTTCAGGTTTAATGCAGCCTTTTGAAGCGGAGATAGTCTGTCTTTTTCCTGTTCAATTATTTCTTCAAAACTCTTTTTAGCAGGATTGATTTCTTTTGGCTCATTTTCGGCAATATTTTCAATTCTGTTTGCTTTTGCCATTTTTTCATCAAGTATCGTTTTAAAATCTCTGTTATCCTGAACCGGACTAACGCCTTCTCCCTTTAAAACCGCATTGGTATTCAATATGCCCGAAGAATTAATTTTTTCGGACATTCCTTCTAACGCACTGAAGTTGCTTTCAATTGAACTCATGCGTGCTAATGTAATATTAAGGCTTGAAACTATGCCCTGTGTCATCTTATTGAATACCTACCTCTTACCATCATCGAGGAAGTTAAATTATAAACCTCCACATCAATAATATAGTCTAAATTTATATTCAAACTCATCAATCAAAAGATGTAATTTAGACAAAAAAATAAATCCCGAGGTTGATTTTTTAAAATCAAAAAAGACATAGAGCGTTCAAATACAAAAACATGCTATAATCGGATATGAAGAATTTAAGTATAGCATTTATCTGGCATTTTCATCAGCCGAACTACCAATCAAATCCGAACGGAGATTTTCTTTTGCCGTGGGTAAGACTTCACGCTTCAAAGGATTACCTTGATATGCTTAAAAAAGTTGATTTATTCAAAAATTTAAAACTCAACTTTGATTTTTCTCCTGTTTTATTGGGCTCTCTTCAAAAATACGCTGCGGGCGCAAAAGATTTACACTTAAAACTCCTTCTGAAAGATAAAGAAGAACTTACAAATGACGATAAATTATTTATTTTAAATAACTATTTTGATTTGAACTATAAAAATATGGTGCTAAAAAGACCGTATTTTTCCGAGTTGTATAACAGAAGAACACAGGCAACAAAATTTGTTCCCGATATTTTTAATTTGCAGGAATATTCCGATATCATGGCAAATTTTACGCTTCTATGGATAGATGAAACCTTTATAGAGGACTATCCGGAGTTAAAAAATTTATATGAAAAAGAAAAAAATTACACATTTGAAGACAGGCTCAAAATATATGAAATTCAGCTTGATATAATAAAGAGAATTTTAAAAGAATATAAAAAATATCAGCTTGAAAACAAAATAGAAGTATCGATAAGTCCTTATTATCACCCGATTTTACCTTTACTTATTAATTTTAAGGATAAGGAAATCAAAAATTTAAACAATTTACCGGATGATTTTTCAAGAATGGAAGACGCTAAAGAACAGATTAATCTTGCAATTGAAAAATACGAAGAAATTTTCGGCATTAAACCCAAAGGGTTATGGCTGCCCGAACAGTGTGTGTCCGAAGATACGACTGACTTTATAGCAAAACAAGGCTTAAAATGGACTGTTTTAGACGAAGGAATTTTATCGAAAACATTAGGTAAAGAGTTTATAAGGGATTTTGACGGAAATCTTGAAGACCCGTTCAGACTCGATATTAATTATGTTACAGATACAAAAAATCCGTTAAATATTATTTTTAGGGATGCTTTTTTTGCGGGATTATTGAATTTTTCCTGCGGAAACTACGAACCGAAACAAGCGGCAGCCGACATATATGAAAAAATTAAAACCATTCAAACAAAATTACAAAATTCGCCGAAAGAAAATCACATTCTGACAATTGCTCTTGACGGAGAAAATTGCTGGGAAACATACCCTGACGACGGAAATTATTTCTTAAAAGAATTATATGGCTTAATTTGCTCGGATGAAACTTTGAAAACAGTTACGGTAAGTGATTTTATTGATAAAAATTCTCCCGAAAAAATTAAAAATTTAAGCTCGGGTTCCTGGATAAACAGGAATTTTGATTTATGGATATCGGAATCGGTTAAAAATGTTGCATGGCTATATCTGTCAAGCGTTTGCGCCGATTTTGAAAATTATCGAAAGAATAATAAAGATACTGTCAGTGAAGAAAAAATAAAAAATGCCTATAAGGAAATATTAATATCGGAAAGCAGTGATTGGTACTGGTGGTACGGAGAGCCAAACAAGTCCAAAAACGATGACATTTTTGATTTCTTGTTCAGAAATCATTTAATGAATGTTTACAGAATTTTAGAACTTGAAATTCCGGATTATTTAAAAATTCCGCTTACAATTTCAACAACAAAATCCCTTAAAAATCCGGCAGGAAAAATCTCACCGTCACTATGCTGCGATATTAAAGATGCAAAAAACGAATGGGAAAAAGCAGGGCATATTTTTATTCCCGACAGTCCGACTTCGGACGTTACAAAGCTTATTAAAAATATATATTTCGGTGCGGATGACGACTATTTGTATTTAAGAATAGAGTTAAACAGAAACTCTGTTAAAATTGCTTACGATAAAATAGAAAATCAAATTGCAATTTATATCATAAATAAATACGCAAATCACTACTCCCCCGTGCGTTTTGTAAATAAAAACGAAAACACTTATCCTATTATTAAAAATCATTTTTCGAACGAATTAAGACTTATTTTTAATGAAAAAGAAATATCCAGAATATTCTTAAATCAAGCTATAGACTTCGGTCTTTGGGCTAAAGCATCTTCAAAAAAATCAAGCATTAAGTATGATGAAATTATTGAACTTAAAATTTCTTTTGAAGATTTAAAAATAGACAAAAACAATAAAGATTTTGCTTTTTGTATACTTGATGCGACGGACGAAATGATTAATGAAGTTTATCCGCAGGATATCTTAATCAGAATGCCTTAAAAAATATTTTAAATATGTAAATTTTTATTGCGATTTTAAAAAAAGTGTAAATATTCAATTTTTAATATACTTTTTATATATAGGATATAAGATACATAAACACAGGTAAAAATTTTGATTGAGCTTCAGGTAGATTTTTCATTACTGAATAAATTCTTCGGAATTCCTCCTCAAAAAGTTCAGCAATACGCAAATATGAACTTTGAGGAGATAATGGAGGCTGAAGCCGAACAGGGCAACAGCAAAGCCGAAGAATATAAAAAAATTCTTTCAGACCCCGATAAATTACTTGAAATTTTTAAATTATCAAATGTTGAAAATAAATTAATAATTTTGCAAAATATGTCCGAGTCGGATGTCGATAATTTACTTATATATTTAACTCCCGAACAGCTTTCAATGGGACTGAATTTCTTTACGGATGAAAAAATCATGTCAATGTGTCAGGAGCTGCCAACCGAAACTCTTTCAAACATGGTGCTTGAAAAATTCAATGTTGTCGACATTTTATCACTCATGGAAGAAGATTCAATGGACAAATTCATAAAGCAGCCGGATATTGAAAGAAGATACGCTCAAAGTTATTTCGAGGGTATGGATCAAAAATCCCTTGAAAAAATAATGATTAATTCGCTCGGAAGCGAATACGAAGGCAAAACAAAAGGCGAATATCTCACCAATCTTGAAAAAATGGAAGATGATGACTATCAGAGATTTTTACTTTCTTTGGAAAGAAATAATAAAATCGGACTCATAAACGGAATAATAGATCAGGATAATAAACTCCTGTATTTAATCGACAACAAAGATATATCCCGCCCGATGGAATTATTAATGAAGGAAGATAAAATAAAAATGATGGGAAATCTTGAACAGGAATTTTTAATTCCGATGATTAAAGAATTACCCGAAAATTTAACTCAAATAGTTATGACTCAAATTGATCCGCGTGATTTTGCAGACGTTATGGCTGAAGATTTCAAAGACATTTTATCCAAGGTTGTGTTGTTTTCAACAAAGGGCGGTTAAACCTTGTATGCTTTTTTGCGGAACAATAAACCGCCTATAATTGTAATTATCAACACCGGAAGCCAGGCGGCCAAACAGGGCGGAATTTTTCCCGTTGTTCCGAGGTTTAGAGCAAAAGCTCTCAGCATATAGTAAATAAATATTATAAAAATACTAAATAAAAATCCTCTGTTATATCTTACTCTCGGCGGAGTAATTGCAAGCGGAATACCTATAAGTGCAAGAGCCAGCGTTGTTGCGGGCAAGGCAAGTTTATCGAAAAGATTTACTTTGTAATCCAATAATTCCTTCTTTTCAAAATTAGTTTTATTTTTGTTTATATGGCGCATCAGCTTAAAGAAGTTAAATTCATTCGTTGTTTCTTTAACCATTTCATTAACGTCGCCTATTCCGAAAGTTACATTTGATTCTTCAAACAGGCTTGTATTAAATATTTTTCCGTTTTTTGAAATCGTATAAATTACGCCGTTATCAAATTTCCATCCGTAATCGGCAGCCGAACCTTTTTTGGCTTGAATTATCTGGATATTTTTAGGGTTTGAAATATCAATAACCGTAACGTTATTCAATGTTTTGTCTTTGCACCATTGGGCATAAAAAAGACGTTTTAATTTTCCTTCTTTATCTATATCCTTAACCGTAAAATTCATTTTATTATCGGGTATATGCTTTTGTTCAAGTGAATAAATAGCAAGTGACTTTGACTGAACGGAGGTTGCGGGAACTATAAATTCATTTATAAAAAAACTTACAAAAGTCATCACAAGCGCAAAACACAAAATCGGTTTTGAAATTCTTGCAATTCCTATACCGCATGCTTTAAAAATAGTAATTTCCGACTTTAAACTTAAGTCATTTACCGTCATGACGGTTGCAAAAAGAGTTGAAATAGGAATTGTCAAAACAAAAACCTGCGGAAGATTTAATATAACCATCATTATAGCTATATGAAAAGGTATTCCGTACAGAGAAATTTGTTTTATCAATTGGGTAAATGTTTCTGATGCAAAAATAATTGAAGTAAAAATGATTACACCCAGGATAAAAACATCGGTCAGCTGATGCAAAATATACCTGTCCAAAATGCTCAGGGTATTATATTTTGCCTTAAAAAATGCTTTTATTTCTTTATATTTTGAATATATTTTTTCCGTCACTATCATACATTTTTGCTCTTTTTAAAGCCGTTTCTTTAAATAACTTGATTTTCTCATCATCCGTCATATTTTTCAAGTCATTTAATTTATTTTCCAGAGTCTTGAATATTTCCGTAATGTTATCAAGATTATTATTAAACATATTTATTGCAAGAGATGAGTTCGTTTGCGCAAGTCTTGTCATATCACGAAATCCGCTTGATGCTATTTGTTTTGCTTCATTACTTGCCGAATTAAAAATTAAGAAGGATAATATTGCGGGAAGATGTGATATTTCGGCACATAACCTGTCATGCTTTTTCATATCAACAACAAGCGGCACCGCCCCCGTATCTTTAATAATTTCTTCCAGTGTCGGATTATTTTTTTCGATAAGCCATTTTGCTTTTAAAAATAAACCGTCATCCCCTGCGTCAAATCCCGATTTTTCATTCCCTGCCATAGGATGAGATAATATAAAATTAAAATTATATTTCTTATTTAAAAGTCCCTTTTTAACCGAGCAAGCATCGGTTACTATTGTATCTTTTTTTAAAATATCATTCAATTTATCAAGAATTTCAGGCGTCTTTTCAATTGTCGAGCAAACAAAAACAACATCCGCATCCTTTAATACTTCAAGCTTATCATCCGCATTAAGAGAAAATTCTTTTGCTTTTTTATAACTTGAAGCGGAATAAGAAAGAATTTTATAACCTTTCTTATATAAAACCCTCAACAGCGAGCTTCCTATAAGCCCGAGTCCCGCTATTCCGATTTTTAAATTTTTATCCATAAATTTATTATATTAAACATTTTGTTTTATGAAAAGCAATTTAGCAACTAAACATTTTTATTGTATAATTAACCTATTGATACAAAATAAATGAGGATATAAATATGCAGGTTTCTTATGAATGGTTGAATGAATTTGTTGATTTAACAGGTATTACGCCCGAGGAAATTTCCCATAATTTAACAATGTCAGGGCTTGAAGTGGAAGAAGTTGAATATAAAAAACCGGCATTTACAAATATCAGAACGGCAAAAATATTAAAAATAGATAACCACCCGAACGCCGATAAACTTCATCTTGTAACTCTTGATATAGGCGGAATTGAAAAACAGGTGGTTTGCGGGGCGCAAAACATCAAAGCAGGACAGATAATTCCTTATGCTTCAATAGGTTCCAAAGTATTAGACAGAAAAACGGGAGAACAATATGAGCTGACAGCTGCCGTTATAAGAGGTGTAGAATCTCAAGGTATGCTATGCTCCCAAGATGAGCTCGGTTTATCGGGATTGCAGGAAGAAGACGGCATACTGATTTTAAACAGATTATTTGATAATGTTGAATTAAATCAACCGTTGGAAAAAATCTTAAATTTAACCGATGAAATCATTTTTCATACCGCACCGACGGCAAACCGCGGGGATGAAATGAGCGTTATAGGTATAGCAAGAGAATTAAGCACTCTTTTTAACAGAAAACTAAAGTTTAATACTCCCGCTATTGAAGAAAAACCCTGCGATTTTAAGGTTGAAATCAAAGATAGCGAAATATGTAAATATTATTCCGCAGCGGTACTAAAAAATCTTAAAATCAAACCGTCACCCGATTTTATCCAGAGAAGAATTACAGCTTCCGGAATGCGTCCGATTAACAATATCGTAGATATTACAAACTACGTTATGCTTGAACTCGGCACTCCGCAGCATGCTTTTGATTTTGATAAATTAAACAATTATCTTTGCGTAAGATATGCGGCAAATAACGAAACCATTGTTACTATTGATGAAACAGAAAGAAAGCTTACGGATAAAAGCGTTGTTATAGCGGACGAAAATAAACCTGTTTGTATAGCGGGCGTATTCGGCGGTTTAAATTCGGAAATTGACGACAATACAAAAAATATTGTTCTTGAAGCCGCATATTTTACTCCGCACACAAACAGAAAATCCGCAAGAAGCGTAAACTATGCATCGGAAGCTTCGGGAAGATATCAAAGAGGAATTGATATTGAAATGGTTCCCGTTGCACTTAATCGTTCGATTGAACTTTTGCAAAAGTATGCGGATGCTGAATTTGTAGGCATATCTAAAACAGGCAATGCCAAATTGGATGATATAGAAATTGTTTTGAGAAATTCAGAAATAAAAAGAATTTTGGGAATTGAAATAGAACAATCACGCTCGGTTGAAATACTTGAAAATCTCGGTTTTGAACTGTCAGGCAAAAATGAAAGCGCTGCAAGATTTAAGGTTCCAAGCTACAGATATAATGATGTTACCCGTGAAATTGATTTAATCGAAGAAATTTCAAGAATTGAAGGTTTCGATAAAGTGACCCCGCAAATCCCGCCTATATCGGAAGGTGCGACAATAAGTTTTGATACCAAAATTATAAGATTGGTAAACGAAACAATGTTGGCGTACGGATTTGACGAAATTATGACAGGTTCGCTTGTCGGAAATACTTTATGCAACACATTCTTCCAGCCATTGAATGAAGATGTTGCAATAAAAGTCAAAAATCCGCACTCGGATGACTATTCAACTTTAAGGCAAATGCTAAATCCGAGTATGCTTGCCGTTGTAAAAGATAACTTTGATAACGGAAACAAAAATTTCAGACTTTATGAAATCGGAAAAACATATGTCAAAAAATCGGAAGCGACCGAAGACGATGCAGGTGTTACGGAAATAAGAAAGCTTGCGGGATGCATCTTCGGAACACTGAAAAATGATTTATATACCAAGCAGGAAGACGATTTCTACACCTTAAAAGGCGCTCTTGAAAGCATGTTTGACAGATTGGGAATTTCAAAAAGAATTATTTTTTCCGAATTTAATGAAAATGACAGAAAAAATTACGAATTTATTCATCCCGCACAGGGCGCAACCGTTTCAATTCTCGGAAAAAACAAAGAAAGTATAGGTTTTATCGGTAAACTTCACCCTGTTTTATCGGATAAATTGAAATTCAATGTACCTCTTTATATTTTTGAAATAAATCTTGAAGAAGTTATTCAGGCAACAAATGAAAGTATTTCAAAATATAAAAAACTTCCCGTATTTTCTGCGGTACAAAGAGATATTGCATTTGTTACGGACAAAGAAATTACAATCGAAGAAATAAATAAGGTAATTAAAAAATCTGCGGATAAAAATCTTTTCAAGGGTTCAAAAGTTTTTGATATCTATGAAGGAGCGGGAATTGAAGACGGCAAAAAATCCTTAGCCTTCAGAATAACCCTTCAGGATGAAAACAAAACAATGACCGATGATGTTATCCAAAACGAAGTAAATAAAATCAAAATGGGACTTCAAAAAAATATCATAGGTCTGACTTTAAGATAACAGGATAAGCTTATGATTTTAGTTACCGGCGGAGCGGGATATATAGGCAGTCACACTGTATTAAATCTATCGGAAAAAAACGAAAAGATAGTTATTTTCGATAACCTTTCAAGCGGACACATTGAAACAATTGAAGCTTTAAAAAAAATAAATCCCGAAATTTGCTTTGAAAAAGGTGACTTGAATAATATCTTAAATATCGAACAGGTTTTTAAAAACTATGACATAACGGAAGTTATCCATTTTGCGGCATTTTCTCTTGTTGAAGAAAGCGTTTATAATCCTGCAAAATATTATAAAAATAATGTTTCAGGAACTTTAAACCTGCTTGATACCATGGTTAAATATAACGTCTTAAAAATTGTTTTTTCTTCAACCGCAGCCATATACGGAGAGCCTGAATATTCGCCGACGGATGAAAATCATCCGAAAAATCCGATTAATCCTTACGGCAAAACAAAACTGATAATTGAAAATATTATGGATGATTATGATAAAGCCTACAACCTAAAATCAATCCGCTTAAGATATTTCAATGTTGCAGGTGCGGATGAAAAATCAAGAATAGGAGAATGGCACGATATTGAAACTCATCTTATTCCGAATATAATCAAATCAACTTATTTGAAAACAGAGCCTTTTAAAATATTCGGGGATGATTATAATACGCCTGACGGCACCTGCATAAGAGATTATATTAATGTTTGCGATTTAGCTGATGCACATTACCTTGCAGTTAAATACTTAAGAAAAGAAAACAAGACCGATGTTTTTAATCTCGGAACAAAAGAAGGAACGAGCGTTAAACAAATATTTGAACTGTCAAAAGAAATTTTAAATAAAAATATAAATTATGAAATCACGTCAAGACGGGAAGGCGATCCTGCGATTTTATGCGCAAATCCGGCTAAGGCAATGAAAATTTTAGGATGGAACATAAGTCATACCGTTAAAGACAGCATAAAAACCGCATATCTTTGGGAAGATAAAATGCAAAAGAATAATAATCAATAAGGTAAAATAATCTATGCTTAGAATTTTATTTGTATGTTTAGGAAATATTTGCAGATCCCCGATGGCACAATTTGTATTTCAAAAAATGGTTGCAGACAGAGGTTTATCCGATTATTTTGAAATCGACTCGGCTGCCACCGAAAGTTATAATGAAATAAATCATGAAGGTATATATTTCGGCACCCGTGAAATATTAAAAGCAAAAAATATTCCCTTTGAAGAGCATTATTCAAGACAAATAAGATTAAAAGATTACGAATATTTTGACTATATTATAGCAATGGATGACGGTAATATTGAAGATATACAATCTTTAACAGGGTTAGATACCGAACGTAAAATTCACCGTCTGCTGGATTTTACCGCGAACCCCCGCAATATTAAAGACCCGTGGTATACAGGCAACTTTGAAGAATGCTATCAGGACGTTTATGAAGGCTGCGAGGCTTTTTTAAACTTTTTAAAAGTCTGATTTTATTAGCAAGAAGTTATTTTTACTATTTGAATTTTATATATTCGTGCCGAAAAGTAAAAAACACAATAAAACGCTTATCCCGTTTGCAATTAACATCCACCAAAAAATTTTCTTTATTTTGAATTTTAAAGTTAATTTTATAAATAAACTTTCTATAAAAGTATTTATAAATACAACGAGTATATATGATACAAGCCAGTGACTCCAATGAAAAGTCCCTATTCCGAATTTATCGTAAGCATGGAATACAAAATCAAAAACAAACTCCGAGGCTAAGCCCGACAACGGAATTAGCGCTATTCCCAGCACTGCCGTAACTAAATTCATTAACGTTGCAATTATTAAAGCCTTTTTCCAGACGATTTTGGTAAAATATTTAACAAATAATAATTCAATAATCAAACCCGCAATAATCACTTTAAAACTCAGCATCCCTTTTGCAATGTACAATGACGGCCAAATAACATTAGCATTTGCGGGCAGTATCGTTAAAATTAAGAATACACAGTATAGTATTAATTTTTTATTCATAAAGTGATTGTACTATATAAATAAGAAGTTTACAGAATTTAAATTTTAGGCAATATCATTTAACATTCTGTTGAAAAGAAAAATTTATAAAACTAAAATAGTTTATCAATAAAAAATGGAGGAAATTATGAAAAGACTATTTATTATGGCTATGGCTTTAATTGTATCAACAACCGCTTCTTATGCACTTTCTTTCAGAAAAGAATTAAGAAATGCATTTAAACAAGATGTTAATGCCGTTAAAACAGATGTAAAAACCACAAATCGCAGCATAAAGCAAGCTGTCAAGAGCGATATTGCCGCAACGAAAAAACAATGGAAACAAGAAGTAAAAAATACAAAACAAGAAATGAAAGATACAAGAAAGAGTATCAAAAATCAATATAAAGCAGATATAGAAAAACAAAAGAAAGCTCAAGCCGAAGCTGAAGCAAAGAAGAAAAAAGAAACTTTAAATAAAATTAACTCTAACATTTCCGCTTTAAATAAAGAAATGACAAATGTTAAAAATGCTAAAAACATCTCTGAAACGGAAAGAACAATCAGAACAAGAGCATTACAAAATCAAATCAACTACTATAACAGACAAAAAAATTATTTAACAAAGTAAGGAAAATAGGATTTATTTTTTAAAAACTGCCGGTGTTGTCGGCAGTTTTTTTATATTGAAGATGATTTCTGCAAAGGTAACAATTGTTTTATTACGGAAGCATAATCCAAAAAAATATTTAAACTGTTTCAACAAATAGCATACAAAAACTTTATTGTAAAGCACCGGAAGGTTTGAAACCGTATTAAAACAAACATTTTCCATTATATCCGACAACTTACGATGTAATTTTTATAATATCTTTAAAACCGTTAGCTTTAATGTAATCATCATCAATTTTCAACATTTTAGCATTTATGGGATGAAATGATATAAAATGCCTGTTTTGACTAATTATATGTTCCTTATACTTTTCAAGTAATTTTTTCATTTCATATTCGACTTGTTCAAATGTTTTTACCCAGTATTCATCTTTTAAATTACAACATTGTTCAAATTCGCGAATGTTATGCAAGTATATTTTTTCCGATTTATGATTCAAAGCCCATTCAAAAAATAAAGGTGCTTCATAAATATTTGCGGGCATTAAAAGATATTTTGGACGCATTTTTATATTTGTATTTTTGAGTAAATATTCATAATTCCTCATAGTAACATTGAAATCAAGCCCCATTATTTTACTGTAAGTATAAGGGGTAAAACCTAAAATCGAAACCGTTATCTCATCAAATATTTTTTCCGCTCTCTTTATGGTTTTTTCATTAACACATAAATTTGTAACTATATCAAAAATAATATCAGGATATTCCTGTTTTATATTTTCAATCCAATCCAATGTTTTTGCTTGTATTAACACTTCTCCGCCCAAAACGGTTATATAACGCGGGTTGTATCTTTTGATAATCTCGAGTATTTTTTCTAAATGCTCTTTTTCTCTCGGCATTTTTTCTTTTTGTTGCTTGCAACAAATACAACGAGCCTGACATTCGTGGGAGAACATTATATGAAGCCTTTTTAAATCCATTTTATCTTCCGATAGTATCGGCCTTGTTTTATAAAGGCTGCATTCGCAATCTATGTTTGCAGTTTCAATTTTATTAAAAATATCTTCATCAAAAATATTACCAAGCCTTGACGAAGGAAGACCCAAACAACAAGGAAAAACATCCCCGTCTTTTCTTATGGATAACTTATAAAATTGGCATACTCTTTCTGATTTTGACAAAATATACTCCTTTTTCTTCCGAAAAACCCGCCTATACGCACGAATTGTAGCATTATGCAGCTGTTATGTCAAATTTGGCATACTGTTTTTAGGGCACCGGTTTATCTGCGAATACAAAAAATGCTCAAAATCATTCGAGTTTTTGAGCATTTTTATCAGATTTAATTATTTTTTATTTTATCGCCCCCAGTGCGCGGAATTCATTCATTCTCTTTTCGCCATAGAGGGGAACAAGTCTTTTTTCCTGCTGAGGAAGAAGACCTTCATCAATCGGAAGATATACTCTATAATCAATAGTATCAAAGCAATTATCAATTGATTCTATTTCAGATAGAGCATTTTCGTCTATTGCATTTGCTTCAATCATATCAGCAATTTTTTCAAAACGTGCAACATGTTCTCTAAATCTGTCTGTAGCATAGTCCTTAGCCTGCCATGTTGTAATTAAGAATGGCCAATCCGAACTTTGAAGCAGCAGATTTTCTCTTGCAAGCTGATTTAAAGCTCTTACAAGAAGCTTGTCTTCCGGAACTTTTTCATATTTTGAAACTATATCAATAATACGTTTTTCGGCAGCGTGGATAATCGGCCACATCCATTCGGTTAAATGATTTTGCCATACCCAGAAGTGTCCGCCTTGTCCCCAACTGGATTCAGGGATTTGAATAGCTTCCGTCGGCGGATGAGCGTGTAAATATTCGCCTGCAGTCATCATTTCAACTTCAGGAACGTAGTTATTAAGCTTTCTTATAACCTGCTTAATGAATTCAATTCCTTCAAACCACCAGTGTCCGTATAATTCCGTATCAAACGATACCATTACAAGACCCTGTTTTCCGTTGTGGGAATTCTTGTAGTCGTTTAGTAAATGGTAAATCAAGTTTGTGTAATGGTCAGAATTGGAATTAACCTGATTCATGGCTAATACCGGATCATAGAGCATTTTATCGCCAAGGTCGGTAGTTGATGATGTTATTCTCCAATAATGCATACCGGAATTGCAGTCTTTTCTGTGAAATTCCCTGTAACAACCGTCGCCCGGATAACCGTCCGCTGCCGACCAAACCTGAAATCCTGCTCTATCGTTTCTACCCATCACAGCTACTTGTGCATCAGGTAACCAGTATGCGCTATAAGTGTCATATCCGGTTGCCTCTCTTTTTGGTAATGGTATATACTCAATATTTCCGTAGACTCCTATATTTCTACGGTTTCCGATAGAG
>CADBOZ010000121.1 GCA_902796515.1 uncultured bacterium | reverse complement strand
CAAAGAAGAATTAGTACAAGAAATTTCAAAAAAAGCTAAAGTTACTCAAAAAGAAGCAGCTGAAGTATTAGGCAGCTTAGTTGAAACTATCCAAAAAACAGTTTCTAAAGGCGGAAAAGTTACTTTAGTAGGTTTCGGTACTTTCGAATCAAGAAAAAGAGCAGCTAGAACAGGCAGAAATCCTCAAACAGGTAAAGAAATTAAAATCGCTGCTAAAACTGTTCCGGCATTTTCAGCAGGTAAAAAATTCAAAGAACTTGTTAACAAAAAGTAGTTTTTTGATTGAAAATATAGGATGAGTCTGTTAAATCGACAGACTCATTTTTTTCTTTTATTTTTATTACAACATGACTTATTTTTGATGTATAATAG
This sequence comes from uncultured bacterium, assembly GCA_902796515.1. Classification (GTDB taxonomy): domain Bacteria; phylum Cyanobacteriota; class Vampirovibrionia; order Gastranaerophilales; family Gastranaerophilaceae; genus RUG14156. The sequence continues at coordinate 1,998 of CADBOZ010000121.1, read as the reverse complement.
TTTGATAAACATCTTGTGGGAGATTTATGTAAAATGGATTTTGTGTCAGGAAAATGGCAGTATGAGATAGACGTAAGAGATTTTATTCAAAGAAATTATACTCCTTATATCGGAGATTCAAGCTTTCTTGCCCCTCCGACGGAAAAAACAAAAAAGCTCTGGAAAAAATGCCTTGACCTGTTAAATCAAGAGCGCGAAAAAGGCGGCGTTCTCGATATGGATTGCGACATTATATCTACAATCACCTCCCACAAAGCAGGATATATTGACAAAAATTTAGAACAAATAGTGGGGCTTCAAACAGATAAGCCATTAAAGCGTTCACTTCAGCCGTTTGGCGGCATCAGAATGGCGCAAACTTCTTGTAGTTCATACGGATATAAGGTAAGCGACAGAGTAACGGAAATATTCACAAAATACAGAAAAACACACAATCAAGGTGTGTTTGACTGTTACACCCCCGAAATGAGAAAAGCTCGTCATGCTGCAATTTTAACAGGGCTTCCCGATGCATACGGCAGAGGACGTATAATAGGAGATTACAGACGTATTGCTCTGTACGGCATAGACAGACTCATTGAAGACAAATTTAACCAGCATGCATCCGTTGACGGAGAAATGACTCCCGATAAAATACAGTTAAAAGAAGAATTAATGGAACAGATAAAAGCACTTGAAGAAATGAAAGAGCTTGGTGCAAGTTATGGTTTTGATATATCAAAACCGGCAACCTCTGCCCGTGAAGCAGTTCAATGGCTGTATTTCGGGTATCTTGCAGCAGTTAAAGAACAAAACGGCGCTGCTATGTCAATCGGAAGAACTTCAACATTCCTTGACATATTTATAGAACACGATATCAAAAAAGGACTTATAACGGAAGCGGAAGCACAGGAATTAATTGACCACTTTATTATGAAATTAAGACTTGTTAAATTTGCAAGAACACCCGAATATAATTCTCTGTTTTCCGGCGATCCGACATGGGTAACGGAATCAATCGGAGGTATGGGTGTAGACGGTCGTCCGCTTGTTACAAAAAATTCTTTCAGATATCTTCATACTTTGGAAAATTTAGGAACGGCACCGGAACCGAATTTAACCGTTTTGTGGTCAAAAAACCTTCCGCAAAACTTTAAACGCTATGCGGCTCATATTTCAATAACAACGTCGGCAATTCAATATGAAAATGACGATATGATGAGGTCAATTCACGGCGATGACTATGCCATAGCTTGCTGCGTATCCTCAATGGTTGTAGGCAAAGAAATGCAATTCTTCGGAGCAAGGGCAAATCTTGCCAAATGTTTGCTTTATGCGATAAACGGCGGAATTGACGAAAGATTAAAAGAACAGGTAGGCCCTAAATACAGACCGATAACGTCGGAATATCTTGATTACGATGAAGTTATGGAAAGATATAACGATATGTTGGAATGGCTTGCGGGATTATATGTAAATACACTGAATATTATTCATTATATGCATGATAAATACTGCTATGAACGTTCTCAAATGGCGCTTCATGACAGAGATGTTAAAAGGTATTTTGCAACAGGTATTGCAGGTTTGTCGGTTGTTGCAGACTCTCTGTCGGCTATAAAATATGCTCATGTTAAAACAATAAGGGATGAAAACGGTATTGTAGTCGATTATGAAATTGAAGGGGACTACCCGAAATACGGCAATAATGACGACAGAGCAGATGTATTTGCAGTTGATATCGTAAGAAAATTCATGGGAATGATAAGAAAACACTATACATACAGGAATTCAATTCCCACGATGTCAATTTTAACAATAACTTCAAATGTTGTATACGGCAAAAAGACAGGAAACACTCCGGACGGAAGAAAAGCGGGTGTTCCTCTGGCACCCGGAGCAAATCCGATGCACGGAAGAGATACATCGGGAGCTGTTGCATCTTTGGCTTCTGTTGCAAAATTACCGTTTGATGATGCGCAGGATGGAATTTCAAATACTTTTTCAATTATTCCCGAT
>CADBOZ010000120.1 GCA_902796515.1 uncultured bacterium | reverse complement strand
TAATTTATCAGCTGTTGCGCTTGTTAATTCTTCAGGGAAATCAGCTTTAACTTTACCGTTTTGGATTTCACAGAATTTAACTGTTACAGAACCCGGATGAGTGTGAAGACCCGGTCTTTGAACAGTAACTACTTTACCGTATACGATAGAACCGGTCGGGAATGTTTTTCCGTCAACAGTAACTTCTTCGGTAGTTTTAGCTGCAAATCTGTCGCCAATGTTAGAATGTTTAGCATCAATTCTGTCAATCATTTTAACTTTAACAGCAACAGGAGCTGCGGTACCTTTGAATGCATCGCCTACTAATTGTCCGTTAGCGCCGTATTTTAATCTTAATTCACCGATTAAAGTAGCAACTTGTTGTCTTGATAAGTAAGGTGCTTCAAATAATGCTTTAGGATCGGGAAGATTATCAACTAAACCTGAAGCGATAACTTCTTTTGTACAATTGTATGCCCAAGTAGGAATGTTTTGTACTCTCTTACCGTTAAGTACGGGAGCTGAACCATCCTTGGAATAAGGAACATCGATTAATTTTGCAATTGTAGCAAATACTTCAGCTTTAGTAATTGCTTGATCGGGTTTAAATGTTTTATCGGGATAACCGATCATAACGTCAGCTGCAGTTGCTGTTTTGATTTCATCGTTTGCCCAGTAAGAAGCAGTAACGTCTGTATAATCTTTATGGAAGCCTAAATCTTTCATGTTTAAACCTTGAGTTAACATGAAAGCAATTTCAGATCTTGAAACCGGCATTTTAATATCAAATTCTTTATCGCCTTTTTTAACGCTCATTGTGTTTAAAAGGTCTCTTGACCAAGCATTTACATATAAATTGTCTTTATTTGTGAAGCCTAGTCTGTTTTTTTGTTTTAAAACCTTTCCGCCAATTCTGTATACGTAATTAGCATCTTTGATTTCTGTAGCATCAGCATTCATCAAAGACGGATGTGCATATACTTCGATTTTTTCATTTTTACAAGGTTGCTTTGCCATTACACCGGCGCAAGTTAAAAACATTGCCAGAGTTAATGACAGTGCTTGTGTAGTTTTTCTCATAACATACTCCTATTCTTACGTACGATTACACTATAACTCGTTATAATTATCTTGATTATCTAACAAAACATAAAACTAGTCAAGGAAAAATAAAAAAAATTATTTCATTAAATTTATATAATTATATATCAATAATGAAGCATCCTGTATTAAGGTTTTTGCCGATTGATTATTATGAGGACGTTCGACCATTATTGTTATAATGTATTTTTTACTGTTCCCCGTATATACAATACCGCTGTCACCGAGCATTTTGCCGATATTTCCCGTTTTATGCAATATCATAACATCATCGGGCAGCTTTTCTTTTAATAAATGAGTATTTTTTGTGCCTGCCAGATATTCCTTTATTGTATTTTTATATTTAGGATTTATAAAATTCGGATTATCTATATTAAATAATATATTTGAAACTTCTCTTGCGCTTGTTTTATTTAAACCTTCTATATCGGGAAGCCAATTTGTCATTGAGGTATCTTTAAGGCTTACATTTCTTGTAAATCTGTTAAAAGCATCAATTCCTCCTATTTTATAGAGAAGCATATTTGTTGCGGAATTATCCGAGTCCGAAATCATTATGTTTGCAAGGTAATCAAGCGTATAATCAACATCTGCCTTTGTTCTTTGAAGATTACCCGAACCTTCGGTTCTGAATTCTTCGGTAAATGTCATTTTATCGGTAAGACTTATCGGGTTTGAAGATTTTGATGTTTCGTCAATAAGTCTTATTAATTTAAACAGGATGGGAATTTTTATTATACTTGCACTTGAAATTTGCTTATCCGCATTAATTTCAAGTCCCATTCCGGTTGAATATTCCCAAACAAACACGCTCGGCTGTAAATTCGGATATTTTTTAAACATTTCTTCAAGCTGATTTTTCAAATCCGTAAATTCGCCTGTCATTTTAATGTTTCTTATTTCTTTTGAATTATTATTTCCGGATACAATCAAATATCTGTCCAAAAGAAAACTGTTATGAAGATACCTTCTCGTAGGATAAGTATAATTATTTATATTAATTTTTATATTCCTGTTAAAAAATCTGTTCAGAAAAATCGGTTTCAGATATTCAAAGTACAAGTATGGGCAAACATAATAGCCGTAAAGACTAAGAATTAAAAGAAAGCACAATCTTGTCAGAAAATTGCCTTTTCTCTTGTTTTTTAATCTTTTCGGTTTTTTGGGAGACGGTTTCACATAATCACAATACAAATGATTGCGCTCATTAAACTTTTCATAATTATGTTTTTTTATTTCTCTTTTTTTTATTTGATTTGACAATACCATAAGGACGCTACCTCACCCATTATAGTATAATAAATATACTTTCACTATACTATAATATATTTGAATGAATTAGGAATAAATATATTAAAAAATATGTTATAATTTTGCATGTTTTAAGTATGGAAAGTTAGTAAAATGAATGTAGTAATTTACACAGATGACAAGAATTCAACCGTAAAAAATCTTATTGATGACGGTTTTGAAAGAGAAGTCAGAGAGTTTGGTCTTGACGAATTAGAAAATTACAAACAATACAATCCCGCGGTTTTAATTTTAGATTTTGAACTTGATAAAATCAGGGAATTTTGCGCAATAAGGAAACTTGAATGTCCGGTTTTAATTCCGACGGACAGTATTCCGCAAGATTTTACCGTAAGAGCTTTATGTTATGATTTCATTTTAAAACCCATCAATAAAACAGAATTAAACGTAAGATTAAATGCTCTTTTAAAGACCTCTGAAATAAAGAAAAACCTGAACAAATCAACAATTTGCGATGAGCTTACCGGTTTATATAACAGAAAATACGCAAATCACAGACTTGATGCTGAAATATCCCGTTCAAAAAGATACGGAACTCCGGTTTCATGTTTGCTGCTTGATATTGATTATTTTAAAATCGTTAACGATATGTACGGTTACGAATGGGGCGATATCCTGCTTAAAAAAATCGCAGGAATGCTTGAGGCACTGGTAAGAAAAGAAGATGTCCTAACAAGATACGGTGATGAAGAATTTATTGTTATTTTACCCGAAACAACCGAACAACAGGCAATGATTTTTGCTGAACGTTTCAGGAAAGATGTTGAAAAAATGGAATTTATTCCGGCAAACGAAGAGGAACGCCATCCTATCACAATCTCAGGAGGCATTTCAACATTCCCGATGCCCGAAGAAATAGAAGAAACATCAAATACATTAATAAGATACGCTGAACACGCTTTATATAATGCTAAACAGTCGGGCAAAAACAGAATTACGGAATTTTCAAAAATGAATTTAGGATGCTAAAAATAAATAGATTTTAATTAAAAAAAGGATTGTCAGAAAAGACAATCCTTTTTTATTCATTATTATATATTATGCTGCAAATTTTGACATTGCTTCCTGTGCGGCTGATTTAACCGCATCATCCGAAGAATTTAAAGCATTAGCCAGAATTAATTCAACTTTTGCCTTATCCTGAGGTTCTGCTACATGTTCAAGAGCTTGAATTGCCGCAACTTTTACTTCAGGTCTTGCATCATTGTTGATTACATTCACAACGTCATCATAGCCTATTAAATCTTCAAGTTTTAAAGGTTCTATTGCATCTTCACCGTTTGCTTTTTGAGTTTCAATATATTGCGATAATTCATCTCTTTGAAGTTTTTGTATCATCGCTAATGTATATAAAGCAAAAATTCTGTTTTTATTAGCCTTATCTCTCGGAGATAATTGTTCCGACAGAGCATCTTCTTCAGGAGTTAATTCTTCGCCTTTGCTGATTTTTTCCGCAATTTCAATTTGTTTATTTGTGGGGCCTTCAAGAGAGGTTGTGTCTTCTTTGATAACATCAACCAAAGCTTGCATAATAGGTTCGGATACAACCTGAAGAGCTATTTCCGGTTTTTCTTGAGCATAGGATGCAATTTTATTTATGGCATCACCTTTAAATGAAGTATCGTTGCTTCTTAAATCTCTTACAAGATTTTCGGTATCAATCGAAGGAATTGATTCGTTATTAATTTGTTCCGGATTATTCTGTTTTACTGTTTCATTTACATTATTGTTTACAACGGGTTGAGCAGGGATTACACTGTCCGGCATCAATTGAGGTGCGGGAGCTAAAACCGGTTGAACCGTCGGCTGAACTGCCGCAACGGGATTTTGTTGCGGAATATATGCCGGAATATATTCCTGCGGCTGAACCGGTTGATTTATTACTGCCGGATTTTGCTGAGGAATATTGGGTAAATAATATTGCTGCGGAGGAAGTTGGGTCTGTATATTGGGGTTGTAAACTTGTGCTTGAGGCATTTGATACAAAGAATCTGTATAATTATACGGTATCTGGTTTGCATGAGGCATAGAACCGTATGCTTGCGGATTATATATGTTAATGCTTACTGCATTTGCTCCGCATGGTTGCGGATATAAATTTTGAGGTATTTGCGAATAATTCGGTTGTATCATTTATTTCTCCTTTTTGTGCATTCTCCACACACTCTGTATAATGCATGTGAATATAAAATATTGCTAATTTTTTTTATTTTTTTTTATTTTTTTTATATTTATTTAAAAAAAAAAAAAAAAAGCTGCTATGATTATATTTTGGCTTTTACATTTTGTTACATTATATAAGGTAATCCGTTCTTTCCCTTGCATTTGTTGTATTTGATACAAAATCAACCGCTTCAACCACTCCGAGAGCTGCTGCCGCTATGTTTGCAAGTACATTGTATTTTTTGCCCGGAATTATAGCTATTGCCGACAATATAAAATTTGGCAGGTATCTTGCGGCGGTATTTTTTACACCGTATAAATATCCGCTTATTCCGGCAAAAAATTCATTTATATCCGCATCATACGTTTGTTTTGCAAGCCAATTTTTTCGTCGGGTATCTTTATATGAAAGAGAGGCTGTCTTTTGAGAACCGATTGATTTTGCAATAGCTGAGTCTGCATACGATTTTTGACTTGCTCTTTTTGAATATATCAAACTTGTTTTATTTATATCATTTAAAGCCGATAAAAGACTGAGTACGCCTGCTGTTTTGGATATTATAGTCATTAGTTACCGCCTTTAACTACGGCATCGGGTGTTGCAATTTTCAATAAAGCTTCGGAAGCAAGAATTGCATCCTCACCGTAATTTTCTTTACTATTTTCGACCATATTCTTCAATATTTGAACGGTTATGTTATCACCTTTTGTATAATCCAGTTGCAGCGCCGTTAATGCAAGAAAACGAACACTCGGAGAACTGTCTTGAAGAGCTTTATTTAAAAGCGGTACAAGACTCGGATTATCTCTTCTGTCTTCATCTTCCTTAAAGCGGTCTATAACATTCTTTATACCTGTAAGACGAATTTTAGAATTATCACTGTTCAAATAATTTTCTAAAGACTTAATATATTCATCCGTAAGCGGAATAATTACTTTATGTTTTTCATCTTTGTTGCTTGTTTTATTTTCCGCTTTTGTATTTTCGGTATTTTTTTCACTTTTTTCATTTGAAGTATTTAATTTATTTATGGTATTACCCTTAGCATCCGAAAGCATATCCGATTTTGAACCGTTTAAAGCGTTCGGATTGCTTGGTACAGGATAACCTATAGCCGGATTGTTCATGGGGGGATTATATCCGTTCGGCATTTGCGCATTATTGTATCCTGCATTAGGAATTACGGAAGGATTATATCCGTTCGGCATTTGCG
>CADBOZ010000119.1 GCA_902796515.1 uncultured bacterium | reverse complement strand
GTTGAGAACAAGTTATATGATGAAAATTGGGGTTGTTCTGCGAACATAGAAAATATCAAGAATTTAGATTTTGAATAATTCTCAAAATCACTGTTCTTTCTTCTTAAACCGACTGTTATTTTACAGTCATCCAAAACTCATCGTTTTTGCTTCCGCCCTTAGCTCACTCGCGCAATCTTGTCATCCCGATTTTTTATTCCGTCATTCCGTTATTTTTACTTTTTCTTTTCCTATAATGCCAAAAAGAGTATTTCTTTCGAGCTTAATTTTTTTGAATTTTTCGTCAGAAAGCGATTTTCCGTTATAGTCCGATATTTGGTATTTTTTATCTTTTTTGAGTAAAATAAATTCTTTATAAGGTTTAATTTTATCAAATTCTATTTTATATATAACACTGCCGTCAGGTTTATTTAAACCGTATTTTCCGTAACGTTTTAAAAGTATGGTGTTGTGCAGGGGTTTTATTTTTTCGCAATCATTTTTAACTAAAATATTGTTTTCAATGTCTAAAATTCCGTAGTATCCGTTTAATTTTGTTATAAAAGTTTCGTCGGATATTTTTTGAAATTTTTGATATTTAACGGGTACAACTGCATTTTCTTCAATGTCAATTATTCCGAATTTTTTGTTGTATTTTACAAGAAAGCGATTTTCTTTTAATTCTTCTATTTTGGAGTAGTTTTGTTTTGTTATAGTTTCGCCTTTTGAATTGATAATTGAACATCCTGAATTTTTGCAGATTATAAAATAATGGCTGTTTTTATAAAAAACATGTTTAACTTTATTGCAATTTGATACCAGAATTGTGCCGTCCTGATTGTATACCGTTGAATTTACAAAAGTTCTTCTTGAGCCGTCAGAATAATAATTTATTGTTGTGTCGGTTTTCATGTAATGTTTTGCACAATTCGGGAATTTTTCTTCCGATGTATTGTGTTCACTTCTGACTAAATACACAGGCTGAGAACTGCTTTGTGATGAATGATGAGTGTGATGGTGATTGCAAGCGCCTTTGTGATTACAATTGCATGACGCATATACGTTATTCAACAGTCCGAAATAAAACGCTAAAAATAAATAAATAAAAATCTTTTTCAAAATATTCTCCTGCTTTTTTATTATAACGAGGTTGTATTAAAACTGTTCAAATTTATAACCAAAATTTAACAATAATGTAAACATCTGAAGTTTATGCTACAATCTGCGTATGAATTTTTACGGAATTAACTTCAAAAAATCAACTCTTTCCCTGATAGCTAAGAGGGAACGCTCTAGACAGCCTTGCTTTCAGAGGTTTTGTAAATATAAAAATTGAATAGAATTAAATTGGTCAGTTACCTATAAAATAGGACTGACCTTTTTATTGTATAAAAGCGGAATTAAGCAATTTAAAAAATAAAGGAGAAAATTATGGCAAATTATGATGAAAGTAAAGTTAAAAAAACCAAAAAAGGCTGGTCTTTAATAACAGAATCTACAGGCGAACAAGAAACAATCGATTTACAAGATTTTCTCCCTGAAAATATGAAAGGAGTAAATATTGTTGCAAATAGCACATATTCTGCTGATTACAATAAAATAACTTCATCATTTTTTAATGATACGATAACTGCTAAAAATGGTTTATATGATATCACTTTGCAAGGATATGGCACAAAAAAAGTTACAACAGGCAATTTTGAAAATAAATATACCTTTGAAAATTACGGAAAAAGCACAATAAATGCAGGGGATAAAAAAGATACATATATAATTAAATATGGCAATAGTACGATAGTTGATAAAGGCGGAGATAATGAATATGAGATTCTATCTGGCGGTACATCCATAAATAAAATTACAAACAAAGGCGGTAACAATTCCTACAAAATATATTCGGGCAGCAATACAATTGTTGATTACGGTACTGTAAATTTTTTGATTGAAAAAGGTGAAAATAATATTAAAGTTAAATCAGGAGCTGATAAAACAAATTATTTTAAACTTGATACCGTTTGGCAATCTAATTATATAACCTCAGGTGCTTCAAGCGACACTTATGATTTATATATTGGCGGAGGTTCGTATGCTAATATCAAATCAGGTGCAGGAAAAGACTATATTAATATCTTTGATACACATTATGCCGATAAACCTATTCTTGATATTGATACAGGGACAGGAGATGATGAGGTTAAAATTGATTTAAAATACGCTGACCGTGCTTCAACAAATATAAATAATATTAAAACAGGTAACGGTTCTGATACGGTTGAAATAAAAGCAGGAGCTTTAAATAAGATTGATACGGGTAATGACGGTGATACCGTTAAAATAGATGGCGGAATAAATAACTATATTAATACGGGAAAAGGTTCTGATACTGTTACAATTTCATACGGATTCAATACTATTTCAACAGGTAATGATAAAGATATTATTACCGTTAAAGCAGAAGCAACAACTAATAATGCAATTTCTACAATTAAAGCAGGAAACGGAGATGATGAAATAACCGTTGAAGGCGGAACAAATACTATTTATGGCGAAGCAGGTAAAGATATTATCAAATTAAACGGCGGTGATAATACCATTTATGGCGGAGGAGATGAAATAACCGCAACAAACGGGGCTAATACAATTTATGCTAATTCCGATAAAAAGATTACTTTATCCGGTGGTGTAAATACGCTAAATGCAATTAACGGTAAAAATACTATTGATGTTACAGGAGGTACACAAAACACAATTCACCTTTCAAAAGGAAATAATACCGTTAATGTTTCAGGCGGAACAGAGGAAGATTATACAAAAGCAACAGTTAATATTACATCAGGAAAAAATACAGTAAATTTTGGCGGTTATTCAATAAGCAGTGTAAATTCAACAACAAAAACAACTCAAACAATAATAATTAAAGAAAATGCTTTTTGCAGCACTCAATTAGGAGTAGGTAACGATATAATTAAAAATTCTTCAACAGCTGAAGATCCTAATACAATAAAAGCAGGCGGGGGAAATGATAAAATATATATTTCAGCCGGCGATAAAAATGCAGAAGGCGAAGAAGGAAACGACTACTTTGAATTATCGGGCGGAAGCGGTCATTATATTAATGGCGGAGACGGAAATGATACATTTGACCTAAAAGAAACTCTAAATACGGATGAAACCAATTCAATCAAAGGCGGTAAAGGTAAAGATATTTTTAATATAGAAGGCGGAAAATCAACAATTGAAGCAGAAGAAGGTGATGACATTATTAACCTTAAAAAAGGAAGCGGAAACACTATCTATGGTCAACAAGGAGTTGATACATTTAATGTTAAAGCAGGAAATGGTCATAAACTCTATGGCGGAGAAGGTGTTGATACCTTTAATATCAATGGTGGTACTGCTATTTGGGCTTATGGAGATGAAGGAGATGATATTTATAATATAAATTTAACCGAATACGGTCAAAGTGCGATTTTATCCGATAGTGCAGGAAATAATAAAATTAATATCTTGAAAAATTATAAAGGAATTATCGCGGCAAATGACTTTAACGGTGCAAATGATACATTATCATTTGATAAAAGTTATAAATTAACTACATCAGATAATGTTAAAGATGGGGTTATTGCAACAACGGATTCAAATGTTACAGTTTATTTAAATTATACAAAATCAACAGGTGCGTTTAATACTGTTGATATTCAATTTGTAACGAATTTAAAAGATGAATTGCAAAACAATAAAATTGACCAGCGATTTGTTGGAGTTGATTCGACGATTGAAAAATTCTCATTCGGCGGAAAGAACTATAATATAAATCTTGATGAATTACAAGGGCATTTGGTTGCTTGGTTCTCAACCCGTGATTATGCTGATTCAAATGCCGTATTCACAAGCGGAGATGCAAACGACATACAATCGCTTATGGCAGTATATACAAAAGACACTGCTAATTGCTTTGTAAAAGCGTAAGCCGGAGTGAAGACCAATGCGTTGAGCATTGGTCGCAACTGTCGATAGGCGACGTTTCAAATCTTCGATTTGACAGG
>CADBOZ010000118.1 GCA_902796515.1 uncultured bacterium | reverse complement strand
TTGCTTGAATATTATCCTCCGTGTATGAGGTTTTATACCTTCCGCCGAAATCATTTTCAATATCGCCGAATATATTTTTAAATTTTTCCGATATGGCAGAATGCATATCCGCTATAGAGATTTCTCTAAAGTGTATCTTTAAATTTTGCGCAAGAATTTCAGCATCGCTCTTACTTTCTTTTGAAGTCAATTTAGAAGGCATGGATATACCGAAAACATTTTCACTGCCAAGCGCATCGGCAAGTAAAACAGCGCAAACAGAACTATCCAGACCGCCTGATAGCCCGAGAACAGCCCTTTTAAAGCCATTTTTTGAAAAATATTCTTTTATTGCAAGCGTTATTGCTTTATATGTTCTTTCTAAATCAGGTTCATGGTCAAAAGAAAACTTTTTTTGAGAATTCAGAGTTAACTCCAACCCTTTCGGCAAAGGATTTATTTTTCCGGAGGAATTAATATCAACTTCAAATATCTCTTCTTCAAACGCTTTAGCCTGTGCCGTTATTTCGCCTTTCTCGTTATAAATTCTTGATAAGCCGTCATACACAAGCTCGTCATTTGCCCCGACCTGATTAACGTAAATATATTTAACGCCGTATTTTTGGGCGGTGTGTTTCATCATATTGTGTTTTAGCTGTTCTTTTTTCGTCCTCGTACAGGAAGAAGCAGGACAAACCAGTACATCAACTTCCGGCGCAATGATGCTTATCGGGTCTTTATGGTACAAATTTCTTTCAAAAAATTCAAAATCATTCCATCCGTCTTCGCAAATTATAATCCCGTACTTTACATTATTTATTTCAATAATTCTGTCTTCTTTTTTTATTTCATACGGTTCAAAATATCTGTAATCATTATGTTCGGCATAATTCGGCAGAAGGGATTTTCTGATTGTTTTAACTATTTTTTTATTTTGAATAAATGCAACCGAATTATAAAAAGGCTTTCCGAATTTATCTTCATTTCTTTCGGGATATCCGATTAACACTGAGGTTTCGGTTACATATTCTTTTATATCATCAAGAGCCGAATAAATTTGATTAACAATATTCGGATACCTTCCTAAAATATCTCCCATTGGATATCCGAGCAAAAATAACTCCGGAAATATAACCAAATCCGCTTTAATTTCATTTGCTTTTTTAATACATTCTATTGCTTTATTTTTATTATATTCGACATTGCCCGAAATAGGGTTCAATTGAGCCATTACTACCGTGTTTTTCATAAAAAAAATTTTAACACAGAATTAATAATCATGCTTAAAAAAATAATAAGTGTATTTCTTGCCTTTAATAAGATTTTATTATATCATGGGGTTATGAGAACATTTGCGGAAACAAAAACACACGAAGTCACGGTCGACGTTGTAATTTTAACAATTCATGACAACAAGCTTAAAGTTTTGCTTGTTAAACGTGTTAATGAACCGTTTAGAGGCAAATGGTCAATCCCCGGAGGATTTATCAGATTATCGGAAAATATCGACGATGCGGCGCTTCGTGTATTAAAAGAAAAAACAAGTGTTCAAAACATTTATCTTGAACAATTATACACTTTCGGCGACCCGCTCCGTTATCCGAATGCCCGTGTCATAACCTGTGCATATTTTGCACTTTTAAGAGCGGAAGACATTAAACTTGATGTTAAAAATACCGAAGGCGTTGCGGATGTTCAATGGCACGAAGTGGATAAGCTTCCTCCCCTTGCATTCGACCACAAAGAAATTATAGAATACTCACTTAAAAGAACAAGGGAAAGACTTGAGCTTTGTCCTGTTGCATTCCAATTATTACCGAAAAAATTCACTCTTACGGAATTGCAAAAATCATACGAATTAATTTTGAAAAAAACATTGGATAAAAGAAATTTCAGGAAAAAGATGCTTGCATCAAATATGCTTGTTGAAACAAATGAAGTTACAAAATCTGTTTCAAAACGCCCCGCAGCATTGTATTCCTTTGATAACATTACCTTAAATTCCAAGAGAGGACACTTCTTCTCTTAAAGCTTATTAAATAACATTTTATAAAAAAATCGGCTTATTCTTATGAACAAGCCGATTTTTATTTTAATCTTTTGTTTATTAGCCTTTTTGTGCGGTTTCAACCAGTACTTTAAACGCATCAGGTTCATTTACCGCTAAATCTGCAAGCATTTTTCTGTTAACCTGAATGTCTGCTTTTTTAAGCATATTCATAAATTTGGAATAGCTTAAGCCCATTTCACGAACTGCAGCATTAATTCTGACAATCCAGAGAGCTCTCATGTTTCTTTTTAGAACACGTCTGTCTCTGTATTGATATTTAAGCTTTTTCATTACGGCAATATTAGCAACTTTAAATATTCTGCTTCTTGCGCCGATAAAGCCTTTAGCTAATTTTAAGATTTTTTTATGTCTTTTTCTTAATACGTTTCCACGTTTAACTCTCATTTGTTCGTTCCTTCCTTATCTTGCTTTCTTTACATAGGGTAATTCTTTGGAAATCATTTTCAAATTTCCTTCAAAGACTTCACATGTACCTGTAAGTCTGTTCTTTCTTGCCGAACTTTTGTGAGCAAGCAAGTGTCCTTTACCTGCTTTTTGACGTAGAACTTTGCCGGAGCCTGTTATTTTGTAACGTTTTGCTGCCGATCTGTGTGTTTTCATTTTTGGCATTTTTCTTATCCTTTCTTATCCCTTGTGGCACACCAAAGCCACTTTAGGCTATTTTCAAGATATATTTTATTTAAAACATGTTTTTATTGCAAGAAGATATTTTATAGGGGTTGCAAAATAAATTCAAGCATGTTATCATCGCCCTATGACAAATTTACAAAGCATATTCAGACATCATCATTCGCATATTTGCCCCGAAAGAGGCTAATATTGTTATGATGCTTTAATTTTTTCTTTGTAATCCGTTGTAATAATATTTTTAAGCCTCTTCTCGGGGATTATAGGCTTGCTTTTGTATTATTACTTTTAAAATGGAGAAAAATATGTCATTAATAAATATCGTATCGGCACTCGGAGATAACAGCAGCATATATCCGCTTCTTGTAAGGGATTGCGGCATTGAAAATGTTGCAAAATGTGCTTTAACATATAAACAAAATGCAAAAGAATCAAAGTACATTGCACGAGAAGCAACCAGAGAAAGAATTATAGATGAATACGGAACATCCGCAGTTTGGCTCGGCGGAGTACCGCTTTTAAATAAAATTTGCGATACCTTCATTAAAAAAAGAAAATATGCCCCCGAAATTAATTTAAAACTTTTTAAGGAAAGCGCTTCTCAGGGAATAAATGTTAATATTGAAAAATTCAAAGACAAGCTTCCCGATTTAACCGAGCAATTAAAAAAAGTCAGAGATAATAAAAAAACATTTCAAAATCTTCAGGCTTTTAAATTTATCGCAACAACATCAATTCCGATAGCGCTTATGGGATTTTTACTTCCTAAATTAAACTTTTTATACACAAAAAATAAAAACAGTAAAAAACAAACACCCGTATTTGAAGGAAAAAACAAAATGCAATCGGGTATGAAGGAGTTTTTAAAGAATATAAAAAATTCTAAAAAGGAAGGCTCTCCTTCTTTTTCAGGATTGGATAAACTTGCAAATATGTCCAATCTGCAAAAAATGATGGTGCTTGATGCAGGGTTGACCGCAGGCAGGGTAAAAACGGGAAGAAATCCGGAAGAAAAAGCCGAACTTGCATTTAAAATGCTTCTTATGTGTTATTTGAATTATTTAGCCCCGAAAAATATTGAAAAAATGCTGAACGGCTTAACAAAAAAGATTTTCGGAATTAATACTTCGCTTGATGTTAAATTATTAAACAGTAAAGATTTTATTAATAAAATAAAAGAAAATAAATTAAGTTTACCAAAAGGAATTGATGAAAAAAGTATTATAAATTTTATTGACGAAAATCCGACCTCAACGTTTGTTAAAGAAGCGCAAAAACTAAATCTGGTTTCTATGCTTAAAAACAATATTCGTGACCCGAGAAAATATGTTGAAACGGGAAAAGTAGCCGAATTTAAGCAGGCAATTGAAGAATTTGTATCGGATGCTGCTAAATCAGGCTCTGTTGAAGCTTTTGCAAAAAAAGCATTGTACGCAAAAAGCTTCAACACAATTGCAAATGTTGCGATAAGCAGCTTCCTGCTTGCGGGAGTATTGCCCAAAATACAATTTTTATTCAGAAAAGTTCTTACAAAATCGGATTTAGACCCCGGTGTAAAACAATATGACAAAAGAGCTTAAACGGTTTTAATTGTTCTTATTGAAGACAGCAAAAGTTTTGTATAGTCATTTTCGGGATTTTCAAACAGACTTTCCGTGTCTTTATATTCAACAATTTCGCCGTTATTCATAATAGCAACTCTGTCGCTTAAATATCTTATAAGATTTAAGTCATGAGAAATAAAAAGTATGGTTAAATTCAATTTCTCTCTCAGTTCAAGCAAAAGATTTATAATCTGTGCGCAAATGCTTACATCCAATGCGCTTACGGGTTCATCCGCAACGATTATTTCCGGTTTTAAAATTAAAGCTCTTGCTATTGCTATTCTTTGCCTTTGACCCCCCGAAAATTCATGGGGGTATTTTTTTAGCGCATCGGGTGAAATCCCCACCATTTCAATTATTTCATAAACTCTGTCTTTGCGATTTTTTTCTTTATGAATAATTAAAGGTTCTTGAAGCGCATCATATATCTTCATTTTAGGATTCAGGCTTGAATACGGATTTTGGAAAATCATTTGAATTTTTTTTCTGTATTCAAACGTTTGAGCTTTGTTATATTTTAAAATATTTTCCCCTTTAAACAGGATTTCGCCCTTTTCGGGCGTAATTAATTTTAAAATACAGTTTGCAAGGGTTGTTTTTCCGCATCCCGATTCACCTGCAAGAGAAACAATTTCACCTTTGTTCACTTCTAAATTTATATTTTTCAGTACGAGGTGAGGCTCTTTTGCTTTTTGCAAAAAAGTTTGCTCCTCTTTATATGTTTTTTCCAAATTTACTATTTTTAAAACAGGTTCCATAGTTGATATTATTATAGCAAATATTCTTTTAAATATTGCGTATGTTCCGATTTTCTTAATTTTTTTAAACTTTCGGTTTCGATTTGTCTTATTCTTTCCTTTGAAAAACCGAGAATATTGCCGAGTTCTTCAAGTGTCTTTGTTTTTCTGTCATTCAGCCCGAAACGATTTAATATTATAAATCGTTCTCTGTCGTTTAAAATATTAAGCGCATTATAAATATCTTTTTTAAAATCAATCTTTTCAATTCGCTGATTGGGCATATTTTCAACATTATCCGCTATATAATCCTCAAGGGATAAATCCTGAGCAACAGGTGTATCAAAACTTACAGGCTCTTTTATAATTGCGGATTTAATCATTTTTATTTTCTTAACAGAAAGCTTCATATATTCGGCAAGTTCTTCATCATTCGGCTCTCTTCCGAGCGTAACAGACAGCCTTACCGTCGCTTTTTTAAGATTTCTTATCTTATCTCCCATATGAACCGGAATTCTTATTGCTCTTGAACTGTTTGCTATAGCTCTTATAATTGTTTGCTTAATCCACCACGTTGCATATGTTGAAAACTTAAACCCCTTTTTATAATCAAACCTGTCTGCCGCTTTAATCAAACCGATTGAACCTTCCTGAAGCAAATCCGTAAACAAAACTCCCTGCCCCGTATAACGTTTTGCAATTGATATTACGAGTCTTAAGTTAGCTTGAATTAGTTTCTTTTTTGCAATAATCGCTTCTTCTTTTGTTCCTTCTTTAATCTTTTTACCTACTTCAAACTCTTCACCGTGTTTTAAAAGCTTTATTCTGCTTACATCTTTAAGGTACATTTGCAAAACTTCATCTTTGTTTGTAATAACATTAAAAGTTTTGATTTCTTCCGAATTTTCCTCTTTTTCATCATTCAAAAAATCTTCCGAGTCTTCCGGCTCCAAATAATTACAATCTATGCTCATTCCTCTTACTCCCTTTAAAATTGACAGCTTAAATCTGTTTTTTAGACGAAATTTTAAATAATTTTGTTCCAAAATAATTTAATGTCCTGAGTATAAAGGATTTACATATTTTAATAGCCTGTTAAAATATTCTGAAAAGGAGAATAAAATGAAACACTTCAGGGGAGCATTCATATTTACGTTTATATGTTTAATTCTTGCATATCTTTGGGCTCATAAGATGCATGCCGGTATGGAATTAGCATCATTATTTATAGTACTTGTTTTAAGCATTCTTGAAATAAGTTTATCTTTTGATAATGCGGTAATTAATGCAACTAAGCTTGAAAAAATGACTCCTGTCTGGCAGCACAGGTTTTTAACATGGGGTATATTTATTGCGGTATTCGGAATGAGATTTTTATTCCCTGTTTTAATTGTTGCAATATTTTCCCGTTTGAGTTTAGGAAATGTCATAGATATAGCGCTTCATGATTCAAATCAATATGCTCATTATCTTCATATAGCTCATCCCCCGATTGTTACATTCGGCGGAGCATTTTTAATTATGTTATTTTTTACATATTTCTTCAATCACGAAAAAGAGCTTCACTGGATTAAACCGATAGAGTCTAAGATGTCGCTCCTCGGACATTTCAGAAGTATTGAAGTGATTTTAACTCTCATAATTATTTATATATCGCAGCATTTTATTGCCGCTCAATCCCGTCATGAAGCGGTTATTGCAGGCATTTTCGGTATAATAACGTATTTACTTGTTAACGATTTATCGGAATTATTGGAACGCCATGCCCCCAAAAACGACGGCTGTTCTTCCGGTTTTAATTTGAAAAATTCATGCCTTATTAATTTTATATATCTTGAAATTATAGATGCTTCTTTCTCTCTGGACGGAGTATTGGGTGCTTTTGCTCTAAGCAAAGATATTTTAATTATTACTCTCGGTCTTTCAATAGGAGCAATGTTTGTAAGGTCATTAACCTTGCTGCTTGTTGAAAAGAAAACACTTCATGAATATAAATATTTGGAACACGGCGCACACTGGGCAATAGGAGCGCTTGCCATAATAATGTTTATTTCGTCATTTAAAGAAGTAAGCGAAGTTATAACCGGTCTAATCGGTCTTATATTCATACTTCTTGCATTCTTTTCATCGGTTATTGCAAACAAAAAAGAAAAGGCTGAAGAATAAACCTTCTTACATATTTTCGGGGTGATTTGAATTTGAAAGTATAATTTCCTTATACTCGTTTTTATTGAAATCAATTCCCCAATCCTTGGTATTTAAAGTTTTATACTTTGGTTTCTTTTTCTTCTTTGAAATAAAAGAAGGTTTCATATCATTTTTCATAATTTTATAACGTTAATTCAAGCTTCATTGCTTTATTGCTTACTCTGATAATCATTTTATCTTCCGCAACTTTAACTATGTAAAGCGAGCTTGAAATATCTCTTTCGGATAATCTTGATTGTATTTCATAACTTTCAAGTTCGGGCTTTTTGAAATTATGAAGAACAAAAATATCATCAAAAATATAACCGATAAGACTTACGTTGTTTTCATAAGAAACACACATAAAGCCGCGTTCGGGAGCGATTTCATTTTTAGATAAAACAACAAGCTCCGATTGCGTTTCTTCTTGCTTGATAAATTCTTCTTCTTTTTTCTGTATTTCTTTTTCCTGCGCTATCGGAGAAGTAACAATATTGCTCTTTTGTATATTTTCTTCCGGAATTTCTTCTTTTACAACTCTTGTTTCAATTTTTTCTTTTGTAATTGTTTCCGCTTGAGCAGGCTCAATATCAACATATACATCTTCTTTTAAAATCTTTTGAATAATATCGTATTCACTCTGGCTTTCTGCGTTATTTTTAGCGGAAGAATGATTATAGCCTATTCTGATATCAGGATCGTACGTTGACAGCTCATAATTCTTTTTATCACCTGATGTAGCGGGTTTTAGCAATCCTGTTTGTTTAACATTTTTGTCAAAAACAAAATATTTACCTTCGTCTTTTGAATTTGTATTTAAATTTTTCTTGGGAACAAGAGTGCTTTTGGAATTATCACCGAATATATCGGCTTTTCTTTTATTTGTTTTATTTTGTCTGTTCGACAGAATAAACAACATAATAAAAAATCCGATAATTGTCGTCAGAACCATAAGCAAAATATCAAAAATGCTCAGATTATATTCCGTTAGTCTTGCCTGAATATAGCTTAATTTATTTTTTAATATATCAACAAAACCTTCTTCAACAGGAAGTTTTGCAGCATATGCAAATTCATCAAGCCCGTCAACGGTATCTATATTTTCACTTTGTGCTATCAGTTTTTTATTTAGTTTTTTATCAAGTTTTCCGGAAAAGTCTTCTTTGTTTTCGGAATTTTTGGCATCTTCAATTTCTTCGTTTATTTCTGTTTTAGTTTCGTATTCGTCCTCTTTTATATATGTATCCTGAACTTCGGGTTTTATAATTTCCTCGGTTTTCTTTTTTACGATAAGTTCTTTATCGGAACGATTAAGACCTGCGGAAGCAACTTTTCTATTAACCGGCTTTGTTGCTCTTGTTGTTGTCGTTGTTTTTGCAGCTACGGTTTTTGTCGGGTTTTTTGTTATAACTTTATTCGTAACAGCAGGTTTAGAAACAGTCTTCACCTTATTAGCGGTATTTTTCGAGCTTTTTTTATTTTGAAGCTGTTCAACACTCTTTTTTGGCTTATTTTCAACAAGTTTATTATTTGATAAAGTTGTTTTTTGTTTTAAGTTCTGTGTTTTTTTACTTACTTCGGTTTTATTTGTATTTATATTTTCTTTTATAACAGGTTCTTGTTTTTTACTTGCAACAATCTGAGGTTTAACGTTGGATAAAGAATTTCCGGTATTTAGATTAATTTTAGGATTTAATTTTGGTTTTATGTTTAAATTAAAATCTACGGGTTTTGTCGTACTGATATTAATTTTTGTATAACCGTTATTAACATCAACCCCCGCATAAGGATAGATTTTTGTATTTACTTCCTGTATTTCTGAAGTCTCTATTTTTAAAGGAGCAGCGGCATTTTTTGTTTCCGGAAGCAGAATATAATAATTTAAGTCATTTTTCTTAATAACTTTAACCGGCTCGGAGTAACCTTTTTGAGTATACAAATTAATACTGTAACTGCTTTCGCTTGTTTTTGAGAATTCAATTCCTTCAAGCGAATTTTTATATTCCGAATTAACCGCATTTGCAATATTATTTAAAAATAACAATAAAGCTATGAAAACAAACCTGCTGTAATAAAATCTGCTCACGTTTTACTAACCTTTTATTTTTTTCTATTGATATTATAATATAAACATCTGATATTGTAAAAGTTGGATATAATCATGAAAAAGATAGCCGAAAAAGAAAATTTTAAATCGGGCACAGCGGTTATAGTCGCCCGTCCGAATGTCGGTAAATCAACACTTTTAAATAAAATACTCGGACAAAAAATTGCAATAACATCCCCCGTTAAACAAACAACAAGAAAAAATCTTAAAGGGATTTATACCGATTCTTCATGCCAAATTATTTTAATAGACACCCCCGGTATTCATAAACCCATAAACGAGCTCGGTAACTACCTTTCAGGTCAATCCAAAAGCGCACTTGAAGATGCGGACTTGATATTATTCCTTGTTGACGCAACAGATACTCAGGGCGCAGGGGATAAGTGGATTTATGAAAATTATCTTAAAAATGTTAAAACTCCGGTTTTACTTGTTGCAAACAAAGTTGATTTAATTAAAGATTTGGAAAAAAGAGAGCTGAATATTTTCAGCTATAAAAAGATGTTTGAAAACAACGTTGATACAATTAAAATCAGCGCAAAAACAGGCAGAAATATAGACGATTTAATAGATAAAATTAAATCTTACATGCCGTTTGGCGAAAAAATGTATGATGACGATATTTTATCGGATACCACAATGAGAGAAATAGCGTCAGAAATCATAAGAGAAAAAATAATTCTAAACACTAAAGACGAAATTCCACACAGCGTTGCCGTTAAAATTGAAGATTATAAAGAATTTGAAGATATAGATAAAATTTTTGCAAAAATTATAGTTAATTCGGAAAGTCAAAAAGGTATTTTAATAGGCAAGAAAGGCTCAATGCTTCAAACAATAGGAAAAAGCGCAAGACTTGAGCTTGAAAAAATCTTGGATAAAAAAGTTTATCTTGAATTAACCGTTAAAACGCAAAAAAATTGGCTCAAGGATAAAATCGCAATCAAAAATCTCGGGTACGAATAAATTTAATATTTATATACAAAATTCCCTGTTAAATAACAGGGAATTTTATTATAAAATATTAACAATTCTTAAACTTAGCCGATTAGTCGTGTTGGAACATTGCACGTTGACCTACAACTCCGTAAGGATAAGCATTAACATCGGTTACGATAATCGGGAATACATCCAGAATTTTTGAACGACCTTGTGTTCCCGGAACTTTATATTTCTTTGTACTTTTTCTCGGATTTGGTCTTCTTTGTCCGTTTACATCGACAATAATTAAGCAGGGAAGATTTGCAATGTTACCGGCATCATCCTGAATATCGCCGCCTGATCTTGCACAGTGTGAGTTGGATGTGTTAAACGTTCCGCCGGTAATAGACGGTGAAGTCGGAAATTCATATCTCATACCGTCAGCGGTAAAGAACGTATAATTTTCCGTTCCGCCCCAATCGTATGCACTCGATGTTGAGATAACGTTCATTCTGTTTTTAAACATCATAAACAAACTGTCTTCTGTAGTAGGCTTTTCCATTGATACCGTTTCAATAGGGCCGTAACCTTCAAGTGCAATATTCAGCTCAATAACCTGATTTAATGCTGATAAAGCTTTTTTAAGAGCTGATTTATATTCATGTTGTTCTGTATTAACAAGGATGGCAGGAATGGTCAAAGCTGCAATTACACCGATAATTACCAGTGTAATCAAGGCTTCTGCCAGTGTAAACGCTCTATTCTTATTTCTCTTTAAGTTTTTTGGGTTCATTTTTTACCAATGCTAATACATTATTTTTTTATTATATACTAATTCTATATTAATTTTTTTTTTGTGTCTATATTGTAACAAAAAAACATCCATTTGTATGATGAATTAAGTTTTGTTAATTAACATTTGCTCAAAAACTTTGCTCTTTAAAAGGTTGAAATCAGGGGTTTTTCCTGTCCAAATTTCAAACGCTTTAACCGCTTGCCAGATTAACATATCTATTCCTAATATATATCTTTTATTACATTTAACTGCTTTTGAAATCAAGGCGGTTTCCAGAGGATTGTATACTATATCATACACAATCGCATGAGCCGGCAAGCTTTCTATATTTTTGTCATCAACTGGCGAGTTATCTTCGTCAAAATTTTTCATTCCCACAGGAGTAGTATTAACAAGAATATCCACGTCTTCTAAGCCGTTCATCAAGGAATTTTGAATACCTCTGATTGAAACGGACGGAAATTTATTTCTTAAACCGTTGATGACATCGGATGAATTTATTACATTCCTTGTATAAATGTCCATATTTTTAATTCCTTTTTTGTACAATCCTGTACAAACTGCTCTTGCGGCACCACCCGTGCCGATGATAACGGCTTTTTTGCCGTTTAAATCGACATCATCGGGGATGGCTTTCATAAAGCCGAAGACATCAGTATTATAGCCCGTGAGCGTACTGTCGTCTTCAATTTTTACCGTATTGACCGAGCCTGTCAGATTGACATTATCGTCATATCTTGTCAAGAACAGTCCTACCGGAACTTTATGAGGGATAGTTACATTAAAACCGTAATATTTATTTGCTCTCAAGTATTTTATTCTTGGAACTAAATCTTCCGGCTTTGTTTCGAGTATTTCATAACTACCTTGTATGTTTAATTCCCTGAAAGCCGTATTATATAACAACGGACTATAAGAATGTTTTATAGGATATCCGATTAATCCCAGTTTGTAATTTTCAACCATTATTCTTCCATAGGTCTTGAGTATTTACAATTTTTATTCGAACAGGCAATTTTATTGCCTCTTTTCAAGAATTTTTTAACAAGCAGACTTCCGCAATCGGGACATTTTTCCCCCGTAGGTTCAGCCCAGAGAGCATATGAGCAATCAGGATATTTTGAGCATCCCCAGAAAAATGTTCCGTATCTTGATTTTCTCTTAACAAGTTCTCCGTCCCTGCCTGCTTTTTCGCATTCAGGACATTTTACACCCGATGATTCAACAATAGAAAATCTTTTTTTGCATTTATCATTCAGGCACTGGTAATATTTTCCGTACGGCCCTGTTTTAATAACCATTTCAGACCCGCATTTTTCACATTTTTTATCTGTCGGTTCATCTTCCGGTATTTCAACTTTTTTATCTCCGTCAAGAGGGAGAGCTGTTTTGCATTCGGGATATCCGGAACATGCCAAGAACTGTCTTCCGAAGCGTGAAAGCTTAACTACCATTTTCTTTCCGCAGTTAGGACAAACTTTATCCGTTTCTACATCAACTCTTGTCATATTCTTTTTGGCATTATCAAGGGTTTTTGAAAAAGGCTGCCAGAAGTCGTTTAAAAACTTGATGCTATCCTGTTTGTCTTCCGCTATATCATCAAGACTTGCTTCCATCTGGGCGGTGAATTTATAATCCATAATATCCGTAAAATATTCTACAAGCTGTTTGCAAACCGCTCTTCCGAGGGGCGTCGGCTTTAAAGATTTATTTTCAATTTTTTCAACATAATTTCTCTGCTGAATTTTGGTAATAATAGGCGCATACGTAGACGGACGACCTATTCCGTATTCTTCAAGCTGTTTAACCAAACTTGCTTCCGAATATCTTCCGGGCGGTTGGGTAAAATGTTGTTCCGAGTTCAATTTTTTAAGATTTAATTCATCTCCGACTTTTAAATCGGGGAATTTTTTTGCAACTTCAACTTCCTCGTCATCGGAATATATTTTTGTAAATCCGTCAAACACAACTTTTGACGAACCCATTTTGAATATATACTTATCTGCCGTTATATCAACGGTTAAATTTTTGACTTTTGCAGGTGTCATCTGAGATGCCATAAATCTTTCCCAGATTAATTTGTATAGTTTATATTGTTCCGCGGTTAAGTATTTTTTAATGCTATCAGGGGTTTTTTCAATATAGGACGGGCGAATAGCTTCATGCGCATCCTGAGTATTTTGCTTTTTCTTAGCGTAAACATTCGGTTTTTCAGGGTAATAGTCATCGCCGTAATTTGATAAAATAAAATCATGCGCCGCATCTCTGGCATCATCCGATATTCTTGTCGAATCCGTTCTCATATATGTAATAAGACCATGTGCACCGTCACCCAAATCTATACCTTCATATAATTTCTGAGCTATTTGCATGGTTTTAGATACGCCGTAGCCGAGTTTTGAGCTTGCTTCTCTTTGAAGAGTCGAGGTTATAAAGGGCGGCTGGGGCTTTCTTTGAGTATCGCGGGGCGTAATTTTTGATACGGTATATTTTTTGCCTTTTAAATTTTTTAATACTTCGTCAACTTCTTCTTTGTTATGAAGTTCAAGCTTTTCATCTTTTGAACCTTTTATAACACGGGATAATTCAGCCGTAAAATCAGATTTTTCTTTATTTAATAAAGCATCTACACTCCAATATTCAACAGGGACAAATGCTTCAATTTCATCTTCTCTTTCGCAGATTATTTTAAGCGCAACGGATTGAACACGACCCGCGGAAAGTTTGTAGTTTTTCATTTTTTCCCAAAGAATAGGACTGATTTTAAAACCTACAAGTTTATCCAAAATTTGTCTTGTTTTTTGGGCTTCAACCTTTAACATATCTATTTGATGATAATTTGCAACCGCTTCTTTAATGGCATGAGGAGTAATTTCATTAAATACAATTCTGAATATTTTATCCTCAGGAAATTTAAGACATTCTTTAACATGCCATGCTATTGCTTCTCCCTCACGGTCAGGGTCGGATGCGAGATAAATTCTGTCTACCGTTTTTGCAAGCTTATTTAATTCCGTAATAACCTTCTTTTTTTCGGGAATAATTTCAAAAGTCGGTTTAAAATTATTTTCAATATCAAACCCCAATCCTTTTGATGCTAAATCTCTGACATGTCCCATCGAAGCCTGAATAATATAATCCTTGCCCAGTATTTTTCCGATTGTTTTTGATTTTGCCGGAGATTCGACTATTACAAGAGTTTTATTTGATTTTTCGGTTTTAGTAGCCATAATTACCTATTTGCATCTATAATACTTATTGTTTACCTGCTTAATTAAGCCGGAGAGCTCAAGTTCGGTTAAAGCAACCATAACTTTTGAAACATCACCGTTAATATTTGTTATAATATCATCAAATGTTTTTGATTCAAGTTCTAAAACTTTCATTATGCTTTTTTGAATATCATCAACCGGTTGAATTTCTTCCGGCTTATTGTTTATAATATCCCAACCCAAACAATTTAACAAATCCTCTCCGGTTGAAACTATTCCCGCACCGTTTCTTATTAAATGGTAAATACCTTCGGTATTGGGATTTAAAATATTTCCCGGAATGCACATTAATTCTCTGTTAAAATCAAGTGCAAGATTGGCACTAATCATCGCACCGCTTTTAAGTCGGGCTTCACCGACAAGCGTTCCTCTGGATAATCCGACAACTATTCTGTTCCTTTGCGGGAAATTCTGTGCCATGGGAGGTGTTTGAAGGGGATATTCGCTCAATATCGCACCGCCCGCTTCAATTATATCGGAATAAAGTTTTTTATTTTGCCTGGGATAAACTATATCAATTCCCGAACCTATTACCCCTATTGTTCTTAGATTATTATTGAGTGCGGCTGTGTGCGCCGTTGCATCAATTCCGTACGCAAGACCGGAAATTATCGTTATATTTGAATTTTTAAAGTTTGAAATTATACTGTTCAATGCAATTTTAGCTTCGGCAGATGCATTTCTTGAACCGACAACCGATAGCGCATAATTATAATCTATATTTTCGATATTTCCTTTATAGTAAAGAGCGACGGGATAATCGGGAATTTCTTTTAAATATTCGGGATAATTGTCGTCTTCAATTGTTAATAAGTTAACATCTTCATGTTTTAAAAATTCTTCAAAACAACTGTCTGCATTTACTTCACTTCTTTTTTGAATAAAGCTTCTTGCCGGTTGAATTTCGTAATATTCGGCTATTTTGCTGATTTCGGACAAATTAACATTGTATGCTCTTTCAATATCGTAATCAAAGTATTCAAGAAGTTTTGTTTTAAACAAAGGACGAACGTTAATATGACTAAAAGCAACATAATACTTTAATCTGTCCGATTTTTTGCTTTTTATTAAAGAAAGTTGTTCGTTCTTTTTATTCATAAATTTAGTTTATCATAATATTATCAAATGAATTATTTTGTTACCAAATCATCCAAATACGGTTTTATATCTACATTTATGGCACTTAATTCTTTATAATCACCTGAGATTTCGTATTTTTTATCGGATGAAATCAAAATTAAATTTGTTATATCAAAAACATCTTCTTCAACATTGAAAAATGTTTTATAGTATATTTTATTCGAAGTTTTTCCGCTGTAACAATTTATGTTTTTAAAGTTATATTTATATTTTTTTATAAGATTTTGAACAAATTTGTTCTTTTTATTTAAAATATCCGAGCTTGACGGCATATTTGAAACAAAAATTCCGTTTAATTTCAATCGGTTTTTAATTAAATTCAAATATTCTTCGCTTATAAATCTTTCATCAATTCCTTCATTTCCCGCAACGTCAACAACAATCAAATCATATTTTTTACGGGCGGTTTTTAAATAAATAAGAGCATCTTGAAGATAAAAATTAAATTTTTTATTATTTTTAAAATTAAAATATTTTTCGGCAAGCGGAAAAATATATTCTTCAATATCAACTATATCAATTCTTTTTAGTTTTTTAAATATTTTTTCATACTGATTAATGATAATTCCCGAACCAAAACCGATAAATAAAATATCTTTTATATTTTTATTCATTAAATAAGGGATTAAAAAATAATTTATGTAAGGCAAATTCCCTTTGTAGTCTTTAGTTTCGATATATCCCGCCTGATATGTATCAAGATATTTCAGAAATCTTCCGAATTTATTTTCGACAACATAAATTGAATGAAAATCGGAGTCTTTTTTAAAAAGAACTTTTTCTTTAATTTCAACGTCCGTTTTGTGAATTAATTCCTCGGACGGCTTATGAATTGCAAGTTTTTCGGGAATTATAGTCATTAACTAAAATTAGTTTTCCTTCTTTTTAATTAATTTGGAAATGATGTTTAATACAAGCAATACGCCGATTAAACTCAAAGCGCCTATTATAAATCTGCTTTTTGTTGTAACAACAAAAATTGATAACAAAGCACAAACCATCGAAAATCCGGCAAGCAATAACACAAGTTTATCCTGTGACAATCCCGCATGAAGGAGTTTATGATGAATATGTTCGGCATCCGCCACAAAAGGACTTATTCCTTTCATAATTCTTCTTATGGAAGAATAAGCAACATCCATCATAGGAACGACGAGGATTAATATCGGAAGATACATTGATATTCCGCCGGTATACTTAACAATACCGTTTACCGACAATGTTGCAAGCAAAAAGCCGGTATATAAAGCTCCCGAATCTCCCATGAAGATTTTTGCGGGATTATAATTAAAAGTTAAAAACGCACACATTGCACCCATTAAGATAAAAGCCATCAGTGCATTTATTGAAGTAACAGGAGCCAATACTATTGATATAATTCCTATTGCAAGTGATGAAATACTTACAATCGAACCTGCAAGCCCGTCTATACCGTCTATAAAGTTAATTGCATTTGTAATACCAACTATCCAGAGTAATGTTATAGGGTATGAAAACCATCCAAGGTCAATATTAGCTCCCCACGGGTTATACAGCATTTCTATTCTTACACCGAGAAGTATTACTATTGTTGCTATTGCAATTTGTATAAATAACTTAAATTTTGCGTTAAGACAATAAACATCGTCAATAAATCCCATAAGAAACATTAGGGAGCCGCCCGTTATAATTGCGGAAAGTCCTTGTCCTTTCGGGTAATAACTTAATAAAATAAGAAAGAAAAAAGTCAGCATAACCGAAAGCCAAATTGCAACTCCGCCAAGACGGGAGATTTTTCCGTGATGTATTTTTCTTTCATTCGGTACATCAACAAGTCCGACTTTTTTTGAAAAATATATTACACAGGGAACAATGAATATTCCTAAAAGATAAGCTATTATTGTACCCAGTATATGCGCCTGTGATAATTTAATCATTCTACTTCCTTACAATGTTTTATATAAAGGAAACTTTTTACACAATTCCAAAGACTGTTTCCTTAAATTTTCTTTGGTGTCACGGTCAAGTATAGCATCTGCAATTATTTTTGCAATTATTTTCATTTCGGGAACTTTCATACCGCGTGTTGTGGTTGCTGCAGTTCCTATTCTGACCCCTGAAGTTATAAACGGTGATTGCGGGTCATTCGGAACAGTATTTTTGTTTGCCGTTATTCCGACTTCTTCAAGCAAATTTGCAACATCTTTTCCCGTTTTATTTAATTTTCTAAGGTCGAGGGTCATAACGTGGTTTTCTGATTTTCCGCCGACAATATCAATTCCGTTATTAATTAATTCCTGAGCCAAACATTTTGAATTTTCAACAACCTGTTTTGCGTATTCTTTAAATTCTTCACTCTGAGCTTCTTTTAAAGCTACCGCTTTTGCCGCAATTATGTGTTCTAAAGGCCCTCCTTGAATTCCGGGGAATACCGCTTTATCAATTCCCGCACTGTGTTCTTCTTTACACATAATTATTCCGCCGCGAGGCCCTCTTAATGTTTTATGCGTTGTTGTAGTTACAAAATCAGCATAGGGAACAGGGCTCGGGTGAACTCCCGTTGCAACCAATGCCGCTATATGCGCAATATCAACCATCAGATATGCACCTACACTCTTCGCAATTTTAGAAAATCTTTCAAAGTCAATAATTCTTGAATAATTACTTGCGCCTGCAATGATTAATTTCGGTTTGTGTTCAAGTGCCTTCCTTTCAACATCATCATAATCTATAATGCCGTTTTCATCGACACCGTATGATATTACATTATAATTAATTCCTGAAAAATTAACGGGTGAGCCGTGTGTCAAATGTCCGCCGTTTGATAAATCCATCCCCATAACGGTATCACCTGTTTTAAGGGCATATAAAAATACCGCCATATTGGCTTGTGCGCCTGAATGCGGCTGAACATTTGCATGGTCGCAGCCAAACAATTCACAACATCTTTTTTGGGCAAGTTCTTCTATTTTATCAACATTTTCACAACCGTTATAAAATCTTTTATATGGCTTTCCTTCGGCATATTTGTTTGTTAAAACGCTTCCGGCTGCCGCCATAACCGCAGGAGAAGTAAAATTTTCGGATGCAATAAGTTCAATTGTATTTCTTTGTCTTTCAAGCTCAAGCTCGATATAGTGAGCAACCTCGGGGTCAGTATTTTTTATTATGTCCAGTTCCATATTGCCTCCTTAAAATTAGTTATCCATTTAATTTTACAAAAAACAAAAGACTAAGGCAAAATTAATTATTTTGTAAAATAAATTTATAGAACAGATTTTAAAATTAAAGTTCTATTGACAACTTTATTGCCATTACTATAAGTGAGTTCAAACTTAATATATAAATATCGTATACTCTACATTTTGTTCATTACCAAATTGTCCAATACTAAAACAGGACAATAGTCTAATTTCTTAAATTTTTTTTCAAAGTTAACATTAGTCCATAAATATAAAATAAAAAGAAAGGACAGGTTAAATGAGTCAACAAACCGTTAATAAATCAGATATTGTAAGGGTAGTTATAGTCGAAGATTATAAGCTTACAAGAGTAGGATTGAGGTATGCTTTAAATGAAATTGAAAATATTAATGTAATAGCGGAAGCGCAAAATGCCGAAAGCGGATTGGAGATTATTAAAAATGAACATCCCGATGTGGTTTTAATGGACTTAGGCTTACCCGGAATTAACGGACTTGAAGCAACTATGCAAATAAAAGCATTATGTCCCGAAACAAAAGTAATCATTCTGACTTCTCATGACAGAGAAGAGGAAGTTATAGCATCGCTGGGTGCTGGTGCAAGCGGATATTGCTTAAAAGATATTGACCCGACTACATTGTCAAACGTCATAAAAAATGTATCAAAGGGCGCCTGCTGGATTGATTCCAATGTTGCGCATCTTGCTTTAAAATTATTCCCGAAACCCGAATGTACGGAAATTATGCCCACAACCGTATCAAATGATGTTAAAACAAGATTAACCGAAAGAGAACAGGAAGTTTTAAAACTCCTTGTACAGGGAAAATCAAATACACAAATAGCTCAAGAGTTAATAGTATCCGTACATACGGCAAAGGCGCATGTTTGTTCAATTTTACAAAAATTATGCGTTGATGACAGAGTTCAGGCAGCAGTTAAAGCGATAAAAGAGGGGATAGTTTCAATTTAATCTCTTGAAAATACTTCAAGGAGTAATGAGTCTTTTGATTTAATAGGGTTAAAATAAGCTGCCGAAGCCACCATAGCAGCATTGTCCGTACAATATTTAAGAGCAGGTGCCTGAACTTCATATCCTTGCGATTTCAACTCTTCAAGTCTTTTTCTGAGTTCTGAGTTTGCGGCAACTCCTCCTGCAAGAACAATTTTTTTGCAATTCAATTTATCCGCAAAATATTTTGTCTTTTTTATAAGAGTATCGCAAATTCTATATTGAAAACTTGCGGCAATGTCTTCTTTCGGCAATTTATCTTCGGGAAATTTTTTTATTTCCCGAAGTACCGCTGTTTTTAATCCCGAAAAAGAAAACTCGTCTTCCTTAACGCGTGCTTCGGGAAAATTAAAGGCATCTTTTGAGCCGGATGAGGCCATTTTGTCAAGTAATATTCCGCCCGGATATGGTATTGAGCAAAGTCTTGCAACTTTATCATATACTTCCCCTACGGCATCATCGATTGTAGAGGCAAGAATTTTTTGATTATCGTAATCTTTAATGTATATTATTTGCGAATGTCCGCCTGATACGAGCAGGCAAATAAAAGGCGGGGTCAGATTTGAGTCAATAAAATTAGCGCAAACGTGGGCATTTAAGTGATTTACTCCGATGTAGGGCTTATTATATATTACGGATAAAGTCTTTGCCGCATTCAAACCTACAAGCAAACATCCCACAAGTCCGGGGCCGACGGTTGAAGCAAAAGCATCAATCTTATCGGGATTGATATCCGCTTCATCGTATGCTTTTTTAATAACCGCGTTAATCGAATTCAAATGCTCCCGCGCGGCAACCTCGGGGACTACACCGCCAAATTTTTCATGAGTTTTTATTTGGCTTGAAACAATATTAGATAAGACTTTTCTTCCGTCTTCAACAATAGAAGCCGCTGTTTCGTCGCAACTTGATTCAATTCCTAAAATTATCAATTAAATATACCCTTTATTTTTATTTGTAGTATTATAATAATATCATGAAAAAGAAACTTATAATTTCACTATTTACCCTTTTGATTTTGGGTAGTATGCAGGCTTTTTGTGACACCAAAGAAGATGCCACAAATCTTTATAATGAAGCTATAGATTTATACGCGCAGGATCAAATTAATAAATCAATTGAAACATTTAACAAAGCAATAGAATTATATCCCGAATTTTACGAAGCAAACTATAATCTTGCACAAATTTTAATGTCTTTAAATAAAAATGATGAAGCTTTAAAACCTTTGCAAACAATTTTAAAAATTAAGCCGAACGACTCAGAAACTTTGTATAACATAGGTAAAATATATTATAAAAAGGGTTATTTATCCAAATCTCATGAAAACTTGAAAAAAATAGCGGAGTCAGCTCCGCAATATAACTCTGCCGTTCTTCTTATTAAAAAAATAGAAAAAAGGCAGGAAGAACTTAACCTTGAAAACAAACTTAAAGAACATAAAAATTACTCCGATTCCAAAGGATTGATGAAAAAAGATGAACTTGCCGAATATCAGGCTCCGTCAGGAATTGCAACAGACGACAGGGGAAATATTTACGTAGCAAGTTTCGGAGAAAACGCCGTTTATAAAATCTCAATCCACGGTCAAAAAACTCTTGTTTCAAAATCCGCTCTGATAAAAGGGCCTATCGGGGTTGCAATAGATAAAAACGGAAATATATATATCGCAAATTACCTTGCAAATAACATTTTAAAAGTCACAAGCGATAATAACGTAAGCATTTTTGCGGAAATTGAAAAACCGTACTGCATGATTTACGACAATCAGCATGACAGATTATACATAACAGAACAGGCAACAAACAAACTTATAAAAATTGATTTATAGTTCCTGATTTTCTTTTGTTTCAAAATCCGCTTCGGGTTCTTTCTGTATTTCTACAATGTCCGTATCAGCTTTAATTGTTTGTCCTATTGATTTTTCAAGGCTTGCTCTTGCGCTGTTATATTCATATATCGTTTGATAATATGTATCTTTTGCGTTGCTCAGAGCAACAGCTGCATCCTTTAATTCGATTGCATCACCGTAGCCGACTTTATATCTTCCCGAAGTCAGTTCATAATTTTCGTTTGCCTTTTCCATAGCGGCATATGCAACGGGTATTCTTGCTTTAGCATCCTTCAATCTTGTGTAGACGGATTGAATTTCATAATAAATATCATTTATTTGAGCTTTTGTAGCATATTTAATCTGTTCATAAGCAGCTTTGGCTTCTTTTACCTGATTGCGGAGTAATACGGGATTTACTGTCGGAAATGTTAAAAAACCGCCGTAATTATACCAATCTTTATCCGTCCAATCTTCTCTTCCGCCTTTAGAAAAGCTTGCTTGAAGCTCAATACTCGGAAGCATTGTTTTCCATGCTAATTTTACACCTTGATTTGCGTTATCAACGTCAAGCATTGCTCCTTTTAAATCAGGGCGTGACTCATTTGCGATTTCAACAGCTTCCTTCATTGAAATGGATACCGTTTCATATTTAATCGAATCGTCAATTTCATAAGCATCCGCAAACGGAAGCCCCATTGCATTATTCAATTTTGAATATGCAATATCAACATTGTTTTCCGCGGATATCAGCTTTTGGCGGGAATCTTCCATATTTGTTTTTGCAAACAATACATCAACTTTTGTTTTTGTACCTACTTCCCAGAATGCCATTGCCTGATGATAGGTTTGTGTAAAGCTGTCCAGAGTTTCTTCCGCTGTTTTTTTCTTATCAAGAGCATACATAAGGTTATAATATGCATCTTTTACGGCACAAACCACTTCATTTACAACTTTATCTATTTCGGTTTTGGATTTTTCGTAAGCAATTTTATCCATTGTATACTTGTTTTGAGTATATCCGAAATCCCAAACAAGCTGTCTTATACCGATTGTACCGAGAGTATATTTTGTAAACGGACTTGCGGAGAAGTTTTTCATCATACTTAAATCTGGTTTTGTCCTGTTTAAAGATGTTGACCAATCAAGCCTCGGGGTATAACCTGATAATGTTTCCCATTTTTGATATTTTGCCATTTCGGACGCGGCGTAAGTTGCTTTAATTCTCGGATTATTAATTAAAGCAAGCTCAAGACAATCCGCAAGATTTAATTTTACAGATTTTTCAACCCCTCCCGAAAGCTTAAACATTTTATCGGCATCATTTCCTACATTCATATAGGTATTAGTCGGGATTTTATATTCTTCTTTTACCTTATCGGTTACTTTATACTGTCTTTTTTCTTTAACGGGTTTAACTTTCACTTTCTTTTCTTTATCGGAAGAAAAAATCTTTTTCCCTTTGTCTAATTCTTGACTCGCTTCTTTAGCCGGTTTTGTTTTATTTTTTGAATTAAATAAAGCAAAACTTGGTGAAGCGGTAAGTCCCATCATAATTACAGCTATTAATATGTTTCTTGTCTTATTTTTCATTATTTTTCTTTTCTTTTTTGACTTTTTTTGCGGTGTCTTCTCTTAATTTTTGAATAATTACATAAAAAGCGGGAACAAGTATTGTACCTATGATTGCCGCTGCCGTCATACCTCCGAATACTGTTACGCCGAGTGATTTTCTTGAATTACTTCCGGGGCCTACAGCAAATACAAGCGGCAAAATACCGAATATAAATGCCAGTACGGTCATCATAACAGCTCTAAATCTTGTTATTGCGGCTTTTTCAGCGGCTTCGATAATTCCCAATCCGTTTTCATCGTGTTCTGTTTTTGCAAATTCTATAATCAAAATTGCCTGCTTTGCAGCAAGACCTATTAACATTATAAGCCCTATTTGAGCATATAAGTCAAGTGACTGACCCCAAACATATTGGAACAGCACCGCACCGAGCATTGCAATCGGTGCAATAAGCATAACGCCGACAGGGAGCATCCAGCTTTCATATAACGCCACAAGGAACAGATATACAAATGTCAACGACATCACAAGGACAATCACGGTCTGACCTGCCGATTCAATTTCCTGCAGCGATGTTCCCGACCATGCAAAGCCTAAATCATTCGGCAGGTTTTCTTTTGATAATTTTTCCATTTCCTTAATGGCATCACCCGAAGATTGACCTTTTGCCGGACTTCCTTGAATTTGGATTGATTTATACATGTTAAATCTTGTAATATCGTATGGGCCTGTAGCGGGTTCTATTTTTATTATCGAAGATAACGGTGCCGAGGAGCCCGATGCAGTTTTAACATAAACTTTATCTATTGAATTGATATTTGAACGATATTCTTCGTCAGCCTGCATCATAACCCTGAATACACGACCGTACAAGTTAAAGTCGTTTACGTAATATGTACCGAACTGGCTTGATAATGCGGTATAAACATCGTTTATATCAATACCTTCGGATAAAATCTTTGCATAATCAATATTTACCATTAGTTGCGGAGTTTGAGAATTGTATTGGGTAAATACATTTGTTATTTTAGGGTCTTGATTAGCTTTCATGATAAGTTTCTTTGCTTCCGTATGAAGCTCTTGAGCGGTACGATTTCCTTTATCAAGAAGCTGATACTCAAATCCGCCGAACATACTTAAACCTTGAATTGGCGGAGGAACAAAAGAAAACATACTGATATTCGGATATTTCGCACCTATTGCGTTCATATTTGCAATAACGCTGTCAACATCCTTTTTGGACGCAGCCTTTTGTTCTTTTGACATAAAGAGCGATTTTATAAAATTAGGCTTTAATCTCGATTTCCATTCATCAAGGTGAGTAATTATAATTGAAGTATTTTGACCGTTAAATCCGTTTAAAGTAAGTACGGAATGTACCCCCGGCGTTTTTAAAAGGTCATCTGTAATTTTCGATGTGGTTTCATTTGTTTTTGATAAAGAAGCACCGTCTTTTAACTGAATACTTGCAAAAACAGCACCGATATCTTCCGTCGGCAAAAATCCTGACGGTATAATTTTAAACATCATAAGTAGCGCCGCAACAAGAATTACATAGGTTATAATTGTTCTTTTCGGAACCTCGATAAAGTATTTTGAACCTTCCATGTAATTATTTTTTGTTCTTTCAAATGCTCTGTCAAATTTCTTTAAAGATACATCCCAGCCATAGGCTAAAAATTCACCCCACGCTTTTAATTTTTCAAAACCTTTTAAGTCTTGCTTATCAGACCAGTATACCTTATATAATTCTCTGTATTTTTCATAGAAGCTTCTTTGCGGCATATCATTTTTGCTTCTTAAAAATATTGCACAAAGCGCAGGGGCCAGAGTTAAAGCCATAAGCGTTGATATACCGACTGAAACCGCAATTGTGATTGCAAATTGCTGATACATTTTACCCGTAATTCCGGGAATAAATCCGACAGGTACAAATACCGCCATAAGAACCAGAGAAGTTGCAATAACGGCTCCCGATACTTCTTCCATTGAAACAAGCGCAGCTTCATGCGGTGTTTTACCTTTTTCAATATGCCTTTGAACATTTTCAACAACAACAATGGCATCGTCGACGACTGTTCCGACCGCAAGGACAAGCCCGAACAATGTTAAAGTATTAATTGAAAAACCGAACATTGCAAAAGCGGCAAACGTACCTATTAAAGATACAG
This sequence comes from uncultured bacterium, assembly GCA_902796515.1. Lineage (GTDB taxonomy): Bacteria > Cyanobacteriota > Vampirovibrionia > Gastranaerophilales > Gastranaerophilaceae > RUG14156. The sequence goes on along the minus strand of CADBOZ010000118.1, from coordinate 2,865 downwards.
GAATTGCACAAAACGGTACAATACTTGCTCTCCAATCGCCGAGGAATAAATAAACTGTTGCAACAACAATAAATACAGCAAGTATTATCGCTTTAATTACTTCCGATAAAGAGTCTTTAACGGAATCTGTCGCATTATAGAATACACTGTATTTTATGCCGTCAGGGAAGGATTTAGACAGTTCTTCCATTTTTTTATTACATTCGCTGGCAACTTTTATTGAGTTTGCATAAGATAATTGAGTAACCGACATAACAGCAACGGATTTGTTATCAACACGTCCTTCCGTTACATAGTTTTCGCCCATCAGCTCAACTCTTGCGATATCTTTTAATCTTATTGTCTGACCGTCTTTTTTTGCTCTTACTATAATATTTTCAAACTCTTCTTTAGTCTTTAACCTGCCCGGAGTTTTCATTGTAATTGCCATATCGGTTTTATTAACAAGGGGCTCCGTACCCAGCGCACCTGCCGATATTTGAGCATTTTGAGCATTAATTGCAGCCGCTATCTCATTCGGGGAAACATTAAGCGCAGCCATTTTCTGGCTATCCAGCCAGATGCGCATAGAGTAATCTTTTCCGCCGAAAACCTGAACTTCGGCTACACCGTCTATTCTTGCAAGTTCGTCTTTTAAGAATATTGAAGCATAGTTTGACAATTGTATAAGGTCAACGGAATTATCCGGAGAATATATACCGTAATATAAAAGACCGCCGCCGCCCGTGTTTTGTTTTACCGTTAAACCGTATCTTGAAACATCAGAGGGAAGCCTGCTTGTAACAAGCGAAACTTTGTTTTGAACGTTAACTACGTTCATATCATGGTCTGAACCGACTTCGAAATAAATAGTAAGACGATATGAGCCGTCTTTGGAGTCCGAAGTCATATATAACATACGTTCTACACCGTTTACCGCAGATTCAATCGGAGCTGCGACCGTGGATTCTATAACATCCGAGCTTGCACCCGCATAAGTAGCGCTAACCATAACCTGAGGAGGGGTAATTGTCGGGTATTCTTCAAGAGGCAAGCTTTTCATTGCTATAAAGCCTACTAATATAATAACAATTGAAATTACTAACGCAAACCTCGGACGTTCTATGAAAAATTTAGAAAACATTTACCCTCTCTTATTTATTTTCTTCTGTTGCTTCTTTCTGCTGCTCTTGTGCATTATTGGAATTATTTGAAATTTTTACGGGCATTTTGGGCATAAGTTTTGTTAAACTTGAAACAATAAACTTATCACCGTCATTCAAGCCTTTTTTAACTATCCAATAGCTTTCATACTGTCCGTCATCTTCAAAGTATTTTGTCTGTACGGTATTATTTTCATCCGCAACATAAACATACTTTCCTCTTGAATCTTGCAGAACGTAATCCTGAGAAACAACAAGTACATCTTTAACTTTGTTTGAATATACTTTTACTTTCACAAAATCACCGGGGATTAAAACCATATCATCATTTTTAAATGTTGCTCTGAAATCGAGCGTTCCGGTTGTTGTTGAAATTTTATTATCGAAAAAGTCCTGAACACCTTGAATAGGATATGTTTTTCCGCTCGGTAAAATCACATCAACTTTAATCGGGCTGTTTCCTTTTTCCGGAATGAAATCTTCTTCTCTCAATTTATCAAACTGTTTTGAATCAACACTGTATTTAACATAAATCGGATTGATTTTTGTAATTGTGGCAAGCGTGCCGGATGCCATAGTTACATAATTTCCTTCGTGGATTTGAAGAGAACCGATTTTACCGTCTATAGGAGATTTTATTTGAGTATAGCCGTAATTTCTTTGCGCTTCGGCAAGTGCTGCACTTGCGGATTTAACAGCAGCCGATGCCGCATCTTTATCAGCTTTTAATCCGTCATATGTTGATTTTGAAATAAAATCTTTTTTAACAAGTTCATCTCCTCTTGCATAGTCCCTGCTTGCTTTATAGTAGCTTGCTTTTGCCGATTCAAGGTTAGCGCGCGCCTGATTTAATTTGTTCAAATATTCATTGGGTTCAATTGTAAAGAGCAACTGACCTTTCTTTACGTAGTCACCTTCCTGAAAATATTTCTTTTGTAAATATCCGTCTATTCTTGCAACAATATTTACCTCATCCTGAGATTCCACTCTTCCCGGTATCTCAATAAAATCAGATATTTCAAGCCTTTTTACTTCGCCGAGTTCAACAGTCGGAACCGCAGAAGCTTGCAGCATTTTTGTTCTGGAAATTTCTCCTGATTTAGTAATTGCAAATCTTATACCAACCAAAACTACTATCGCAATCGATAGCATTATTAATATTTTTTTCATTATCCCTCTTCTCCAATGTATGAGTAATTCTAACATAAACCAAATCATTTGCAAAATAATTATAGACGGGCGGGGTAATTTAAACTTTTAAATTTACCCGATAAAGATATCGGATTTATTACCATATTTTCCGATTTAAAAAAATTAAAAAAGGTGATAATGGAGTTACCGTATTTTAACGGGGGTATGATTTAATGCTAAAGAAATTCAGAAAAATGATTTTTATAAATATGGAAAAATACGACAGGCGTGCAAAAAATCCGTTTTTAAAAAAGGATTATAATTATAATCCTTTTAAATCTATGTACGAACAAACATACATATGGGTTGAAAAAAATAATAATTCATAATTAAAAACATGCTAATCCCATGTGGCACAATAGCTTGAAGTTTAGTCAAGTATGTAAAGTTTTGTAAATAATTTTATTATATTAAGGACTTTTTTGGCAAATAAATTTTTTGAGCATCATTAATAAGCATGTAAACTCCTCTATAAACTCCGTAATACTAATTCTATCCATCACGGCTTAATTTGTTCACAAATTAGCCGTTT
>CADBOZ010000117.1 GCA_902796515.1 uncultured bacterium | reverse complement strand
TGAACGCAGACAAAGAGCTGCTCGTACAGGCAGAAATCCTCAAACAGGCAAGGAAATCAAAATCCCTGCTAAAAAAGTTCCCGCATTCTCTGCAGGTAAAAAATTCAAAGAAATGGTTTCTAAAAAGTAGTTTAAACCATAAATAAAAAAAGGATGACTATACAGTCATCCTTTTTTTTGCGCTTTTAATTTATAATACCTGTTAATTTTTATTAATAAGCCTGAATTTATGAAGCAATTTTTTTTAAAAAATCTTTTTAGTTACTATATAAGACTAAAAAGAGAGGGTTATATGTTTATCGCAAACACAATCAGAAATGTGATTAATAATTCAAATAATTCATCGGGATTAAGTATACCAAAAATCAATAATTATAATAATGACTTATCTGTTTTCAGCGGCATACTGGCAATGGCAGGCATTCTTCCCGATATAATCAACAATAATCAAGAAGAGTTCGGACTTGAAGATAAAAGCGAATATGATGATATAACCCGAAAAAACAGATTAACCCCGCACCCGCAAAATGTTTACGAAGGTAAATTATCGGAAACATTTACGGATGAAGAAGGATATAATTGTCAAAAACATATAAATCCTGACGGAACATATACAATTTCAAGAACAGAACCTGTAGGATTTTTCCAAAAACTCTTCGGGCACCCCGAAAGAAAAATAATTGAATGTTACACGGGTGACGGGGTTTTAACAAAAACAACAGAATATCCGAACAACGGAAACACGGATTTCTTTACGGTCACAAATTTCAATGAAGACGGCTCAATTAAATCCGAAAGGCAAAGATTTGATTGCGGCGGTAATATAAAAGCAATCCGTGATAAAACGACGGTATATAACAATGACGGAACAAAAACCGTTTCGAATCTTGATTGGAATGAGGCAATCAAACAATATGATTTTAATGCTTCCTACTATTTTTGGCAAGAAAACTACGATGAGAACGGGAATAAGATTTAATCAGAGCATTTTGTGACTGAACTGTTTTTTCCCTGAAACGTAATCTTCAACCGTATTGTTTGAACCGTACAGTTTGTATTTGTATATTGTAAGTCCTTCAAGACCTACAGGCCCGCGGGAATGTGTTTTATTCGTTGAAATACCGACTTCCGCACCGAAGCCATATCGAAAGCCGTCCGAAAATCTTGTCGAACAATTTGCAAAGACAGAAGCGGAATCCACGTTATTCATAAATTTTTCAATGTTTTCATTGTTTTTGCTCAGTATTGAATCCGTATGTCCGGAGCCGAACTTATTAATATGTTCAATTGCTTCATTTATACTGTCTGCTGTTTTAAAAGATACTATTTTATCGCCATATTCCGTTGAATAACTTTCGGGATTATCGATTATTTTCACTCCCGCTTTTTCAAGGGCTTCTTTAAGCGATTTTTTATAAGGATAATTTTTATGAATTAATATTGTTTCAACCGCATTACAAGCTGAAGGATACTGGGTTTTTGCATCGATAACTATTCTATTTACTTCGTTTTCTTCAGCGCTTTCATCAATAAATATGTGGCAAATTCCGCTTGCATGACCGAGTACGGGTATTTTTGTATTTTCTTTTATGTATTTTACAAGAGAATTTGACCCTCTCGGAATAATTAAATCAATATATTTATCGTAAGCAAGCATTTCTTTAACATCATCCCTTGTATAAACAAGGTTTATTGTATCAACAGGGTAATTCGATTTTTTAAGCGCATCCCGTATAATTCCAAACAATGCTTTGTTTGTTTCGATACTTTCACTGCCGCCTTTTAAGATTGCACAATTTCCGCTTTTAATAACAAGAGAAGATATTTGTATAATACAATCAGGTCTTGCTTCAAAAATAATTCCTATTATCCCTATCGGGGTTGAAACTTTCTTTAAAATAAGGTTTTTATCAAGCTCTTTTGTCCAGATTACGTTATTAACAGGGTCATCCAGCTTTATTAAATCATACAAACCTTTAATCATATCACGCATCTTGTTTTCATCAAGCTTAAGGCGGTTGTATGTTGCCTGATTAATCTTGTTTTCTTCAAGAAGCTTTTTTGCATTATTCAAATCTTCCCGATTTGCGGTGAAAACATACTCCCTCTTTTCTTCAAGAAGCTTTGCAATATTTTCCAATACGTCGTTTTTTGTTTTCGAAGGCGCATTCATTGTTTTATTAAAAGCATTTTTTGCTGATTTTGTAATTTCTTCAATCATATTTATACCAGTACAAGATTATCTTTAATTATAACGTCATCATCAAATTTATAGCCTAAAATATTGCATATTTCATCCGAATGATATCCTTTAATTTTTTCTATATCGCCCGAAGAATAACTTGCAATGCCTCTTGCAAATTCAAGTCCGCTCCTGTCATACACGGATACTATTTCGCCTCTTTTAAAGTTTCCTTCAACATTATCTATTCCTATTGAAAGCAAACTCTTTTGACTCTTAATAATAGCGTCTTTTGCGCCGTCATTTACGGTTATTTTGCCCATAATATTTGTAGCATACGCTATCCATCTCTTTTTATGGGAGAGCGTATTTTGAGGAAGAAAAAGAGTGCCCGTATTATCATCAAAGACTTTCCTTATGATGTTAGGGGTTTTGCCGTTGCATATTTTTGCATACAATCCGCTTGCCGTTGCAACTTTAGCTCCGGTCAGTTTTGTTATCATTCCTCCTCTGCCGCCTAAAGAAGCACCGGAAGCAAGTTTTTCAATTTTTGGAGTAATTTTTTCGACTCTCGAAATCAATTTGGCATCAGGATATAATTTCGGATTTTTATCAAAAAGACCGTCCACATCCGATACCATAACAAGTAAATTAGCATCGAGCTTGCTTGCTACAATACTCGACAACTTATCATTATCGGAAAAGCTTGCATGTTCAAGTTCGGAGGGTGAAACCGCATCATTTTGGTTAATTATCGGGATTACTTTATTTTCAAGCAATTTATGAAGCGTCAATCTTAACGATAGATATTTTTTTCTGTTTGAAAAATCTTCTTCGGTTAACAGTATTTGAGCGGTAGTTATCCCGTATTTTTCAAACCCGTCCTGCCAAATACCCATCAACATCGGCTGACCTACGCTTGCCGCCGCCTGTTTCAGAGTGGTAGAGCCTGATGTATCTATTTTTAATTTTTTTGCTCCGAGTCCCACGGCACCCGAGGTTACAATTAAAATTTCCTTACCCTGCTTATAAAGATAGGATAAATCCTCAATAAAAGAATATAAATGCGACAGAGAAATATCACCGTCTTCATTTCTTAAAATATTTGTTCCGAATTTAAAAACAATTCTTTTGGAATTTTCTATCATTTTAATTTAAAACCTACAAGTAATTCTATTTGCGTATATTCACAGTTCAAAGACTGTGCAACCGCTTCATTTGTAATTTCTCCGTTAAATGTATTAACCCCGTTTGATAAATCCTGATTTTCTTTAATGGCTTCAATAAGCCCTCTTTCACCGAGAGATTTCAAATAAGGATATAAAACGTATGAATACGCACTTGACGATGTTTTTGGAACGGCCGACGGAATATTCGGTATAGCACAATGCAATACACCGTATTTTTCAAAAACAGGATTTTGTCTTGTGGTTATTCTGTCAATTGTTTCAACGTTTCCGCCCTGATCTATCGCAACATCTATAATAACAGAGCCTTTTTTCATATTTTTTACAACGGATTCGGGAATAATTTTCGGCGCCACCTGAGAATGTATAAGAACGCTTGAAATTAATAAATCCGCTTTTGGTATTTCCTGAGCTATTTTTACGGGATTACAATAATGTGTTTTAATGGCGGAGCCGTATATCTTATCCATTTGCGCAAGTTTTTTTGAGTCTATATCAAAAACAGATACATCAGCACCCATACCGATAGCAACCTGTGCGGCGTTTGAACCTACCACACCCGCGCCGACTATTATAACCTTCCCCGGTTGAACCCCCGGAACGCCCGATAAAAGAACACCCGAACCTCCGTTTTGTTCTTCCAAAAGGCTTGCCCCGATTTGAACCGCCATACGTCCCGCAACTTCAGACATAGGCGCCAGCAGCGGTAATTGTCCGTCCGGTGTTTCAACGGATTCACAGGCAATTGCCGTTACTTTATTTTTTAATAATTCTTTTGTTAATTCTTTTGCAACCGCAAGGTGCAAATATGATACTATAACCAAATCAGGTCTGAAAAATTTATACTCAACAGGCTGCGGTTCTTTAACTTTAACGATTATTTTTGCGTTTTTCCAAACTTCATCAACACTTTTTGCAATCGTTACTCCGTTTTCAATATATTCTTCATCAGAAAATCCGCTCAATAAACCGGCACCCGCTTCCATAATTATGCTTAAACCGTCGGAGTTCAACATTCCTGCAACATCAGGGGTAATTGAAACTCTTGTTTCATCTTCTTTTAATTCTTTTACTACGCCAAAATTATATTTCATTTTGAAATCCCGTATTGTTATGTGCTTTCAGATTGATTTTAACATTTGATTAAGCTTATTGCAATTCAAAGTTTGAAAATTTTTATAATAAAAACCCCTCTTGATTATTTTCAAAGAGGGGTAAAATCACATAAATAAGAATAAGTAAAAAATTAAACCGTATAGTTTGAATTGTGTTTTTTGCGATTATTATTTTTTCGATAAGCAACATGCAGCCATTTAATACCTTTGGAATTTGTTTCGATAAAACATTCGTCATAATCAAGATTATTTACAACATAGTCGTAAATTTCCCTGAAATTTCTGCCGTCAGGAATAATATCCGCCGCACATCCGGATAAGTGATTGGAATTTATTGCACCGCCGCAAAAAAAATTAACCTTCGGCGAGCGAAATCCCGATGTTACGATTATTTTTTTGTTTATTTTGTTTCTTATCGGCTGGAGAACATAAAATATGAGATTTAGAATATTATCCGATTGGGCAAGTGACGGAATATTTTCAATATTATTTTTTTTTCGCAATATCCGACTTTACAAGCTCGGAAATTGAAAAATTAAGCTTCATCTTTGCCTCAATTCTTCTATAATTTCATCCAGTTTGGAATAAATATGCGTTTGAAATTCTTTATAAGCATTTATTTCGACATACTTATCCTTTATATCATCCAGTATTTCTCTATGCTTCTTTTCTAATTGCTCAGGTCGCACAAAAATATTATTCTGCCAGAGAAACATCAAAAGTATGACAACATACGGTGCATAGTCTTCCAATTGTTCAACATTCATTTTTTGTAACTCCGGCAACACTTGCTGTGATTAAATCAAAAATGCATTGCGTTATAACGGGTATATTTTCAATT
>CADBOZ010000116.1 GCA_902796515.1 uncultured bacterium | reverse complement strand
TTTGGGCAGGGGTGGATTCGAACCACCGTAGTCGTTTGACGGCAGATTTACAGTCTGCTCCCTTTAGCCACTCGGGCACCTACCCATATTCTGTTTTCAATTTTCGGTTTTAACTGATTTTACTCTCTTGGTAAATCTGCCCTTGATGAGATTTGAACTCACGGCCTCTCCCTTACCAAGGGAGTGCGCTACCCCTGCGCCACAAGGGCATGTGTTTAGTTTTCATTGTGCTCGCTCCCGAGAATAATATCACTCCTCGGAGGCTACAAAAATAGCCGATGATGGGACTCGAACCCGCAACCTACGGTTTACAAAACCGTTGCTCTACCATTGAGCTACATCGGCATTTAAGTATATATTATTGTAGACACAAAAAACTGTCAAGAATTATTTTAAAGTAAAAAATCTATTTTTTATAAAAACTTTATAAATATAGTAAACGCTATTGCAAAAAATACTTGATTTGATGTAATATTATTGGAAGATAGTACTAACCTTATTGGATAAGAGATATTTTGTTAGTATGGTTTAGTTAAGTTTATAGAGAAAGTCACATTAATGCAGGTTTCTAATACATTAAATAACGAGATACGTATACTTTTTAATCCTAAAGTTGAAGCATTTAAACTGTTCGATTTTCTGATGGTAAAATCAAACAGCGACAGATACATTGCTCAAATAATCGAAATTTATAACGATAAGTTCGATGCTTCGCAAGATGTGGCAAGACTTAAACTTTTTTACAAGATAAGCAAAGATAACGAAGTCATGCCTTACGATAATTTCACCCCGAACAAGGAATGCGAAATTATTAAAATAAAACAGGAAGACATAGAATCATTTTTAAATGTAAACAAAGAAACTTTTGTATTCGGTACCAATTCAAAAACATTGGAACCTCTTAATATACAATATGACTTTTTCAATAAAAATGCGGTAGTGATAGCGGACAAAGTTGATTATGCAAATTCACTTTCAATCAGTCTTGCAAAAAAATTATCCGCAAAAAAACATTCGATAATCATTGATTCTACCGGAATACTGGAATTTGACGAAGCAAAAAAAATTAAAGCTTCAAAAGATTTTAAGCTCCCCTTAAATTATTTGACAATAGATTTTATTTTTGACAGATGTCTTTCGGATGCAACTCTTGAATTTCAAGCTTCATGCAGAGCTATAATTAATGAAATTAAAAAGTTTGCAAGAAATCAGGAGCATGAATTTATTCCGTTTAATACTTTCACAAGAGTATTAATGGAACAATACAAAGCCACTCCGTTTCCGGAGTTAAAGCTTTTGATTGCCAGATTAAAAAATTATCAAATGGATGAAATTTTTGCAAGAAACAAAAAAGATTACGAAAATCTATTTAAAGCAATCGGCAAAAATGAAATCACAATGATTGATTTATCAAGCATAAGTGCATTCTGGCAAAAAGTTTTCCTTGAATATATTATAGACGGGATTAAAGATGAAGTTTATCTTATAACAAGAGTAAACGATGAAAATTGCGATGTTGATTTGATAAATAAAGTTTATTGCAATAAACAAAACATAAAATTTATTCCGAACGTTTCATATAATTATAAAAAGCTTCCGTCAATCATTCAATATTGCAAGAATTACATCCTTATGCAAAGTTTGTATCAACGCACGGACTTTTTGAATGCCAACTTTGCACTCGCAAATCTTGCGGCTCAGGATTGTATATTATTCGGCGAAAATACGGATGAGTTTTTGTATCTTGCAAAAGACTATGAAATAAAAATTTCGCAAAAGAAAACGCAATACAGAAAAATAGCACTTTCCCTGCTTGATGACGAAGAAGAAAATATTCCTTTCCAAGAGGAAATAAAACAAGAGCATGACACCAAAAAACTTTTGGATGAACTGAATAAATTTGACGAAGAAAGAGGCGTTACAAATCAAGTATCAACTGAAGATTTGGAAGAATTTGAAGAAGAAACCCCTAAAGAAAACAAGCCTGCAGTTGAAGAAAAAGATTACTTTGAAGGTATAGCAAGTCCCGAAAAAGTTGATGATACAACAAAATCATCGTCAAAAGATACATTTAGCGAACTTGCGGATACAGACAGCAAGCTTGAAAATACATCCGGAGAAATTTCCGAAAACAATACACCAGAAGAAGAATCAAAAGGCATAGATTTAAGTGCGTTAGCCGAAGAAGAAAGTAAAGACAAAACACCTCCGCAAGAAGATACAAAACAAGAAGACACGCCGGAATTACAGCTGGATGACAACAGTCTTGATGCGGACAGTGATATTTTAGAACTTTTTCAGGATGAAGAAACATTAGAAATCAAAGAAGATAATAAAGAATTAGAAAATATTTCCGAAAAAAAAGAAGAAAAGCCCGAAGAAAAGATACAGGAAACAACTTCCGAAACGGATATTTCGGATGATGAACTTGATTTCTTCCAACTCGCTTCAAAGGATAGCTCCGAAGAAAATAAAGCTGTGCCCTCTCAGGAAAACAATGAAGCAAATGATGAAGAAATAGATTTTAATAATGTTGTGAATGAATCAATAGATGACAATTTCAAAAATATACTTAATTCAAATACCGTGGGAGAACCTCAGGGAATCAAGCTTGATAAAGACGTCATATTAAATTCAAATCTTGCCCAACAACAAGAAGAAGGTCTTCCGATTTTTAAAGAAGAAATCGAAGAAGATAATGAAACTTCCTTCAAAAAAGGCGACAGGATAATTCACGGCACATACGGAAAAGGTGCGGTTATTAAAGTATTGCAACATGAGCAAAGACAATTTATACAAGTTAAATTTGAAACAGCGGGAGTTAAATTTCTTGACCCGAAAATTGCAAACATAACATTAGAACAATAGTTAATTTATGGGCGACGAAAATAAACAATTTGAAGCAAGCCAGCAAAAATTAAGAAAAGCACGCGAAAACGGTCAGGTGGTTAAATCAAAAGATTTATCCACTGCTATTGCAATTATTGTCATGTTTAGTGCAATTTATTTAATTGCCCCGCTCATCTGGGGTCAGCTTACCGCCTTGTTTACGATAATATACGAACAAATCCCCAATAAACACCTTGATGAAATCGGATATGCTTATCTTTTTACAAAAACGGTAATTCCGACGGCTTTAATACTTCTTCCCATACTGCTCCTTGCATCATTCGTCGGAATTATGGGCGACATGATTCAAATCGGGCCTTTATTTACAACAAAGCCCATGGAATTTAATGCGGATAAATTCAATCCCGTAAAATATTTTAAAAACCTTGCCAATCCCAAAACTCTTTTTGATTTATTGAAAAATATTTTAAAAGTTATTGTTCTGGGTGTCATCGGTTACATGGTATACACAAGTCATTTTGAAGCTATTCTTGCACTTGCCGCAATTGATAATCATTTTGCCGTTTTAATTCAGTTTGGCTCACTTTTGCTTGATTTCGTCCTAAAAGCCGGTATTGCCTTTTTAATTATTGCGGCAGCAGATTACGGTGTTACCAAATGGAAATTTTTGCAAGACCAAAAGATGTCCTTTAAAGAAGTTAAGGATGAATATAAAAACTCTGAAGGCGACCCCAATGTAAAAGCAGCCTTAAGGCAAAGAAGGCAGCAGCTTCTTCAACAAAAGATGATGGATGCCGTTACAACATGCGATTTTGTAGTAACTAACCCGACACATATCGCATGTGCCATAAAATACGATGCGGAAAAAATGGAAAGCCCGATGCTTGTTGCAAAAGGTACGGAGCTGTTTGCACAAAAAATTAAACAAATTGCCCGCGAACACAACATTCCCGTCATCGAAAATCCTCCGGTTGCACGCGCTTTGTTTAGATTTGTTGAAATCAACAGGCAAATCCCGCCGGATTTATATAAAGCAATCGCAGAAATTCTTATCTTTGTTTACAAACTCAAGAAAACGACCGCACAGGAACAAAGAAAAATTGAAAAAACCGCACGAAAAAAAGGCGACATTCACACCGAAAATGAAATTAAAAAAAATAAAGAAAACTTTTTTAAAAATCCTCCCGAAGATAATAATTAAACACTTTATTGAAAATTTTCTAGCCGAGTTTTCTTTTGGCTTCTCTCATTGAATCAAGTATGATATTCCTTGCATCGGTAGCCTGTTCTTTTGTAAGAGGAGGAATATTTTTCAGAGGATATTCCCTGTTTAATTTTTCATACTTGGGTATAGCCATATTATGATACGGCAATATATCAAGTGCCTGTATATTATTTAATGTTGATAAAAATTCGCCTAATTGCTTTAAATATGTTTTATTATAGGTAACTCCCGGAATTACAACATGTCTTATCCAAACAGGAATTTTATTTTTTGAAAGATATTTTGCAAAACTTAAAACCGCCGAATTTGAATGACCTGTCAATTTAACATGTTCTTCGTTATTAATATGCTTAATATCGAGCATAACAAGTGAAGTATATTTTATCAGCTCATCAAACTTTTCAAGATTTTCTTTCTTAAAAGTTATTCCTGACGTATCAAGAGTTGTATGAATATTCTTCAATTTTGCCTGTTTAAACAATTCCGTTACAAATTCTATTTGCGCCAGAGGTTCTCCGCCGGTTGCCGTTAAACCTCCGTTTTTTAAAAATTCTTTTACGGAGTCGTATTTTTTTAATATTTCCTCAGCACTCATTTTTTGATTTACGTTAAAATCCCAGCTGTCAGGATTATGGCAATACATACACCTCATCGGGCAACCTTGAAAAAACACGACAAAACGTATTCCGGGCCCGTCAACCGTTCCTAAAGATTCTATTGAGTGAATATTTCCTACTATTTGAGTCATTGTTATATTCTCGTCTGATAAAATTTAATTATAACACAATGATTAATTTTTGTGAAGTTTGGTAAAGTTTTGTAAAATTTACATTCTATTTCCTCAAGTTTCATTAAGTATATACCGTAACTCTATATGTAAACAATAACAATGGAGGCGATGACAATAATGGGTATGGCAGCAAGTCAGGCAAGATTCCTGGGACTAACATCGAGAAAAAGTAACGTTGAATATCAAGGTCAACAAATAAACCAACAAAGAACCGCATTGGCAAACGAAAGTGCAAACCTGTTAAATCAGATGATGACTCTGGATGTGCCAACTCCTCCGGTTCAAACAGAATATTATAGCTATGTATACTCACTTGACGATTCTTCGGCAGGCTACTCAGCAGAAGATTATACAATTGCAAGTTATACAAAAACATACGCTGCTGAAAATCAGTATAAAATTACATTAAATAAAAGAGAAGAAACACAAAAAGAAACAACTACATCATACACAATTAATCCGACTACGGTAGAAGACGGAATTTATAAAATAAGTTTAAGCAAACAAAACAGCGCAGCTTCAGACAGTATATCTTCTTCTTATACTCAAAAATTAATATATGATCCAAATAATGATAATCCTTTAAATGAAAAAAATGAACTTAATATCAATAAAGGTGCTACAAGCAGTGACCCGAGCCAAATATATAAAGTTCCTGCTAATACTACTTTAATTGACGGTTACGGAACTTGCTGCACGGATGACACTAAAGAATACTACTTCTATCAGGATTCAAAAGGTGTTAATCATTTTATTACAGCTGAAGAACTAAATTATATGATGAATCCTGACCAAGAAAATGACAGAATTTCACCTCGCCACGCATATTCGGTTTACACGGATTCAACTACAACCGTAATCGGTGAATTGGTTAAATCTAAAAACGGAAGATTAAGTAACATAGTAATTTCCAATGAAGAAAATTATCCGGAAGAATTAAGAGGTAAAGAATTTTCACTTTCAACCAAAAAAGAATACGATGAAGCAGGTTATACCGATGCATTCAATGAATATGAATATCAAAAAGCCTTATATGAAAAAACTGTTTCGGATATAAACAATAAAACAGAAATTATTCAAAAAGAAGACCAGCAGCTTGAATTAAGATTAAATCAACTGGATACGGAACAAAACGCAATTAAAACAGAAATGGATGCCGTAAACAAAGTAATTGAAGATAACGTAGAAAAAACATTCAAAATATTTGCATAACTAACCTAAAACATTTTAAATTCCTAAAATCGAGAAATTATTTCTCGATTTTTTATTTTTCATCTGTTAATCCGCAGTGTAGTATAATTTTGCCTTCCTTAAAAGTTTTAGCTACATCAATTATTCTTTGATTTGAACTTCCCACCCAATGGAGATTATTGTCATTTAACTCTTTTTTAAATTCACCGTCAACAAGTACATCTATATTTGATAAATCAACTTTATCTTTTAATTCTTCAAATAAAAATCCCGTATAGAGCCA
>CADBOZ010000115.1 GCA_902796515.1 uncultured bacterium | reverse complement strand
GGTTGGTTAAAATTAATAAAGAAAATTGCCTAAAATATAATTGGATTTGGAACGATAAAAAGAAAAGTTGTAATTTGAATAAATAATCTCAAACAGACCTTCCGACTAAGATGTCAGCGCAGGGCATACAAATTCACACGACTCACTTTGTATCGTCGGTTCATTTTGTAAAACTCGCGATACTTTATGTCAAAATCCCTGATACGGAACACCGATTGGCAATAAAAAAAGAGGTCTTTAAACCTCTTAAATGGTAGCTGGGGAGAGACTCGAACTCTCGACCTCACGGGTATGAGCCGTACGCTCTAGCCAGCTGAGCTACCCAGCCATAATTTTATTAAATTTTCATCTTTTTTGGCTCAGCTGCCTCGAGCGTTGCTCTAGAATTTATAACTCGCAACTTCGTCACTCGGTGAGCCAGCCTGCCATATTGTCTGCCGACTAATGTTATTTTTACATAAAACTTTTTAAATTTCAAGCAATAAACCAAAAAACAATAATTCTTTTGTTAATACAAAATTAGACACGCTTAGAAAATAAAAGCAGGAATTTACATTCCTGCCTACTTTAGAGCTTTTAGCCACTTGAGAATTTAGTTGTGCATAAAAAAATTAGTCCCTATCCTCTTCACTATTTTCCGTTTTCATGCGTTTTTGCATTTTATTGTGTTCAAATCCGTTAACAAAATCCGGTCTTTGCATATCCCATCCTTTATGCATTTGTTGTTTAAAATGGTGGTGATAATGATGATGCGGCATCATCGGAGGTTTATGAAGCGCAAAAAATAAATTCATTGCACAAAATACACCTATAAAACTGCCTACAGTAACTGCCAGTGTTCTTTGAAATAATTCACTTTTACAAAAACACTCTTTGCGGATTTCTTCCTGAATTTCTTTTTTGATTTCTTCGCCCATTTAATTATCTCCTTGGATTTTAAATACACACGTAAAAATAAACGAAACGAAAAATATTTTTGTTCATTTCATTTAAAAAATCGCAAAATTAATTGTTATATTATTCAAAATCGTTTAACAACATCTCCGACAACTTAATATCGTTTAAAATATACTTAACTCCAAGATGTATAAAGTTATTTACCGCTGCCTTCTTTTCGTTTTCATCGCCATCCGGCGCAACACCTATTACATCAACAACAGAGGTATCAGTTTTAATAACATCATCAGCATTTGTTGTTAAAAGTTTGAACGACACCGCCGGCACATGTTTAATTATTTTTCCGATATCTCTGAAGGAAATATAGCTAAAAAATTTATCTGCATTATTTTGTTTTAACAGGTATGTTATTTCTTTAATGTTATGATTTACCGTAAGCACCAAATCATACTTTTTACTCAATTCTTCAATTTTTTCAAGTGGTAATATCAGTTTAGTATTATCTATATGTCTTTTTCCTGTTTCATTATCAATACCGAGCAAAATATCCTTAAATGTTTTTATAATTTCTTCCTCACTCCGGCTAAAAAACATATCTTCCGCTATTTGCCGAACTATATCAACATCCGAAGCAAATCCGCCCGAATTTATTGTTTTAATGATTTTTTCAATTGAAACCTTCACCCCTGTTAAAGCTTCAACTGTTTTTGCAATTGTTAAAATATAAGAATTTTTTACATCAAAAATTATTCCGTCGGGATTAAATATTAAAACTTCTTTCTTTTTAGTCAGCTCAAGCATATATTTAACCCCGCCTTCCGTCGGAACCGTAATTCTTAAGCAAGAGCTATAGGGTAATTTTTTTTCAAAATTTTTAACAACTATCCCGTTATTTATAAATTTTTGATAGTAAAAATCGCAATATTCAAAAAAATCACAAATAATAAAATTTGCACAACTTTCATAAGGCTTATAACCTGCATTGGTCAATCCTTCAATAAAAAGTTCCTTATTTTTAATTAATAATTCCTTATTATTTTCAAGTTTGTTTGTATCATTTTCGGCAGCAAAAGCGCAAATAAAAGAAAGAGCGGAAACATCACCGGCAGGTATAAGCTTTTTTAATTCACTAATTATATCCTTATTCGATACAACAAGACATAAACCCAAACCCGCAAGCGCATAATCCGAAGAATATGATTTTAAAATAACGATATTATCGTATTTTTCGGCTAAATCCGTATAATCTTTCAAAACGGCATTTTCGGAATAATTTATATAACTGCAGTCAATAACAAACAATATTTCGGGATAATCTTTTATGATGCATTCCGCAGCGGAAGCCTTAATTAATCGTCCGCATACATCATCGGGAGTTGTTATATATACAATTTTTGCCTTTTCGGTAATATTTTCGATTATTGTATTTTTATCAAAAACGAAATCGTTTTCATAATTAATTGTTTTTAAAATACCTTTTGAATGTTTTACATAATTTTCAATTACATCAGATTTTGAATTGTATGTCAGAAACTCATCATCTTCATCAATATAAACACCGATTATACCCGTAAGAGCATAATTTTTTTTATCCGTAAATAAAATATTCTCTTTTTTTATTTTATGTTTTTCGCAAAATTTATCCGCATATTTATCAATATTCGTATAAAGCGAAAGTTCTTTTTCATCAATATTTTTAAGTGCGTTTAAGACAAACTTGCTTACACCGAATATATTTTCATTGCAATCTAATTTAAGACGCCAATCCGTTTCCTTTATATCTTTTTTAAGGGAAAGTAAACTCTCAATAACTTTTGCGGTTTTTACCATAGATTGATTATATAGTGAAAATAAAAATTTACAAAGCGGGATTTTATAAATTACCGCAAAGCTGTATTTTTGGAAGCGCAAACTCCCGTCATTACGAGCGATAGCGAAATAATCCAAAAAATTCAATAAAGAAAATTAATCCTTACTTTCAATATCCTTATTTAACCAGGCATCGGCTCTTTCTCCGGTAATAATTTTTCCGTCATACCTTAATCCATAGCCAAAAGGAGCTTCTCCTTGATTTATACCGTCAACATCAATACAAAATATTTTATTATAGTCAAAAACTCTGCTATTTAACATACACTGATTACCGCAGGTAGCATTTGGAATATTACCTCCAAAAGGTAAACATGCAGATAGCATCATTTATGTAACATTATTTGACGTTACAACATTCATCAGACAGTACGACAATGCACTTGCATCAGAACGGTTTTGATAATTACAAAAATCATCCAAAATTTGTTTGGGATTATCCCAGGATGGAGCAGTTAAAGTGTATCTATCCAGAGTTAGCACTATTCTGCTTGTTTCTGTTTTACTGTCCAATGTTGCACAATTATTGCTTTTAGCTGAAATCATTTCACTAAATGAATTGCAAAAATATGATTTATCCCCCGAATGAGTTCCGTCAAGGACGGTTCCGTCGGCCCTTACCCCCATATCGCCGTCAAGATAATATTTATCACTTGTTACAAGTTGGCCTATTACGTTATATAATTCCGCATGCGCTTTTTTAAATTTCATAACATTCTCATCCGGCATACTATTCATCGCAACCGGAATTAATACAGCCGATAAAACACCGATTACAGTAAGCACTATCATTATTTCTATTAATGTAAAAGCTCTTTTCATATTCTCCGACATATTTGAATATTATCATCAATATTATACAAAATATCGGATAATTATCAATGATGTTAAATATTAGCAAAAAACATTATTTTCCCGCAAAGTGATGTTTTTGTTTTGCTTCAATTCTGATATTTGCAAGCTCTATATCATCATAATCGGTATATTGAGTTTGAAACAAATTTTTACCCGTTTCAATTCTTAATTCGTTTTGCTCTCTTATTATATTTTTCGGAATAACTATTTCAACATTATCTCCGTTTAATTCTAAGCTTGCTATCCTTCTTCCGTTAACAAAGACTTCGGCAGGGCTTGAATATACACGGGCAATGTTATTTTGCCTTGCTTCTCTTGCTTTTTTGGTATCAAGCCCTATAACAGTACCTATTTTTATAATTACGTCCTGATTTTGCGCAAATGACGGTCTTGAAAAAATCTTTGTATAAGCATATCCGTTTGCATATAACTTAAATTCACCGCTATTTGCGGAATTAGAAGAAAATAAATTATCCCCGAGATGTATAACATCGGTTGATAACTGCAAATCGAAGGGGTTTGATTTTTCTATACCTAATTTCAGAGGGTTATTTAAAACATTATTATCTATTGTTAAAGAAAATACCTTATATCCGTCTTTTTCAACAAAAAGCACGGTTTTATCGTTAATATCAACATTCAATTTAAAAGCGCCGTCTTTATTGGTATATGTTGTATAATTCAAATCAGGAATTGAAATTTTTGCATTTTCAAGCGGTTTTTGGGTTGAATAATCAACAATTTTATTTTGATATCCCGAATCATATTTATTAATTTTTCCCGAAATAACTTCAGCATATGAATTATTCAAGCAAAAACAAAGATATAGAAATATTGAGAAAAGTATTTTTTTCATCTTAATTAAACCTCTTTTAATAATGTTTAATCGGTTTTGGAATTTTTAACATCAGACTTTAATTTAATAAAACTTTTGTATAAAAGTTTAATGAATTATATATACTCTTTTTGTTTGTTGATTGGAAAAAGAATACATAGTAAAATACGATTGTTGCGGATTTTACAAGGATATAACAATGAAAAGGATTGCTTTTACATTAGCTGAAATTATGGCGGTGTTTGTTATTGCGGGTGTATTACTTGCGGTACTTGTGCCGGTGTGCCTCGATGCAATGCCAAATACAAAAGTATTAAAGCTAAAAAAAGCAAATAACACACTTGCATCAATTATACATAACTTAATAGGTACGGAAAAATATTACAGAGGAAATTTAGGTATCAAATTTGACGGAACTCCCGTTACGGAAAGCAGCTATTTTTGCAGAACAATTGCGGATACAATGCAAACAAAAACACAAAATTGCAAATCGGGACTTAAAAGCTCCGAATATGCAAGCGGAACAACAACAATTGATATGTCAAACTACAGCGGTAATCCTTATGAAAAACTTGATACAAACTGTTCAAAATTAGCTTCAAAAATCGGTACGGAAATTGTTTCCGCAGACGGAATTAACTATTATGAAGCGGCGGGAGTTACTTTCGGCAATCAAACATTTTATCGGGAAAACTCGGAGCATGAATATACCGTTTACAAAGTATTTTGCATTGATATAGATGAAATGGATAAAGGTGAAGCTCCGTTTGGCTACGGCATCAGGGTAGACGGAAGAATAATAGCCGGCGCAAGGGCATCAGAATGGCTTAAAAAGAACAATCAGGGTAAATAGTCAGGACAAAATTATATAAAACACCAAAATTAAACTATTTAACTGTTTACCTTAAGTCTTTTTTAGGATAATATAAATTCAATGTTTGAAAAATTCACCCAAAAAGCAATAGATGTTGTTCAAAGCGCACAAAACTATGCGCTTCAGTTTTGTCATGCAAGAGTTTCATCCCAGCACATTCTGCTTGGTCTTGTTTTTCAAACAAAGGGAGTTCAAGCTAAAATTCTTAATTTTGACAAAATAAACTTCGGAGAATTAACCGTTGATGTTCATAACAGCTCCGAAATTTTTCCCGACAGAAAATCTAAGGATATAATATTCTTTTCAAAAGAAGCAAGGACGATTTTAAAATGCGCGGCTGAATTATCCGAAGAATTTAATTCTCAATCAGTAACCCCGCAGCATATTGCTCTTTCAATCTTTCTGAATAAAGACCTTGAAGCATATAAAATATTAAAGAAATTCGACATTGACGAAGAAAAAATCATCCCGAATTTGAAAAGAATGCTTGATAAAGGTAAATCCAAAAACCCCCGTCATCCCGAAACGATTATTGAAAATGTTCAACTTGCAAATGTAAATGATTTTTTAAAAGAACAAACCATATCGGAAATATTATCAAATGCACACATTAAAGCAGCAACCGCCGATTATGAAATAATCGGAACGGAGCAAATCTTAGAATCCGTTCTGGATAAACCCGAATATTCAATTGTTGATATTTTAAACAAATATTCGGTTAATACCGAGGTTTTTTCAAGAAAATTAAGCGAATTTAAAACAAGAATCGCAGAATATGAAAATTCCGAAAAACAAATGATATTTACTCCGAATGCATTCAGAGCACTTTTGTTTGCAATTGATTACGCAAAAGAAACGGGAAGTGTTTCTATTTTGCCGGAGCACATTGTTCTCGGTATTTTAAAATCAAAAAGAGGAATTGCATATAAAATTTTGTCGGAGCTTATTCCGTCGGTTTCTGATTTTGAAGAAACGGTAATTAAAAAAACGAACGATAAAATTCCTGAAACACTTGCAATCGTACGTCTTGCGCAGGCTGAAGCAAATAATCTGAACTCATCTACAATCGGAACGGAAATGATACTTCTCGGAATATTATCATACGGTGTCGGAGTTGCATATGATGTTTTAAGAAAACTCGGAATTACTTTAAAAGATGCAAGATTTGAAGTTGAAAAATTTGTTAAACCTCAAACCGTTTCGGGCGATATTTCATACAGTTCACGTGCAAAAAAGCTTCTTGAAGTAGCTTATTCAACGGCAAGAAAACACAAAAAAACAATGGTAAAATCCGAAAATCTTTTATACGGCATAACTAAGATGCCCGATTGTATTGCAATGAAGGTTCTTGAAGAATTAGGAACGGATGTTCTTGAAATAAGACAGGGGATAAAACAAACACTTCTTGACGGAATGGATTTATAATTACTTGATTAAACCCATTCTTCTATTTTTCTTTTTGAAACTTCCCATTTATTGTTAAATGTTCTGTCGTTAACATTACAATATCTGCAAAAAGGTGACGGTTTTGATATAAAATCCTCTATTTCATGAATATCTTTAATTTCGCTGATTTTTAAATAATCTAAATTTTCAACAACACAATTTTTATTAAAATATTTATTGAAATATTTTATGTTTGAACAGATAGGGCACATATACAGTTTGCCTTTAATGATGTTTATATTGGTACAATTATTTCCCTGTCTGCAATGATTAAAGCTGTAATTCTCATCCTGAGCTCCCGCAATATCTATCGGAAAATGCCATTGCGAATTTTCTTTATTCGGCGCATAGAATGAATATTCTATTCCGTATTTTTTTGTCAACCTTGAAATTTGCTGGTAATTTATACTTAACGGATATTCTGTCACCGAAAGGTGAATTCTGTTCCTTTTCATTATCTGCCAGAAATTTTCTTTTTGGCTGAGCACTAAAATTCCGTTTGAAATAAGTTTAATTTCAGAATCGGGAAAGTATGTTCTTGTGATTTTTAATATTTTTAACAACTCGGGGTGTAAAAGAGGTTCGCCTCCGAGAATATTGATTGTCTTTATTTTTCCTTTTGTAAGCTCCGCCATTTTTTTAACATCATTTCTGTATTCCTTGACGGAAATACAGCTTTTTTCGGCAAGGGGCGAAAAATGAATACATCCCTTACAGTTTAAATTACAATGCTCTACTATATGAAATTCTATTAAATCAATCATAGCTTCCCAGCGGATAGTTGATACTTTATAAGTATATCCGATAAAATATATTTTACTACAAACAATAAAATCTAATTAATTTCTCTTACATAAGAAAAATATTCATTATTTTTATAATTTTCAGCATTTTTTAATATCTCACTTTTTGATAAAAATCCCATCCTGTATGCAACTTCCTCAAGACAGGCAATTTTTATACCTTGATTTTCTTCAATTGTTTGAACATATTGTCCAGCTTTTAAAAGTGAATTGTGCGTTCCTGTATCAAGCCATGCAAACCCGCGTCCCAAAAGTTCCGTATATAACTTTTCTTTTTCAAGATATATTTTATTTAAGTCGGTAATTTCAAGCTCGCCCCTTGCGGAAGGTTTAAGATTTTTTGCATATTCCACAACTTTATTATCGTAAAAATACAATCCTGTTACCGCATAATTAGATTTCGGATTTTTTGGTTTTTCTTCCAGAGAAATTGCTTTTCCGTTTGAATCAAATTCCACAACACCAAATCTTTCAGGGTCTTTAACTGAATACCCGAAAATTGTTGCCATACCGTCATTTGCTCTTTTTGCGGCATTTTTTAAAGCTTCGGAAAAACCTGCGCCATAGAATATGTTATCACCTAAAATCATTGCAACCGTGTCATTTCCGATAAATTCTTCACCCAGAATAAATGCTTGAGCAAGTCCGTCAGGCGACGGTTGAAGTTTATAAGAGAATTTAACTCCGAATTGAGAGCCGTCACCGAGTAATTTTTCAAAATTCGGCAGATCATGAGGAGTTGAAATTATCAGAATATCTTTTATTCCCGCAAGCATTAAAACCGAAATCGGATAATAAACCATCGGTTTATCATATACCGGCAAAAGTTGTTTTGATACAACCATGGTGCTTGGATACAATCTTGTACCCGATCCGCCTGCAAGAACTATTCCTTTCATAATTCCTCCTTTTTTTAACGATATTACTTTAAATACCATATCTTGTCAAAAATAATTACGGTAATTATTAAATTTGTAATAATTTAAACAACAAGATATTGTAAAATAGTAAAAAATATGTTTATATTTTAGTTGTGTGTTAGGTTTAAGAGATAAATAAATTTATGAAAATTGCAGAATTATATTTTGCAAAAAGTTCCGTAAATACAAACTTGAATAAACAAAGAAGGAAACTTGACCGTAATTACGGTCAAGTTTTTAACTATACATCAATACCAACGGCAAAAAACTATAACAAAGCAAGTATTTTCATAATGCCAAAAAGCATTTCTTTTATGGGACACACCGTTCATATTGTTGACGGCGGAAACCATGCTACAAATATGCAGCATTTTGCAAACGCAATAAGTGACGATATGGATATTAAAATGCATAATGTTGAAGTTAATTCCAAAGATAAAAATTCTTTTAAGAGAAATATAGAAATAATTGATGCTCATACTCATGATAAAACAATGGAAAAAAGAGGAGTTGGTGCAAATTCATCCGACATTTTAAAATTTTTAAATAAATCGTTTGAGTCTGACGGAGATACTTTCACCGTTACCAAAATGTTTCCGTCCGCACTGGACGCTTGTTTTAATGACAAAACAACAGGAAAACCATATGCCGGTGAAATAAAAGGAAACGAAGCAATTATAAAAACTTTTGAAGGCACAAATATAAAAAAATTCCTTGCCGTATGTCAGCCAAAAAGCGGGAATGTTAGAAATATTGAAGAACTTTTTAAAAAACATCCGAATAAATTTATAGGTTTAAAATTTCATCCCGAAGGATTGGAGCTCAGGGCAGACAGTTCATTATACAACCCCTATATGCAATTTGCGAGCAAATATAAATTACCATGCCTATTTCATAGCGACAGAACATTTACAACAAATTACCCTTATATAGATGAAGAAACCGGTGCAGAAATTATATCGACAGTACATAAATCAAAATATTCAAGACCCGAACAAATATACACTCTTGCAAAAAGATATCCGAATGTCCCTGTTATTATGGCACATTGCGGAGGGCCCGAAGAAAAAGACCTGAATGCAGCGGTTGATATTGTTATAAATTCCGCAAAAAATAAAGATGCTAAATTATACGTTGATATGTCCTGGGTAAGCACGGATATTAAAGATAACAAGAGAAATATGACAAAATTTATCGAGGTGGTTAAAAAACTTAAAAATTCATCCTCTGGCGACTTAACGGATAGAATATTGTTCGGAACCGATGCCCCTATTGATGTTTATAATTCAAGTGAAGCCGAAAATATTTATAAAAGCTACATTACCGATATTCATAAAGCAATCAAGGAGCATTTCGGCAAAGATGCAGATAAACTTACGGATAAAATTTTCGGCAAAAACGCCAAAAATGTCTATATAGATAACCCGATAATAAATTTTAAAAGACTATGCAAAGCCTATGCGGGTTTTATAGCAATAGGAGCAGGTATTTTACTCGGCGCGGGATATATTATAAAAAATAAAGACAGCATATTTAAGAGCGATTATTAGCCGCAACAGTGCTTTGCATCCTTAATTCCGTTTGATATTATAAACCAAACTATTTTCTTAATTTCATATAATCTTTTAAAGCTTCTTCCCAGTGCCTTGTTATACCGTAGTTTTCCATAACGGAATATTTCGGACGTTTGGCAGGACGCGGAAATTCATCCGTTGTACACGGTTTAAGATTAACATTTAAGCCTGCAAGTTCAAATATTTTCTTTGCAAAACCGTACCAACTTGTATATCCCGAACCGCAGACATGGAATGTTCCGTAATTTTGGTCTTTTATCAATTTCAAAATTCCCCTTACAAGCTCCATTGTCCATGTGGGACATCCTGTTTGGTCGTCAACCACTTTAAGTTCAGGTTTATCTGCAAGCGCAATCATTGTTTCAACAAAATTTTTCCCGTGAATACCGTATAACCAGCTTGTTCTTGCAATGTAATGTTTCGGGCAATATTTTCTTACCGCTTCTTCACCCTCCCATTTTGTTAAACCGTAATTATTAAGAGGGTTTGTTTTATCAGTCGGTAAATACGGCTTATTACCGTCACCGCTAAATACATAATCCGTTGAAATATAAACCAATTCGGCATCAATATCGGCACAAACTTTTGCAATATTTTCCGTTCCGCTTTTATTAATAAGTCTTGCAAGCTCGATATCTTCTTCCGCCTTATCAACATTGGTATACGCAGCACAATGAATAACTATATCAGGTTTTTTATCGGTCAGGACACATTTTACAACCTCATATTTTGTTATATCCATATCAGCAATATCGGTTTTAATAACTTCATAGCCGTTTTCCGTAAGCGCAGGACATAAATCCTGACCCAGCATACCATTTGCACCCGTTACCAATATTTTTTTCATTATTTTGCTAATACCTCTTTATTTTTCTTATCTTCTATGCTTTTCATCCAGTCTTGATTGTTTAAATACCAATCAATTGTTATTTTTATACCTTCTTCAAAGGTTATAGAAGGCTCCCAGCCAAGTTCCGAGGTTATTTTATCATTTGCAATAGCATAACGTCTGTCATGACCCAGTCTGTCTTCAACATATTTAATTGAGCTTTCGTCTTTTCCCATAGCATCAAGTATAAGATGGGTTATTTCCATATTTGTTTTTTCATTATGTCCGCCGATATTATATACTTCTCCGACTTTACCCTTATGAAGCACTACATCAATAGCTTCACAATGGTCGTAAACATATAACCAATCACGAACATTCATACCGTCGCCGTATACCGGAACTTTTTCGCCTTTTAAAAGCTGCGAAATAAAGAACGGAATAAGTTTTTCAGGATATTGATAAGGCCCGTAGTTATTTGAACATCTTGTATTTAATGTTGCAAGCCCGTAAGTTTCTCTGTAAGCCCTAACCAGCATATCGGCACTTGCTTTTGAAGCCGAATAAGGACTGTTCGGGGCGATGGGTGTTGTTTCATAGAAATATCCCGTTTTACCTAAAGTTCCGTATACTTCATCGGTTGAAACCTGCAAATATCTTTCAACGCCTAATTCTTTGCTTGCCTGAAGAAGATTTAAAGTCCCTTGAACATTTGTTTCAATAAATATTTCAGGGTGCTTAATTGAATTATCAACATGGGATTCCGCCGCAAAATTTATAACGCAATCGCTTTGTGCAACCAAATCGCGAACAAGCTTTCTGTCACAGATATTACCGTGAACGAATTTATAATTCGGATTGTTTTCAACATCTTTTAAATTTTCAATATTTCCGCAATAAGTTAATGCATCAAGATTGATAATTTTATAATCGGGATGTTTTTTAAGTTCATGCCTTACAAAACAACTTCCGATAAATCCGGCACCGCCTGTTACAAGTAATGTTGTCATCTAAAAAATCTCCTTTAGCGCTTTTTGCATTTTGTCTTTTTCCGATAATATCGGTTCAAAATCTATTTCCCAATCAATATTTATATCTTTGTCATTCCATATTATACCACGGTCGGCATTTGGTGCATACTCTCCCGATGCTTTGTAAAGTAATTCCGCCTCATTTGATAAAACAACAAAACCATGTGCAAACCCTTCGGGAATAAAAAGCATGTTCTTGTTTTCTTCCGACAATTCAACTTTTACATATTGAGCAAATGTCGGAGAATTTTTTCTTATATCAACAGCAACGTCATATATTCTTCCTCTTGAACATCTTACAAGCTTAGCCTGACCGTATGGGGCTTCCTGATAATGCAAGCCTCTTAAAACATGTGAAGTTGATTTTGAATGATTATCCTGATTAAATTCAACCGTTATTCCGTTAGCAAAAAAATCGGATTTTTTGTAACTTTCAAGGAAAAACCCCCTGTTGTCGCCAAAAACTTTGGGCTTAACCAAAATTACATCTTTTATCCTTTGAGGTTCAAATTCAAATGGCATTTATAACTCCTTTTCTTTCTTATAAATTATGATGTTAAATAATTT
>CADBOZ010000114.1 GCA_902796515.1 uncultured bacterium | reverse complement strand
TTTGACCAGCTAAAAGGCGCCCACCATTGAGAAAAATATGTCGGATGTGCAAAAATCCTGAATAAAAACGGTATTAGAGGCAAACAAAGAATTAATCCCGCCACTACGGGAATGTAGTAATCATCTTCTCCTTTTTTCTTTTTCTGTTTTTGCCTGAAAGCCATGAGGGCAAACGCATTAAATAAAACAAAAACAAAACCTATTGTATGTTCCAAAATCAAAAGCACGGAAAAAGCGGTAAGCCACCAGAGATTTTTCTTGCTCGGATTGAAATACATTTTTAAAGAGAAAAGCAATATAAATGATGACAGAAGAAATATCATTGAATAAATTCTTGCTTCCTGAGAAAAATAAATTAAAAAAGAGCTTAAAGAAGCAATAACCGCGCAAGATAAACCGATTTTAACGGAATTTTCTTTTGTTTGAAAATTTTTTCCCGCATAATACATAACAAGACATCCCGCCAAATTCGGCACAAGCGAGGACATCCTAATCATAAAATCGGAATTTTTAAATATTGCCATCCATAATTTAAGATAAAAATAATGAAGAGGGGCATGACAATTTGTTCTTATACCTTCAAAAAAATCAAAAGGGAATTTTAACATTGAAATGGAATAAGTTATATATTCATCATTCCACAAACCCTCCGGTTTATTTAAGTTATATAATCTCAGTAATAATCCTATCGTCAATGCTATTAAAAGAATAACTTTGTTGTTTTTAAAAAAATCTTTCATAAATTAATTCTAGCAGAATTAGTTTGTATTGTCATTTGTAAAATTTTTACATTATAATAATTTTTGTAGTATTGTAGTTTATAGAATAAAGGAATTTTGGAGTCTTTTTTATAGATGGCAGATGTTAATACAGTCATTATTATAAGCGATAAACAGGAATTTATCAGTCAGGTTTCCCAAAAATTAGTACTTTTAAGAAATCTTGATAAGGTAAGCTCTTGTTCTATCGATGAAGTGCAGACGGTATTTGATGCCGTAAATCCGAATGTAATAATCCTGCATTGTGTTAACAATAATATTTCAGCACTTAATTTAATTAAAAAAATAAAAAAACAAAAAAATTACAATAACATTCCCATACTTTTTGTAAACGAAAACTGTTCGAGAGAAACGGTTATAGAAGCTTTTGATAACGGCATCAGCGATATTTTATTTATGCCGATTATTGATTACGAACTTTTAATAAGAGTTATCTGGTGTTTACAAAAGAATGAAACAGCAATGTCTATTGAATCAAGAACAAATTTTCTTACCACTCTCGGTATCGTACAGGCGGAATCGGGAGTTTATTCTCAAAAATATTGCGATGAATTTCTGAAAAATGAAATTGCTCAAACAAAAAAATATTCACAAAAAGCATGTCTGCTTTTAATTTCACCGGATAAAAAATATCCCGATTATAAAAATCCTCAGGACTTCATTTCGGTACTTAAAAAATCCACACGTCTTAATGACTCAATTGTCATTAAGGATTTAGATAAGTATTATATTTATCTTCAAAAAACAAAATTAAACGGTGCATACAGCGTTTTTGAAAGAATAAACCAGAACCTCGGAATTGACTCCGGTGCGAATGCGGGGGTTGTCGAAATTCAGGAACAAAAATTTGAAGATATAACCGAAGCACTTGAAGCCGCACTTGAAAAAGCTTCAGAAAATACGAATTCTCTTATTGTAGCTTCTGATTTTTATTCAAACAACAATAAAAACAGCGGTTATATAGAACAAAATGTACACTCTCAAAGCTCCGGCGGTATTATTTCAAATTCAACCCAAAGCACTGATTCCGCAGAATATTCACAAAGCACTGCATTTGATAAAAACAGTGTTAAACTCTTTAATCAAGCATACAGCAGAAAACTGAAAGTTGTCGTTGAGCCCGTATTCAGAAAATATGAAAGCATTCTGAAAATTAAAAGTGAAGACTTTGCAATTAATTCGTATGTCGGCAACAAATCACTCTTTAGTGTATCATCCGGAGTAATCAGCGCCACAATGCTTCTTGAGTATGACGGAATCGAACACACAACCGTTCGACTTACGATTACGGAAAATGATCAAAAAAGGCTCTTTGAAACGGACACAATCGACTTCACCATTCTTGACTACAGAAAGCTTTCAATGATGTTATCCGAGCTTATTGATAAGTTTATTATAATCCTTAAAAAAAGAAGTTAATTATTGCTCATTAAAATAGCGCCAAACGCCGCAAGTCCGCGTGCGGATATGCTTTTTGAAGTTTTTCTCTGGTCTTTTGCAATTGAAAAAACTTTGATAATCCTTCTTATTTCATTACGACTTTTAAGAGTGTTTGTTGCATATACATTTTTAACTTTCTCGGGAGAGATGTTAAACAATGCATTTAGTTCAACTTCTGTCATATACTTGTCTCTCAATCTTTTATTAAACTTATATATAAATAAAGTATTTAGAAGTTATATAATTGCAGATTAATTAACATATTTTACAAAAGTTAATACAAAAATATATCGCCAAACCGTTCTAATCCTTACAAATCAAGGCTTTTAAATAATTAACATTTTTAATTTATTAATTATTCTTCTTCAATATCCCATACTTCAAACTGCCCGTCAGCGTTTTCAAGAAATCTTGAAGGCTTTGTCAGTATCATTTGGCTTGAATAATCATACATATCAACGGGATAACTTATATAAAGGTTTGATTTAGCCCTTGTTATTGCAACGTACATAAGTCTTAACTCTTCCTCTGTTTCTTCAAAAGAATTAAAAGAGTACGCACTCGGAAAACGTCCGTCAACAGCACCTATTATAAATACACTGTTCCATTCCAAACCCTTTGCGCTGTGTATTGTTGAAATAGTCAGACAATCGTCTTTTATGTTATTTTTATACATCCCTTCAACACTTGCTTCCGGCGGTTCAAGAGCCAAATCGGACAGGAAGTTTTCAAGCTTTTTATATTGTTTTGAAAGATACAAAAAGTGTTCAAGGTCTTTTTCTCTTTTTTGCCAATCGTCATACCGTTCTTTCAATATCGGCTTGTAGTATAAAATCAGGTTTTCAACCAGTTTAACAAGGTTATCTTCATTTTGCGAGCTTTGAATAATCTTAAACAAGGGTTCAAGCTGGGATGAAAATTTGGAAGGAAGAAGGGTTAAATCATAATTTTTACTTTGTATTGCCGGTATTATAAGCGAAGTTGTTTTTGCACCCACACCTTTTAATAAAAGAAGAATTCTGTTTAAACTTATGGTATCGTCGGGATTTAAAATAACTCTAAGATGAGCAATTATATCCTTAATATGAGCCGAGTCCATAAATTTCGGGCCTCCGAATTTCTGGAAAGGAATATTTCTCTTTGCAAGCTCAATTTCAAGATTATAGCTCATTCTTGCATTTCTTATTAAAACCGCCATGTCGCTCAAGGGTATATCTTCATCCAATAATTCAAGAATTTTTTCACATACAAATTCCGCTTCCATTACGGAATTCTTTGCTCTTGCAACTGCAGGCATCGTGTTATCATTTATATTTGAATATAATTCCTTCTTATACCCTTCCTTTGCCTGTGCAATAACCGTATTTGCAAGGTTTAAAATATTTTGGTTCGAACGATAATTCCGTTCGAGTTTAATTATTTTAACATCGGGAAATATATTCGGAAAATCAAGAATATTTCTGTAGTTTGCGCCTCTGAAAGAATATATGCTTTGAGAATCATCGCCGACAGCCATTACATTATTATGCTCCGATGCCAATAATTTAATAATGTCCGCCTGAAGAGTATTTGTATCCTGATATTCGTCAATCATGATATATTTATACTGGTTTGAAAGTTTTTTTCTGATTGCTTCGTTTTCACTCAAAAGGAATTTTAAATACAAAAGCAAATCATCGTAATCCAAAAGAGATTTTTCCCGCTTATACTTAACGTAATTTTGCTGGATTTGAATTATTTTATCCTCAACATCCGAAAAATTATAATATTCTTTCTCAATTATTTCTTTAACCGGCTTTTCTTTATTAACACTTTTTGAATATATTTCGAGTATTGTTGATTTTTTCGGAAATCTTTTTTCTTTTTTGGGAAAAAGTGTATTTGTTATAAGGTTTATAACATCTTCACTATCCGACATATCCATTATTGTAAAGTTATTTTTTAGTCCTAAAAGTTTGGAGTACTTTCTTAAAATTAAATTTGCGAAACTATGAAATGTACCGCCCGCAACTTTTTCGCACCTTTCATCAAGAACAAGTGCTGCTCTGTTTAACATTTGCGCACTTGCTTTTCTGGTAAACGTCAAAAGAAGAATGTTTTCCGGATTAACTCCGTCTTCAATAAGACGTGCTGTCCTGTATGTTAATGTCTTTGTTTTACCGGTACCCGCACCCGCAATAACAAGCACGGCTCCGTCACGAAATACCGCCGCTTCAAGTTGTTTCTGGTTTAATTCATTTGCATAATCAACCTTATAATCTTGTTTTATTGAAGTTCTTTTCTTTAAAACAAACTTTTTTCGCTCAATTACGGTATTTTTTTCTTCTGTTAAATCATTTGCGGACATATCAAACCTTTTATACGGCTTAATTTTTATCTGTAACAAAACTAAGCCGGAATATATACAGCCTACTGATGTTATTTTAATATGTCTTGATTTTAAGGTCAATTTGAATATTACAAAAACAGGTTGAGCAAAAATTAGCTTACAACCTGTTTATAACCGTTCCCCCGGCTATAATGCGTTAATTGTCCACTGTGATTTGTTAACTTTTACGCATTTTACATGTTTTTTACTTCAAAAGACATAACCTTTTTTGCCGTACTTGATGCCATATCGCGCTGCAATTCCGTTAAACCTCCTGCAAGGCTCGGCGTACCCGCTGTTACAATTCCGCCTATAGGTGCTGATATTGCCCCTGAGAGCAGTGTTGTTTTTGCGCATTCTTTCAAGTCAAATTCTTTATCATCAAAAGCAACATCTGTCATATAACTTGCAAATCCTGCAGCGCTTCCGCATGCAAGTCCGCATTTAAAACCGTTTTTGAAAAGACTGTTCGATACTGCAGCATTTTTTCCTTTAAAGAAGCTTGAAGGAATAGCGCTTGTTGTACCTGTTATCGCACCGGATATACCATCTTTTACGATGGATTTAAGATTATATTCATCATTTTTAATATTATTTGTCGATTTATCCAAAAACTTTATTCCCGTTTTTACAATCGCACCGACTCCGGCACCGATTGCCAGCAGAGGAGCCGAAGCCATTCCTGCCGTTGCGGCGATTGCAGCTGCGCCCGTTCCGATATTAACGGCAAGATCGGTAACATTTTCCTGCTTCTTTTCAAAATTATTAATATATTCAACAGCTTCTTCAAAAGAAATCTTTCCCGAATTATATTTTTGAAGCATACTTTCACAATCAGATACGCTTACACCCAGAGTTGTAAGTTCTTTAAAACCGTTCCATAAATTTCCGATAAAGCCTTGCTGATTTTTTACATTTTCAAGTTTTTCTTTAAGGAATTTTATCTGTTTGTTTTCACGGAATGAATTACCATGGATTGTTAAAGCGTTTTCACCCATAAATAACTAACCTTATAACACTAACCATTTATATAAAGTATTTTTTTCGGGGAAAATTGCGCTAATGTTAAAAATATTTACAAAGATATATTTAATATCACGTTTTAATTTATAAAGAAGAGTGGTATTTATCGGATTCTTCGGATAATTCCTTTATGACTTCCGTAAGCTCGTTTAATCTTTCGCCCGATAGCGTTTTAATATATTCCAGAACTTCTTTTTTTGTACCCTTAAACAGATAGTTAGAAATCAAAACATCACTGTTTTTATGGTGCACACCCACAAGAACTCTTCTTTGCGTTTTATAGTTTTCTTCATCTTGTTTAACTGTTATTTCCGCAATGTTTGAAGTTCCCGGAATATAAAAAGCTATTGAGTGAGGAGCAAATTTATTATACTCCGGAACGCGTCTTTCGGATGATTCCAGAAGTTTTTCACTGCACATCTTAACCGCAAAATCAAGCATTTCTTCATTTTCGCTTTTGACTTTTCCTGCGGTATTATTTGAATTAATGTTTACGTTTTTTAAGTTGTTATTTATTTTATCCATAGTGTTCCTTGTTATATTCTACCGTTTTTTTATTTATGTGTAAAATTTTTCAGCAAACTTTCATAACTTAAGCATGAAATATCAAGTACTTTGCCGTTTTTATCAACAAAATTACCTTCAAGCTTAGGAATAGTCGTATCCAGTCCAAGCTCCCTCAGTCTTAGGGCATTAAACACTCTTGCCGTATATTTGTTGTATTCTGCCATACTTTCTGCCGACATATTTTTGATTGCATTATAAATAGTTGAATATTTTACATTATCAATTTTGATTTTACCTTTAGAGATATCATACGGAATATGTTCAACATCTCCGAACCTGTTAACGTCAACGCCTCGTATTTGAAGCTCTCCGAGTCCTTTTTCGCCGTTATTAAAATTAAATGTAACATTCATTTGGCTTGATGTATATCCGCTCGGTTTTTCGGAGTTTTTGGCGGAAATTTCATAAGTATCGGATGTACACATATCATAAACCCCTTCATCTGTTTTCTTTACATACCACGGCGAAGAGTAACCGTCTTCTTTTCTTGATACTATTTTCAGTATTCCTCCGGTTTTTTTATTGTATGCATCTGCAATTTTTTCTATTTGTTTCGGGGTAAAATATGTTGATTTGTTGCTGCCGTAATTATTTAATTCTGTTATGGATATCTTCCCGCTTATAATTCCGTCAACAAGACCGTCTACAACAGCGTTTGTCTGCCTTTCTTTCAGAGATTCTATAATTATATCCATACGGTCTTTCAATTGCGATACGATTCTTTCATCCGCTCTTCCGTGAATATAATCGTTAAAATCTTTGTATGTGCAATCAATGTCATTTTCTTTCAGAAAATCACTCACGGTTTTTTCAACATCTTCGGGCGATAAACTTTTTACCTGAATTCTTGAACCGTATGCATCGGCTATTGCCGATTTGCACTTCTCTAAATCTCCCAAATTTAATTCACCGGTTTGTGCTTTATTTGTTAATTTTGTATATATCGAATTTTCACCCTTGGGTCTTGTGGTCAGGACTTCTATTGCTGAATTATTTTTAAACGCTTCTTCAATCTGAGTTACGGATTGAGCCGAATAATGCTTATACGTACAATAAAATTCCGCTGCCATTCTCGTTGCGGCTAATATTTCACTGTCGGATAAAATATGCGCCGGAAGTTGTTTTCCTGCATTTTCCAAATCCGCTATTTCTTGCCTGTAATTTTTTATTCTTTTATCCGCAAGTTCGCCTATATTCAATTCAGTGACGGATGAGCCCGTTAAGCTTCTGACGTATACAATATTATTATCTTTATCGTATTGTTTATATATAATACTTCCGTCGTCATTGTATGAAACCGTTTTTCCGATACCGATACTAACTTCGGGGTCGCTTGTCTGCATCGCTCTGAATAGCGCCATACCTCCGCGCAAATCACCCGAGTTAAATATTAAATTCTGGGCAAACATTTTACAGGTAATATCCGCATCGGGAATTTCGCCCGTTTGTACAATATAACTAGCTATATCCCAGCCCATGCTTGCAAGAACATCCACACCGTATTCACCGGCAGTTCTAATTGCTTTTGCGGTTTGATAAACAGGCGTCGGATTATTCAGCAGATATTTAGACATAAGTTTGCTGCCTGCAATACTTGCAATTTTATTTATTCCGAAACCTGCTGCGGTATTTATTAAATCTTGCCCTGTTGAAAGCAACAACTTTGACATTTTTGCTTCTTTATCTTTATCGTCGCTTGAAAGAATATTAACGGCATCCATAAAATTATCACTGTAGGAGCCGACTAAAGACAGAATACCAACCGCTTGCATACCCGGAATCCACGACATTACAAAACCTGCTTTGGATATTACATCCGCAAATTTTGATGTATATGTATCCATATCATCAATATATTCGGATATTTTCACATCGAAAGTATTTACTCCAAGAGTATCCGCCCGCATTTGAGGATATACGCTCATTACATAAGCAAACATATCGGGTTTTTGCGCATCGTCTTCAAATAAATCATCAAACTTAGCATTATAAGAATTTTTTTCGGATTTTAAATACAGATTATTATCGGATATCAGATTATTTAGTGCTAAAAAAGTTTTTGTATCAATAGGTGCTTCATATCCCTCATTATCGTCAACTTTATCAAAATCCGTATTATATGTTCTTGTAACCGAACCTGTTTTGCTGTCATAAGTATAGAAATCTTCCCAAAATTCCTGATTTGCTTCAAATTTATCCGCATCAATAATATCAAATGTTTCCGTTATAAGTCCGTTGTCATCAATAGTAAGAGATTTTAACTTCAAACCTCCTTGAGCATCTCCGCAATTTTCAAGAGGATTGTCTTCAAGAGTATTTGCAAACGCCATCAAGTCCGAATAATATTGATTAAATAACTGCGAAGCGGTTACGTCAGCGTTATTGTCCGCAATTTTTTGGAAATATTCATACGCTTCATAAGGCGTTGCGTTTTTCAGTGCATTTTGTACTTCAAACGCATTTTTAGTGATTTCAACCGCTTTTTCGTATACGGGAGTTATTTTATTAAGATTTGAAACAGCTTCTTCATCGTATTTAACTCCGGTAAAAGCACTGTACAGTTCATCAAAAGTAAGCTCTTTACCTTCTTTTAAATCAGAGTTATCAATTAAAATATCCGATATATTTTTAAGGTGTTCTGCCGATGTAAACAAACTTTTGGCATCACATGTACCTGACAGATAATCACTTACCGTAACATCATCAAATACGGACGGAGATGAAATTATATATTCCCCTTTTTCATTTTTTACAATTTTGGTAGCTTCTATTGTTTCGGGTGAATAATTTCCGGAATTAAGAGCAATATCCCTTGAAAGCGAGTTTAGAATATAATCTTCCAGAAGTCCTATTGTTGATTGTTTATCAATTCCCAAATTTTGAGCGGCATAATCTCTAACCGCATCAAAAGTGGTTAAACATGACATTGTATCTTTGATAAAACCCGTAAGTCCGTCTTTTGAAACGGTTGTTTCGGAATTTTTATCTCCGATTTCAAGTTTGCCTCCATTTATTACACAATTTGCAAGAATATCTTTCTTTTCTTTTTCTTTTTCGGCATATTCAACAATATTTTCTTTTGTTAAACCGGGAAACACGCTTTTTATGGTATCATAAGCCATATCTATCCAACCCAAAGTTGTAAAGTATTCGTCCGCCTTCGGGAAAGTTTCCGGCAGGGAGTCGACAAACTTTAGCTTTTCCAGGGTATCAAGCTGTTCTTGTGTTATATTTTCAGGATGTTCTGTATCTAAATTCAGATTATATTTTTCGTTAAGGCTTTCAATTTTAGACAGGGTCAAATTGACAATTTCGGAAATTTCCCCTGTATTTAAAGGCTCTTCATCAATATCGGAATTCGGAATTATAAAATCATCGCCGGAATAAACATCGTCAAAATCATCAGGTTCATTACTTTCGTCCAATTCCTGTATAACGGATATAATATCTTCCACCTGCGCTAAAGCCGATAAAAAATCAGGATTTTCTTCTTTTTCGTTATAATCGAACAACAATTCGTCACTGTCGCTGTTTGCAACAGTGTTTTGTTCCAAAGCTGCCTCCGTTTTATTTATAACCGCAGGTTTGGGATTTTCCTGATTGTTAACGCTAAACATTTTATTACTTTCTTATTGATTTAATCTACGGTTTTTTTAAAAAAATATTTAATTTATTGCTTAATTGAGCGTAATAAATTTAATAAACTTTTACATAACTTAATTAAATTATGGTAAGAAAATTTAAAATCAAATAAAATAAAATAAATGTATTTGACAAGGAAGAGGATTTTAATGGAAATTTTACCTATAGATGCAGTTGTTTATAATCAGGAAAAAGTAAATATGGACGATGTTACGGCTCCGCCGTACGATGTCATCGATGAAAAATATCAGGATGAATTATATAAAAGAAGCGATTTTAATATTGTCCGTTTAATTCTTGCAAAAGGTGAAAATAAGTACGAAGAAGCAAAGGAAACATATACAAAGTGGCAAGAAGATAAAATATTAATTCCTACAGAAAAACCTTCCGTTTTCTATATAATACAAAAATATCTTAACGAAAAAGGGAAATTAATTGAAAGAAAAGGCTTTATTGCAAGAAACAAAATAGAAGAATTTTCAACAAAAAAAATCCTTCCGCATGAATTTACAATGGGAGGCCCCAAGGAAGACAGATTTAAACTTATAACTTCAACGGGGGCGTTTTTCTCTCAAATTTTTATGGTTTATAACGATGAAGAGCAGATAATAGAAAATAAAATTCTTCCGAAATATACATCTTCCAAACCATATATGGATATAATTGATGATTATAACATTGAAAACATTGTTTATTTAATTGATGATGAAAACGATATTAAAATTATTCAAAAAACTCTTGAAGATAAAACTCTTTTGATTGCAGACGGACATCATCGCTATGAAACTTCATTAAGATATTCGAAAGAACATCCCGAAAACGAATATGCAAAATATGTTATGAGCTATTTTACAAATTCCGCCGATGAAAATTTAATTATTTATCCGACACACAGAATTATAGAAAAAAATACGGACAAAAATGAAATCTTAAATGCGGTAAAAAAATACTACACAATTGAAACTTGCGACAGTAAAGATAAGTTCTTGAATAAAATCGAAGAAGAAAATAAAAAGCAAATTACAACGGGTTTGATTTTAAAAGGGGACAGTAATTTCTACATTTTAAAACTAAATAACGAAGCAAAAAAAGAAATCAATGCTCCTGATGTACTTAAAAATCTTGATTTAACAGCGCTTCATGAACTCATTCTTAAAAAAGAGCTGAAATTCAAGGATGAAGAATTAATGGCTCAAAAAGGAATAAAATATGAAAAACGGGAATCCGTTGCTTTTAATTCAATAAATAACGGTGCATCAGCGGTATTTGTAATGGCATATCCCAAAATGCGCGATATTTTAAATATATCAAAAGAAGGCTACAGGATGCCTCAAAAATCAACATATTTTTATCCGAAATTGCTTTCCGGCATAGTTATTAATCCGATAAAAAGGTAACAGAATGGAATATATAACAACAACAGACAAAACACCGCTCGGTGCAAACTATAATGAAGAAACAAAAAGTATAGATTTCAGATTATATTCAAAAAATGCAACCAAAATCCTTCTTTGCATATTTGATAAGCCTGAAGGCGAAAGCCCGATTATGGTTTTAAACATGGAAAAAAAGGAAAACGACATCTGGCACACATCGGTTAAAGATTATGTTTTAAACTGTCATAAAAAACCTGTATTTTACGGATACAGAGTTTTTGGAGAAAATTGGGAATACGACGAAAATTGGGAACCGGGCTTTGATAACGGATTTTTATCCAAATTTGACGAAAAAAACAATCGCTTCAATCCGAATAAAATAGCCTTTGACCCTTATACGCAAGAATTATCTCACCTCGCATCTGACGTAAACCCCGGATTAAACATGTTTCGCTCGGGTAGTAATTTTCATCTTATTGATAACGCAAAATGGTCAATAAAATCCATCTATTCGCCAAAAAAAGATGTGCAAATCGCAAAAGTTAGCCCAAGACCTTTCAGCAGCGAAATAATAGGTGAGGTACATGTAAAAGATTTAACACAAAATATATCTATGCCCGAGAAAGGCACATATAAAGGTGCGGGTATATTTGCAAAATCAATAAAAAATCTCGGTATAACCATGGTTGAATTTTTGCCGATAAATGAGTTTGACTCAAAACAAAACGGAACAAATCACTGGGGTTATATGCCGTTAGCTTATTTCAGCCTTGCAAGAAAATATGCGTTTGACAAAACATACGGAAATCTGTTAAATGAATTTCGCGAAATGATTAACGAATTTCATAAAAACGACATAAAAGTCTGTATGGATATGGTTTATAATCATACGGGAGAAGGCGGACTGGTAGGTCATAACCTTGATGATGCAAATTTGCTTTCATATGCCCTCATAGACAATTCTTCATATTATAAAACATATTCAAACGGATATTATCGCTCCAATTCGGGATGCGGAAACGATTTTAATCTCACTAACGAAGGAGCTTACAACCTTGTTGTTGATTCAATCGTATACTGGGCAAATCAGGGGGTTGACGCATTCAGATTTGATTTGGCGGCAGCTTTACTTGAATGCGGATGCGATTGCGAAGAAACATATTCTGCAATAGATTCGCTTGCGGGAAAATTGAAAGACGAGCTTAAAAAGAAAGGTGTGAGCGTAGTTGATGATTTTAACTCCGCAAAAGACGGAATAGTTCTCATTGCGGAACCATGGACATGCGGAGGAAAAAATTGTTACCAGCTGGGTAAATTCCCGTCATACTGGGCTGAATGGAATGACGTATCAAGAGATACAATAAGAAAAATGACGCTTTACCCGAACCAGATTACCCCGATGCAGGTAAAAGATTTAATTGAAGGAACGCCGTCGGCATTCAAAGGCAACTATAAAGCAGTTAATTATATAGCTTCTCATGACGGTTTTACTCTTTTTGACTTAAACACTTTTAACTCAAAAAATCCCTCAACCCAAGGCGGTTCAGATTGGGAAATATGCGGAAATTACGATAACGACCGCTACAGAAAAGAAAATGCCATAAGAAAGCAGCTTATCTTCTTATTTTTATCATCAGGAGTCCCGATGATTCAAATAGGAGATATAATAATGCATACAAAAAACGGCAACAACAACAGTTACAACAAAGATGACGGCATTAACTACCTGAATTGGGACAGGGCAATTAAAAAAGACTCATTTGAAAACAGAACAATGGAATTTATAAGGTCTTTAATTAAATTCAGAAACGAAAACAAGATATTTACCCATAAAAACTTTTCAGGATGCACTACATACCATTATGATAACGGTCAAATCGCCGATATAAACAATCTGGGATACTGGGATAACGGTAATGAGGCATTTTTCGGTTGTTTAATTAATTCGGATAAAGAAAATATCGAAGAAAAAAGATTATACATTGCATCAAACAGTTTGAATACAAGTTTGAAGATACTTTTGCCGGATAAAAAAGAAGGCAAAAACTGGCATATATGTATGGATACTTCATTATTCTATATAAATAACTTTGAAACAAAAAATTACGTAGAAAAGGAATATGTATTAAACCCGTACGCACTTGCGGTATTTATGGAATTATAATTATGGATAGGATTAAAAAACTTAACTTAATGGGCTCACTTATTGTGACAAAAAATATTAAAGATGATACAGTCTTAAAGAATTTTCTTGAATTTTTTAAACTTCTGGCTGAAAATTCAAAAGAGGATGATGTTTTTGCATCATATGCCGATTTTGTTTCGGCACTTGAGGAGTCAGAAGAACATGATTTT
This sequence comes from uncultured bacterium, assembly GCA_902796515.1. Classification (GTDB taxonomy): domain Bacteria; phylum Cyanobacteriota; class Vampirovibrionia; order Gastranaerophilales; family Gastranaerophilaceae; genus RUG14156. Next base: position 6,137 of record CADBOZ010000114.1, on the reverse strand, counting down.
TCAAAATATTTAAAAAAACTTTTATATAAAAATCATCAAATTACAAATAATCCCGATGATATTTTTAAAAAAGAATTTAATATACTGCTTTTTATTTCCAAAGTAACATTCGGTGATATACAATCCATATTTTACGAAAAATACCGCAGTGCCGAAGAAATTTTTGAATTTATACCGGAGTTTGAAAATTCAAACACTGATTTTAGTGTACAATCCGTTGAAGCTGACATATTAAACGATAATATTTTTTCAAAAAGCGAAGCATTTATTTTTGATAACGATTTGGAAGTTAAGCCCGTAGAATTTAGTGAAAATATTATGTTTTCAAACTTAAAAGGCTATAAAGAGCAGAAAAAAACACTATATGAAAACACATCATCCTTCCTTAAAGGTAAGAAAGTAAATAATATTCTGTTATACGGAGATGCCGGATGCGGAAAATCCTCAACAATCAGAGCATTGCTGAATGAATTTGAAGGATTAAAGATGGTGCAAGTTTTTAAAAATAATTTAATAAATCTTGATAAATTATTCGAAAAACTGAAAAACTTACCTTATAAATTTATAATCTTTGCGGATGATATTTCTTTTGATGACAGTGACGAAACATTTTCAACGATGAAAGCAATTTTAGAGGGTTCTTTAATACAATGTCCCGAAAACGCAGTCATTTACGCAACTTCAAACAGAAGACATCTTATAAAAGAAAGCTTTAAGTCAAGAGAAGGAGATGAAATCCACCTTAACGATACAATTAACGAGCTGAATTCATTATCGGAAAGATTTGGAATAAATATTTTATTCCAAAAGCCGACAATGGAAGAATATCTTAAAATCGTGCTTGAACTTGCAAACGACAATAATGTAGACATAGATGAAAATTGTCTTATTGAAAAAGCTAAGAAAACCGCTATTTTAAAAGGTTCAACAAGTCCGAGAACAGCAAAGCAATTGATTGATAACATACTTGCATGTGTCAGTGCATAACTTATCCTACAAAAATACTATTTATCGATTTTTATCTGATTTAAAAAGATGATTTTTATATAAATTTTTTTTAACAATATCTTATTTTTGGCATTCTATTGTATAATTTATATGTATAATCAGACGAAAATTATAGTATTTTTGTCTTTTGATACAAAAAAGAGGAGATCAATACATCTGAAATTCAGATAGAACGGGGAACAAATTGTTTGATTTTAATTGTGATTTAGCACAGAGTTACGGTGCTTTTAATAATGATAAAGAATATGAAACAGCAAAATATGCAAGCTCGATAAATATTTCCGCGGGATTTCACGCCGGAGATCCAATGAAAATAAGAGAAGCACTTTTATACGCAAAGGAGAATAATGTTTCAATAGCGGCACATATAGGATACCCTGATATACAGGGTTTCGGGAAAAGAAAAATTAATCTTTCTCCCGAGGAGCTTGAAGCCGTTGTCATATATCAGGTAGGCGCAATAATGAATTACGCTAAAACGTTTGACCTTGAAATTGAAAATGTAAGATGTCACGGAGCGCTTAAAGAAGAAATAAACAGCAATCCGGAAAGCGCAAAAATAGTTGCTTCCGCAATTGTTAAAATTTGCCCGTGGCTGAATTTAATTATTCAAAATTATGAATTTAAAGAATTGATTGAAAGCACGGGTATAAAAACAGCACTTGAAGCCGAATTTACGGAAAACAGTTCAATCAGGGAAATAAGAGAACTGGAACATAAGCCGGATACGATACATTTTTCGTCACCCGATGACATAAAAAGGGCTTACGATATTATAAAACCGTCACCAATCAACTACAACAGAGTCCAAAGTCAAATATAAACAAGGAAATAAAATGAGAATTTTTAATAAAAAAGTTAAAATACCAAAAGATACAATATGGCTGGTACCAGGTCTTAGGGTTAAGCGCTGGTTTTTATTGATGATAATTGCATCAATAATTGCGGGAATAGGAATTACGTTTGTATTCAAGCTTGAGCCTCTAAATTATATAGTTAGCACAGCAAAAATATGGTTTCATGTTGTTCCGCCGGAGCTTGTCGGCTGGTTAATGATACTTGTAAGCGGTGTTTTGCTTATTTTTTCATGGAAACAAACAAATATTTCCATGATGGAAACAAACGACAGCGACATAAAAAGAAAAAAACAGTCTATGGGTGAAGTTTTATACAGAAAAATGAAGCTTGACCACGGGCCTAAAATTGTTGCAATAGGCGGAGGCACAGGTTTATCCATGCTGCTTCGCGGAATTAAAAAGATAACAAACAATATAACGGCAGTAGTAACCGTCGGAGATGACGGCGGTTCATCAGGCAGATTAAGAGAACAAATGGGAGTTTTGCCGCCCGGTGATATAAGAAATTGCATTGCCGCTTTAGCTAATGATGATGATATAGTAACAAAATTATTTCAATACAGATTTAAAACAGGTGAAGGACTTGAAGGACACAGTTTCGGGAATTTATTTATTACTGCAATGACGGCTATTTGCGGAGATATGGTTTCCGCAATTAAAGAATCCTCAAAAGTTCTTCTAATCAGAGGAAGGGTATTGCCCGCAACATGCGATGATATGAAGCTTTATGCAAAGATGGAAGACGATTCAATCGTTAAAGGAGAAAGCAATATACCTGAAGCGGGAAAGAAAATCATGCGTTTATATTCGGAACCCGCTGATTGCAAACCTACTCCTGACGTTGTTGATGCCATTCTTAATGCCGATTTAATCATAATGGGCCCAGGAAGTCTTTATACATCGGTAATTTCAAACTTCCTTGTTAAAGATATTACAAGAGCGGTTTGGAACAGTAAAGCTAAAAAGATATATGTATGTAACGCAATGACTCAGGTTGGCGAAACGGATAATTATTCCGTTTCAGACCATATCAAAACAATATTCGACCATGCAAGATTATCGGATATTGACGACAGTAATAAAAACTTCTTTGATGCGGTGCTTGTAAACAACGCAATACCTTCAAATATGGCGGAAAAATATGAACAAGCGGGCTCATTGCCTGTTGAAATCGATATAACAGAAATCAGAAAACTCGGAGTTGAGCTTGTTCAAAGAAATCTGCTTGAAGACAACAGAGATGGTTACATAAGACACAATTGTTCAAAAGTCGCAAAAGCAGTATATTTTTGGTATAAAAGGTCGATAAAAAGCAATCATAAGTAATGAGAAACAGTATACAAAAAATACAAAACTATAAAAAAGAGGGCAAAAAGATAACGGTATTGACTGCCTATGATTACTCAACGGCAAAATACATCGATCAAGCCGGAGTTGATATAGTGCTTGTCGGAGATTCTCTTGCTCAGGTTGCACTCGGATACGACAATACAACGGACATCGGTATGGATGAGATGCTGGTATTTACAAGAGCCGTATCACGGGCTGTCGAGAAAGCTCTTCTTGTTGCCGATATGCCTTTTATGAGCTTCCAGCTTGATAAAATTCAAACCATGAAAAATGCCTGCGAATTTATAAAAGCAGGAGCCAATGCAATAAAAATGGAAGGCTGCTCCGATTTTGTTATAGATAATATCAAACATCTTGTGCAAAACGGTGTTCCCGTTATGGGGCATCTCGGCTTTACTCCGATGAGTATTAATTCAATAGGCGGGCATAAAATTCAAGGCAAAGATGCGGACAGAACAATAGATTTATTAAAAAATGCCCTGAGATTACAAAATGCAGGCTGTTTTGCAATAGTACTTGAAATGCTTCCCCTGCAATCGAGTCAATTTATATCACAAAGATTAAGAATTCCGACAATAGGTATCGGTGGCGGAAAATTCTGTGACGGGCAGGTTCTTGTATCGGACGATGTTTTAGGAAAATTCGACAGATACAAACCGAAATTTGCAAGACAATATTCAAGTTTAAAAGATATAATATTTAATGTTGCGAAGGCTTTTTGTTCCGATGTTGAAGCCGGAACATTTCCGAGCGTAAAAGAGTCATTTACGCTCAACAATGAGGAGATAGAAAAACTTGAAAATTATAGATAACATTAAAGAACTAAAAGAAGAAATATCAAAACTCAACGGAACAATCGGTCTTGTTCCGACTATGGGTGCGCTTCATAACGGTCATAAATCTTTGATTGAAAAAGCGGTTGAAGAAAACGATAATGTTGTGGTATCCGTTTTTGTCAATCCTATACAATTCGGAGCAGGCGAAGACCTTGATAAATACCCGAGGCAGCTTGCTGAAGATGCAAAACTTTGTCAGGATGCGGGTGTAAAAATTGTTTTTGCACCAAAAGTAAGCGAAATGTATTCGGATAATAAAGATAATTTAACATTAATTTGCCCGCCGTATGACGCCGTTAATAAACTGTGCGGAAAGTCCCGTCCGGGACATTTTGACGGAGTATGCAGCGTTGTTGCAAAACTTTTCAATCTTACAAAAGCAAAAAAGGCATATTTCGGACAAAAAGATGCTCAGCAGCTTTTTATTATCGAAAAAATGGTAAAAGACCTTAATTTTGATATTGATATTATCCCGTGTCCCATTGTAAGAGAAGATGACGGACTGGCATTATCAAGCAGAAATAAATATCTGACGGAAAAAGAAAGAAAAATCGCTTTAAGTATATCTAAAGCTCTTTTAAATACAAAAAAATTATTCAACTCCGGAATTAACGACATAAAAAATCTAACCGATACATGTCTTGAAATTATGTCCGAATTGGATGTTGAATATATTGAATTTGTGGATAGAAACAGTTTCGAGTTCAAACAAGAAGAAGCTGACAATGACACTCTGGTTTTAATTGCGGCAAGAACACCCGAAACACATACAAGACTAATCGATAACATAGTTTTATGCAAATAAAAGCTAAAAATTTAATAACCTTTATTATTATAACCAAGCTAATTTCACCGATACTGGCTCTGATATATCTTGTTTCATGGGTATTACAGGCGGTAAATCCGAAATTATTCAGCTTTGTTAATTTATTTATCGGCTTTTTACCGAAAATATTTGATAAATTTATGCATATTGAAACCATTCTGGGCGACAGACTTGTATCCATGAGCTATGTATACTGCGCTTGCTTGTTTGCACTGTTTTTTTACTTTTCAAATGTCATAATTAAAAATCTGGAAAGAGTTGACAAAATTCAAAGAACAAATGAAATTAAAAAAAGAATGGCACAGCAGGAACTTCTAAAAAGAAAAAGAGAAGCACAGAGGAGCAAGCAAGCACAAGAAGTCAAAGAAGAGCCCGCAGCATACGCCCCTCCCCTTGAGAGAAAGACTTTTTTCGGGTTGTTTGAATTTCAACTCAAATACTACGATGTTTACGGAAAAGACCCCGCAGCTTTACATAGCTTAAGAAAAGGCTTTTCAAAAATTATGGTTCAAAAGCTGCAAGGAACATATAAAGATATTGAATTTTATGCCGATGAAAGAGTGTTCTTTTCATGTAAGGAGTTTTCGAATTTCAGATTAATTACAAAAGATATATTGACTCTTATGAGAACATTTATTCAGGCGGGAATGAGTCAATCAATTAAAGTCGGGATGCTTTTTTCATACTGGGCGGGTAATGACGGTTCGGATAAAGATGAAATCTTTAAAATTTTAAACAGAATTAACGAACTTGGCTACTTGAACAAAATAATAGTATCAAGCGGAATATATTTCAGATTCAGCAAAGAAAACGACAGAAAATTGATGTCTTTTGACCCTCTCGGAGCAACCAGATTGACAAATGTCACGGCTGACGGAGATTTGGATATAGATTTATACTCTGTAACAAAAGTGGAATAAAAGTTTTTTTGTTTCTTATAATTACGGAAGCGCGGGGTTATCAAAATAATATCGATTTTCTATACACTCATGAAAATTGATTACTTCGTCGTTTCACTCCTCGTAATGACAGGAAAGCTGTAAGTGTTGGCATTTTGAGTCATTAGCGAAAAGCTGCTAGGCTTTGAAGCAAATTTATTTTTTTAAAGAGGTGAGAACCGGAAGGTTCGAAAAAAAAAAAAAAAAAGACCGCATACGCAGTCTTGTTATAAATTGCCGATGGCCACTCTGCCGAGAAAAAGTTACCCTGACGGGTAAGTTTTTCGAGAGGTGAGAACCGGAAGGTTCGACTCCGCCATAA
>CADBOZ010000113.1 GCA_902796515.1 uncultured bacterium | reverse complement strand
CATCCTTCCTCCCGCACCTCTAAACGGATATGCAGGCGGCGGAGCGGTAATTATAGAATGGTAACAAAATAAATAAAAGACCTGAGTAAAACTCAGGTCTTTTTGATTTAGTGGTTTTTTATGGATTACTTCGTCACTAACGTTCCTCGTAATAACTGATGCGGGTTAGCTGAAATACAGTCATTACTAGGCTTTAGCCAAAGCAATCATTTTATTAACTACAAATAATCATAGTAACTATATCTTCACATATTTCATTAATTATTGTATGCTTAAAAAAACGAGGTAAAAATGGAAGAAATAAAAAAAATAAGCATTACGGATGCAAGACGTATAATTTTAAACAGCGGTAAAAACGAAATTCTTACGGGTTATGATTTAAAAGATGATGAGAGCGGAGAATTAAATCCTAATTATGATTTCTGGTATTCGGCATGGAAAAATGAACAGGAATTATCCGAAAAAAACCTGACTATACGCCCTGTATCAAAATGATAAAAAGAGAAAAAGAAACCGAATTTATGTATAATTCAAACGGGGACAGCGGTTTTGAAGCAGTTATAATTTTTGATGAAAACAATAAAAAAAGTTATGATAACGTCTTAAACGAGTCAAGCCTGATTACATATATCGGTACGAGCATGGATGCCGACGGAACTATTTCCGTCATGGATAAAGACGGAAAAATATATTCCGAAGAAACTTTACCGGAATAAAATTTCATTAACGCATATAATCACTGTCGCCTGCATAGTAAGTACCATTCGTGGAACTCAAATCCCGAACGATAATTTTGTTGCCTCTCCTTATAATTGATTTGAATCTCTTCCGATGATTACTGATTGTCCGTCTTTCAGCTGCAACAATATTTGTCTGTATTCAGGACTGCCTAAATCAACCGTTGTATCGCCAATTCTGAATTTGCATGTTGTATCTGCGTATATTCCTGATTCCGGCAGTTTTTCACCTGTCTGAACTCTGCCGTTGGAGGAGTTATTATTTTGGGCTTGATAGTTTGATTTCTGAGTCTGTGGCTGTTCCGCTCTGCTGTTCGGATTGGCGGGGTCAAAATTTCTCCAGGGGTCATCGGTAATCCTCATATCTCTTGCTAAATATTCGCCTCCGTCTTTTCTCGGTAAATATGCAGATTAACTTAAACAAATTCCGAAAAATATTTTAATTTTGTTACAAAACTTAATTATTTTCTTTGTTGAATTTGGAAAGCGGAGTGTAATCAAATCTTATATATTTTTCAAATGTGCTTTTTCTTTCAAAATATTTTTCCTTTGTAACGTTATCCCATTTGTCATTAAAGAAATCGTAAGAAATAAACCAGGGATTTTTTTTGTTTTCATACCCGTCATATTTAAAACCTACCTGCGGAAATAATTCTGTTGAATTTTCAATTAAAGTATACACGAGCATTCCGTTTTCATCGGCACCTGACGAATACTCGTTACAGATAAATGCATCATTGCAAACATAGTATCTGTTCCTTGTTCCTCCGCTTATAACATGTGTCGGGGTTCTGTTTATCATTGTGTAAATATCGTATGCAACACCCTTAAAGGCTCCTTTTGCGATTTCGCCTATAAATAATTCATCTATTCCGTCAGCGTTAGCATCATAATAAGCATAGCCGATTTTATCAAGCATGTTTTTATTTGTTGAAGCTAAAACATTATACATATAGCTCATATTTTCTTCTTCAAGTTTGTTTGAGTCCCATTTTTCATTTATTGCGCGAATATGTTTTTTTATAACTTCATTATATAAATCTTTTCCTTTCATACCTGCATTTTTACGGTAGATATTTCCGTTTATTCCTTCAATTGAAATATATTCGGCAAGATTATACAGTGTGCCGTATGAGTCGGGCATTGTTTTTGTATAATTGTATTGAACATCCGTAGGTTGAATTAAAACAACGTCAAATAGCCTGTTTTTTTTGTCCGTAAGTTCGCCAATTTTTCTGCAGCCTATGTTCATAGCATGACTTGAAGGAGTCGGATATAGTTTAATTCCGAATGCAAAACCTCCGAAACCTTCTTTATAAGAGGCTTTGTCGTAAAATAAAATTGAATCTTTTTTAATTTTTGGTTTGTATAAATTTTTCAATTCAACAGGAAGAGTAATTGAAAAATATTTATTTTTTACTGTTGTATCCGAAATTAAGCTTTTATTTGATTTAATAAAAACCGTATTTTCTCTTCCGTCCTTATTATCAGTCCATACAAGCTCATTATCTTTAATTTTGAAGTATCCCGAACCGTCGGTATAATCTGTTTTGTCTTCAATTCCTGTCTTTTCAAAATACCTTAAAATATGTAAGCCGTTTTTATATTCTAAAACCCCGTTAGCTGTTTTGTTTGCAATAAACCTGAATATATCCTTTTGTAAAAGATTATTTTCTCTCCAACTCATAAAGATTTTGTATGTTTTATCTGATTTATCCGCATAAATACTCAGTATAACCCTTTCTGATGTTTTTTCAGCCCATTGGCCGACAAAATCGTTATCCGAACCAAACGAAACATTTGTAAGCATAAATATTAAAGTTATTACAAAAAATATAATTTTTTTATTCATAATCTCCCCTTAAAAAACATATTTAATAATAGCATATAAATTTTTACAAACTAAACTTTGCGCTTGTGTAAATATAATGATAAAATTAAACTTGGGTGAGTTTATAAGGAACAGCATGAATAAAAAAGGGTTTACATTTGCAGAAGTTATAATCGTATTTTCGCTTATTGCAATCATTACGACAATAGGTATTTCAACAGTCGCAAAGCCGTGGGAATTGGCGTATAAATATGCTTACAACAACATATATAATTCACTCGGTACTGCTATATTCAGCAAACTTGTAAGTATTCCTGACGGCACCACGGGTGATTCGCCATTTCCCGCAAATTCAAAAGTTTTTTGCAAGGTAATTGCTCAATCCATGAATATTCAACAGATAGGGTCAACTTATGACACAGCTAATTGCGAAACCGCAGCCGATATAAACTCTAATAATCCGGAACTAAGCAGTTTTATAGACAGCAGTGCAAAGAAATTGAGCGATGCTCATAAAAATGTTAAAATTGAACTTCAAAACGGCGTAAAATTATGGATTGGCTCAAATAACGGAAAACCGTTTGAATATACGGAAAAAAAAGGTTCCGAAAGCTTCGGCACGGTTAAGTATTACATCGTCTATGCCGATATAAACGGTCAGAGAAAACCAAACACCTTCGAATATAAAGATAAAAAACTTCCGGATATTGTTGCTTTTGCCGTTACGGACAAATTTACCGTAGTTCCGCTCGGTTATCCGACCGTAAGCAAAAAATATTTAACGACATACATAATGTATCCTTCATATGATGATGAAGAAGAAGTTGCAACTATTCCCTCGGACGGCATGACATATTATGAAGCAAAAGTTAAAACCTTCGGAACGTACACAACATCGGGAAGCTTAAATAAAATTCGTATTGTATCCGAAGGAATACTTGACTCTTATGATTTTGAAAGCAATGTTTTCAAAAGCGGAAACGGTTTTAGAATAAGTAACGTAAAGAATTTTATAAATCCGATGCCTGAATTTGACAAAACGAATTGCGGACAAGGATGTACTATTCAAGCCGGAGATGTTGACGGGTTAAAATGCGAAGAGTTAACTTCTTCATATTGCGAAATCAAAATTTACGAAGTAAATTAAGTAAAGGTTTTTTTGAATAATCCGTTATATGATCTTTCATTTACTTCTTCGGCTGTCATTTTGCCCCTTGTTATTGCAAGATAATATACGGTAAATGTCGTATCAACAACATCCGCCAATTTTTCATAACTTGCATCTCTGACATGCTGTGCAGACTTACCGCCTGTCGAATTTCCTTCAATAGTATTCCAAGTTAAATCAGGGTTAATGCTTTCAATAAAGCCTGTATGATATGCGCCTGTCTCCGGATTTTTATATTCAAATGTCATACCGGGATAAACAAGTCCGTTTCTTACGGCATCTCTTTGCTGCTCCGGTGTCATGGATTGGAAATTATCAACAAACGATTTTCCTTTTACTCCGCCTATACCTTCTATACCCGCTGATGCATATTGTTGTGCAAATTTTTTAGCATAAGAAATAGCATGCATTGCCATTTCGCTTCCGCCTAAATCTTGACTTCCGTCATGCAGGCTGATTCCAAGCCCTGTTGCTGATGTTCTGAACATTTTTTCCGTTATTTCACTTGTAAATATTGCGCACCATTCACCAAGCGATGAATTATTATCATAACTTGCTCTGACCGCAGGATTTGTAGCATAGTCCATCATAAACTTAACAAATTCATTACTTTCTCTGTATGCCGTTGCAAGCCCGTAGACTTTACCGTCATCGACCTCCTGTTTTTGAGCTTTTTCAAGCTCTGTTTTCATAGTGGCTTTTTTTGTTTCCAATGTTTTTATATCGTTATTTAATGCCGTAATTTTTGAATTTATTGTATTAAGTTCGCTTTTTGGATGTTCTTGTTCAAATTTATCGATATTTTCTTGAGTTTCCGTCTTTTTAGATTGGAGTTTTTCTAATGCCGCATTTTCCTTATCCAGTTTTGTCTGAATGTTGTTTTTTGCGGTTTCCGCTTGTTCGAGTGCTGTTTTTAGTTCTTTTCTTTTTGCATCAATTTCAGGTTGAAGCTGCGTCAAAACCTTTGCATCTTGCAAGTTGTCAAGTTCTGCTTTCTTTGTTTCATAGGTTATATTTGCAAGATGCAGTTGTGAATTCAAGCTTGAAATATTTGAAACAGAATTATCTATAGCACTTGTTGTTTCTTTCATTGTACTAATAAGCGCACTATATTCGGTTTCACTTTCATATATTTTGGCTTTTTCGCCGTTTAAAGAACTTATTTCCTGATTTTTTTGAGCTATTTGTTTATCAATGTCGGATATTTGGTCTGACAATTTGTTTGAAGATTCATTTGGAGCCGTTCTTTTGGTAGCAGGGTTTTCGTTATAGTATTGGCTGCTTCCCGTAAGTCCGCTTGAAGATGAAGTAGGTGAAGTTCCGGATGTTCCCGAAGTACCTGATGCACCCGACGAGCTGTTTCCTCCCGATATTCCCGAATTATCCTGCGGGTTTGTCGGCACAGTATCTTTGTCGGTTTCATTTTTTGGCAAATTATCTTCATTAGCGGGTTTTTCATCGGGATTTACAGTGTCTTTATCAGGATTTACAATTTCGCTATACCCCGCAAACATATCTTTTAATGTCAAATTATCTTTATCTTCATCGTATTCGTTTAAACTTCTTAAATATGCGGATACTTCATCCCGACTTATTTGTCCGTCTTCATTGGTATCAGTGTATTTTTTAATATCTTCGTTTAAAAGCATTTCCGATATATAATTTAACATTTTTTGCTGTTCTTTTGATGTATTTTCATCCGTTATAAATTTGCCTGTTTCTTCGTCAAATTCATACTTTGATAAATCATCAAAATTGAACGCAAACTGCTCATTTATTTTTAATCCGTCTTCATCCTCGGATAAAAATTTATTAAATTCTTCCGCATAATCAAAAATTGATTCCTTTTTAATTTCTCCGTTTTCGTCACTTTCTACGGTATCATCCGACGGGGGTTCTTCTTCGGAATCCATAAATTCAATTAATTTTGATTTTGCATCAAAATCTTCCTCTTTATCTTTATCCGCTTTTTTATCGTCTTTAACCTTTTTGTTGTCATCTTCCGCTTCAATATTTTCCAGTATAAAATCTGCACTATACCCTAAATCTGCAGCATTTGACTGCAAAAACTGTTTAAACTTGTCTTCATATTGAAATATGCTGACATCCGAGTTTATCAGTTTATCCGCATCTATACGACCTGTAGTATCGTTTTCCTCAAGATACTCAAAAAACTGCTCTTTAATTCTGTCCATCTTTCTTTTTAAAAGTCTGTCAGTATAAAGATTGTTTAATGAATACAAATTTTCATTTGTATTATTGAGCCGCATTTTTACTTTCTCCCGTTCGCACAATTTTATATATTCTATATATATAAAGTATAGATATAATAAATAATTTACTTTTTAATTTATTTTTGTAAACAAATGTTAAAAGTTTCGTGTAATAAAAAGACTGTCGTCTTTGACATTTGCAATATAAAGATATTCGAAATATTTTACAAATTCATCGGGAGTCAGTTCTTTAATCTTTTGTTTATTGGATAAAAACGTATCCCACGGATTTGTTACTTTAATTAAAGGCATTCTATCCGTACCTTTAACAACCTCAAAACCGTATGCATGATTTGATGAAATCGATGCGGGAAGGTGAAAGTATTCATGCGGCAATTTTTTATCTCTTGTTCCTGCTGTTATAATGTAGTTTTCCTGTTCTTCGGGATTATTTAAAAGCGAGATTAAAACATTATTTAAAAACTTTTCGCAAAGAGCTATCTGCACTGCTTGTTTTATTCCGAATTTTTTATATACATCAATCGGGTTGCCGCCGTCTCCGCCTGCTTTTTCAAAATATTGCGGATTATTTTTCATTTCATTTAATTTTTCAATATTTTTTTTCAATTCAGTGACTGAAGAAAAAACAAAATTGCCGTTAAGTATCAAACTGCCCGTATGCTTGTAATATTCATTTAATTTTTCGGCAAAACCTCTGACAGAATCAATATTTGGCGCAAAAATTATATTCTGTATTCCGGATAAAGCCTTATAGCTTATTTCATCTTCATTTTTGCTTTCAAAATACAAAATCAAATAAAGCGATTTTAATTTATTATATGATAATTCAATCCCGAACTCCGATTTAATTTTATTGATAATATCGGATATTTTTTCTTCAACGGCTTCCTTAATGCCGTCATAGTCATCTTTTTCTACATTATTTGCCTTAAAAAACAAGCTGTTTTTTTCATAAAATTCCGAAAGAAAATCTGAACCTGTTTGAATTTCATGTTCTAAATTTTTAATTTTATCGTTAAGCACCTCTTTTTTATACAGAAATTCAAGGAGCTGTATGCCGAGTGCTCCTTTTGCGCACCTGTTTGAAATTACTCCGAGATTATAAATTGTTTCATCCGGTTTTATCGTAACAGACACTTCGGATTCAGGCAGTTTTACCGTAATATTTCCTTCTTCGTCGCTTTCAAAACAGTCATATATATACTTTCTTGCATTAGGGTTTTCCGTCATTTTATTCAGCGATGAAATAAGATAGCAATCTCCTGAATTTCTTTGGTTTGAAATAAACCTCTTAACCGGAGGAAATAGTTTACAATAAGCTTTTTTATCAAATTTTAAATGCTTTGAATTTTGTTCGTCAATTTTTAGAAATATATTTTTTTCACCCTGTATGCTGAAAACATCTCCTATTTCCACATTTTTTCGAGCACTTTCAAGTGTTTTAAATTCCGGAACAAGTAATTCATCGGAAGAAATTTGAAGACTTTCCGCTTTTTTTAATAAAAGCAAATCTTTTTCAACAAGTTTACCCGTAGAGGATTTGTAATCCAAATTTTTTACTTTGGATTTTAAAGGCAGACAAAAACCGTCTTTTTTAATTGATGAATATACATCATTTCTTCTTTTTAAGAAATTGCCGTTAAAATTTATACAGGGATTATATTGATAATAAGTTGTTTTCATAATCTTTTATTTTCCGTAACTATATAAAACAGGTCAAAAAAAATAATTGACAAATAAGTTAATCATTTATTGAAACGACATATTTAGCATGCTAGAATTTTTTTTGAAAGTATTATATTTAGTTATCGGATATCGGAATGAATGGCAAAATAGCGAAGTTTAAAAGGTTTATTAAGTTCCCCCTATGTTTTAAGGAATTTTTAAGTAAATTTGTTTCCTGTTTTTCATATGAAAATACTAAAGAAGCATTTATAAAAATGAAAAAGTTTGCACTTGCATTTTCACTTGTTGAATTAATAATATCAATAATTACGATTTCCTGTATATCGGCAGCGTTTACACCTGTTGTTACAAAAAAAATGATAACATCTCAAACAAAAATGGCAGGCGGTGCCGGCGGATTAAGAAAAAATTGTTCCGAGTTTTCTTCCGATTGTCAACTTTGTACGGATAAAGCCTGCATAATATGTTCTAAAGACAGCAAGGCAAAAGACGGCACATATCTTGATGTTCAAAGTTGTTCATATAAATCGTGTAATGATACCGCTAAATTCGGTGCGGGATGTTTGACCTGTACAAGTGAAGAGTGTACTATGTGCACGGCAGGTTCGTATTATATAAACAATAAAAAATGTACCGCCTGCGGTGATAACACCTGTGACGGTAAAAGAAAATGTAATAAAAATTGCGCAACCTGTACTCAAACGGGAACAGAAGGATGTACTTCCTGTAAAACAGGTTATTATCTTAACGGAACAACTTGTACAGCTTGCTCTAATATCGATTCAAACTGTACAGATTGCTCAAACAGTTCAACATGTACTGCTTGTGTAGGCGGGTACTATCCTTCAGGAAGTAAATGTACACCCACGGGTTGTGCCGCAAATCAATATAACACAGGCAAGACTTGTAAACCCTGTACTGATTTCCATGCACAATGTACAACCTGCTATAAAAAGCCTAATGACGGTACAAACGTATGTACAAAATGTCAATCCGGTTTTTATGCAACCGGAAGCACATGTGTAAACTGTAATACTCTTGACACACATTGCAAACAATGCTCTAATTCGACAACATGCGTTTCATGTGATCCGGGCTACTATACAAACGGAAAAAATTGCGTACTTTCCCCCTGTCCTATCGGACAAAGAAATAACGGCTCAGGTTGCGTAAGTTGCCCTGCAAATTGTACGGCTTGTAATAATGACGGCACCTGTAATTCTTGCGGTAACGGTTTTTTCCCTGACGGAAACAAATGTACAAATTGTAATAAAATGACAAATTGCACAAGCTGTACCAGCGGTTCTAACTGTACGGCATGTAAAGCGGGATTTTATCCTAACGGAAACAAATGTACAAATTGTAACACTATTTCAAATTGCGTAGAATGTTCAAATTCAAGTACATGTACTAAATGCAAAGCAAATTATTATGTAAGTACCAGCAACACATGTCTTCCGACATCATGTCCCGCCGGACAATATCATAACGGAACAAGTTGCGTTAATTGTCCCACAAATTGTGTCGCCTGTACAAATGCTAACAACTGTACAAAATGTATTGACGGCGCATATTTAAGCGGAGGCAAATGCAGCACCTGTAACAATATAGCAAACTGCACCAGTTGTAACCACGACGGAACATGTAAAGCCTGCTCAGCCGGTTATTATCCGAGCGGTGCATCTTGTGTAAGCTGCGCAAGCAAAATTTCAAACTGCTTGAATTGTTCAAGTGCTACAGAATGTACGGCCTGTGCATCGGGATATTACCCGAGAAACGGAGCATGTACTCAAACAAAATGCTCGGAAGGTTTTTACTTAGAAGGAAATGTTTGCGCTAATTGCAAAACAAAATGGCATGCTAATTGCGTCGGATGTACAAATACACCGGAATGTATAAGATGTAGCGGTAACAAGTATCCGGAAGGAACCACTTGCAAAAACTGTAACACAATCCATCAAGCTTGCTCAAATTGTTCCGCTATAGCTAAAAGCTGCACCGTTTGTGTTAGAAAATACACCCTTAACGCCGGCACCTGTAAATGTAATACAGGTATAGAAAAGGGAGCAACAACGGAAAAAACCTGCTGTGATGTTATATCAGGCTGTAACAGCGGAGCAGCAAATTATAATAACGATTGCCAGTGTACAAATTGTACGGCAAAAACCGGATGTCAAAGCGGAATGGCAAATTATAATAAAGCTAATTGCTATTGTACAAATTGCCATTCGGGCTGGACTTTAAGCAGCGGTGCGTGCAGTTGCTCTAATCCAAAATTTGTAGTAAGCCCCAATTGCTGTTCTCAGGTAACAGGATGTCAGGCAGGCGCAAGTCAT
>CADBOZ010000112.1 GCA_902796515.1 uncultured bacterium | reverse complement strand
TAAATTCTGTGAAATCCAAAACGGTAAAGTTAAAGCTGATTTCCCTGAAGAATTAACAAGCGCAACAGCTGATAAATTAAACAATCCTAACATTATTGCAAGAATTCTTGGATTACCGTTTACTGCAGCTGCAAGAACAGTTGGTGTAGTTGGTCGTTCCGGTGCTACAGCAGTTAATATTGCTGCTAACGGCTTAGAAGAATACGGCGACAGATTATCAGATACATTCGTTGAAACATTCACAGGTCATATGGGTCGTGGTGTTGCATCATTTGGTAATTCATTCGTAACACTTGGTAAGGGTGTATACGGTATAGTTAAAACTGCTATATCCGGTACATTCGGTATCATTTATGAAGTTGGCGACGAATTATTATACACTATCGTTCCGTCAGTTTCAAATTCTTCAGCTTTGAATCCTAATGAAGAATTAACAGTTATCTTTTAATTAAAAGGTATATAAATATTTAAAGAGGATATCCTTTCAGGGTATCCTCTTTTTTATAAATTTTACGATTATATTGAGTTTTATATACTAAATTCTATAAGTTTGTTGCAAGTTAGTCTTTTTGCTATAATATTATGTATATGAATAGCGTTAGAAGAAAACGAGTTACAAAGCGGAGTCCTAAAAAAAGGAATATTTTTATATGTTTATTTTCTATGATGCTCTCCGCTATACTTGCGGCAGTTGCTGCATTTAATATTTATCTTGCATCCCTTCCCCCGATTTCAAATTTTGAGGATATTAAACCAAATCCCGTTACTACAATTTATTCCGCTGACGGAGAAGTAATAAAAACATTTACTGCATTTAAGTTTGAAAAAGTTTCAATTGATAAAATTCCCGATGGTTTGAAAAAAGCCGTTATTGCAACTGAAGATAAAAATTTTTACAACCACAGAGGTTTTGATACGCTCGGCATGGTAAGGTCTACGATAACAAACGTGATGTCGGGTCAGGTAAAACAGGGCGGTTCTACAATTACACAACAGCTTGCAAGAATTTTATTCCTTTCAAACGAAAGAACGTTTGACAGAAAAATTAAAGAGCTAATCATAGCTCACAGAATTGAAAAAACTATTTCAAAAGACGAAATACTTGAAATGTATTTGAATTCCGTGTATTTAGGTTCGGGTGTATACGGTGTATCAAGTGCGGCAAGAACATTTTTTGATAAAGATTTATCGAACTTAACTTTGGCGGAACAAGCTTTAATTGCAGGTTTACCTCAGGCGCCTTCTTTATATTCGCCGTTTGTTAATAAAAAAGCGGGTATAAAACGACGCGATCTTGTTTTAAGAAGAATGTACAAAAATAAATATATTACTCTTGAACAAATGGAAGCAGCTCAAAAGGAGGGGTTGCACTTATCAACAAAGCCAAGAGTGTATTCGTACAATAAAGCGCCGTACTTTATTGACTATGTTTTAAACGAATTAAAAAATATCGGCTTTGAAGAACAGGAAATTTCTCAGGGCGGGTTAAAGATATATACAACACTTGATTATAAATCTCAAAATCAAGCACAGCTCACCGTTCAATCTGCACTAAAAGGTGCGGGACTAAACAAACCCACAAATCAAATAGCTTTATTTTCCTTTAGCCCTACAACAGGCAGGATTTATTCTTATATTGGCGGAAAAAACTACGAAATAAGCCAGTATGATAGAGTTTCAAAAGCAATAAGACCTTCGGGTTCTTCATTTAAACCTTTTGTTTATGCAACCGCTCTGCAGCAGGGAGTCGGAGTGGATGATATCATTGAAGATACCCCTTTGACAATAAAAGATTGGTCGCCGAAAAATTACGGAAAAAAATACAGAGGTAAGATTGCCTTGTGGCAGGCTCTTGCCATTTCATCCAATGTTGCCGCAGTAAGATTAATTAAAAAATCAGGAGTTGAGGCCGTAATACAAACAGCCCGTGAAATGGGTATAACAACGGCTCTTTCTAATGATATGACAATTGCATTGGGCTCTAACGGTGTTAAATTGTATGATATGGTAGTTTCATACGGTGCATTTGCAAACGGCGGTTTTAGAGTGCGTCCTTATTGCGTTGAAAGAGTTGAAAATTCAAGAGGTGTTACCATATATGAAAATTCGGGTCCCAAGATTGTAAAAGTAATAAACTTTGAAACAGCTTCGGGTATGACTTATATGTTAAGAAAAGTAGTAGAAATCGGTACCGGTAAAGCTGCTAATATTGCTCAAAATATCGCAGGTAAGACAGGTACAACGAATGACTACAGGGATGCATGGTTTGTCGGGTATACTCCGGATATAGTTACCGGTGTTTGGGTCGGAAATGATAACAACTCAAAACTTCCGGGCATAACAGGCGGTTCACTTCCTGCCAAAGTTTTTGCCGACTATATGAAAGTTGCAACGAAAAACTTCCCGCAAAGTGTGTTTGATTATCCGAAAATGAACGGTTCAAAATCGTTAAGTCCGATAAAACTTGATGATGATGTTGACGAAACAGTTGATGAAACGGAAGAAAAAAAGGCGGATAAAAAATCCGAAAAAGAAACAGGTAATAATTTACAGGTTGATATGGATTATGTTCAGCAAAGCGCTCCTCTGCCTTCTTACAAGCCTCAGAAACCTCAAAAACCAAAGCAATTATTTAAACCTCAGCCGCAGCAAGAGCTGATTGAATATGATGATGAAAAAGCGGTTACAAATACGGCTGCTCCGCTTCCGGGAATGTAAGAAATTATAATCTTTTTATTATTTTTGCGGGACATCCCGCAACAA
Source organism: uncultured bacterium (assembly GCA_902796515.1). Taxonomy (GTDB): domain Bacteria; phylum Cyanobacteriota; class Vampirovibrionia; order Gastranaerophilales; family Gastranaerophilaceae; genus RUG14156. The sequence continues at coordinate 7,338 of CADBOZ010000112.1, read as the reverse complement.
CGCAATCTTCGGGAACATTTTTTGTTACAACGGCACCTGCTGCAATAACGGAGTTTTCTCCTATTGTAACTCCCGATAAAACCGTAACGCTTCCGCCTATCCAGACGTTGTCGCAAACTTTAATAGGCTTTGCAAATTCAATACCTTCGTTTCTTGTTTCGGCATCAATAGGATGCTCTGCGGTATAAAATGAAGTGTTCGGCCCGATAAATACATTATCCCCAAACGTTACTTCAGCACAGTCAAGTATTGTTAAATTGTGATTGGAATAAAAATTATCACCGATTGATATATTATATCCGTAATCACACCAGAAATTAGGCTCTATTGTAAAGGTTTCGCCAGTATTTTTAAATAATTTTCTTATAATTGTATATTTTTCAATTAATGCATCGGGGCGCAGAGAATTATATTCACAACACAATGTTTTGCATTTTTCCCTGTCTTTTGTAAGAACATCTGCAAAGGGGGAGTATAACTCCCCGCTTAACATTTTTTCTTTTTCGGATTTAGCCATTATTTTACCTTAAATACAACATTTGCAACCGCTGTTACTTTTTTATCGATAGTTGATGTGTCATTAACGCCGTAGTCGGATACATCCGTTGAATCCGGAGGAGTGATTTGGAATACTCCCATTTTAATTTGTTTAACTTTGCCGACACTTGAACCTGTAGCGGAGAGCATTGATTTTGCTCTTTCTTTTGCATCTTTACTTGCTTCTTTTAAGAGTTCAATTTTAACCGAGGCAAGATTAGAATAGTAAAATTCAGGTCTGTCTATATGCATTTCAATGCCTTTATCGGCTAAATTCTGCATATCCGTTGATATTTCTTTAATTTTTTCAACATCTTTTGAAGATACATCAATATATTGATTTGCGCTGTAATCTAAAATTTCATTTGTGGAATAACCGTTTATATTTTTATAATTATAATATCCGTTTATAGGTTTGATATCTATGTCTTTTTTATCTATCCCTTTATTTTCAAGATATTTAATGATTTCAGGGTGATATGATTTAATTATTCTATATGCATCTTTTTGCGTTTTTCCTCTTGTTTCAAGCATAAAGCTTAATTTTGCATTATCCGATTTAACAATTTTTGAAGCCGAGCCTGTTACTGTTATATTTTCATTTCTTGGCATACGAAAAGCAAATACCAGTGATGAAATCAAGATTGCAAAACCGATAAGTGCGCATGAAGCCAGCAATTGAAACTTTTCTAATTTTTCCATTTTTACCATCCTCTTAAATAAGTACAAAATTCTAATTTATTATAACATAATAAAAAAATAAAAACGGAAATAAAATCTTTTATTTATTTTCCATTTCTTCAAGAAGTGAAAAATCAATATCGAACCCTACGGGAATTCCGAGTTGATACGTTGCAATGTTTGAAGTTTTATCGGACTTTGTTTCGGTGTTTTGTTCTTTAAATATTTCTTCGAAAGTATTTTGATAATTTTTACCGGTATTTGAATTGTTCCCGATATTTATATCCGTGCTGAATTTTATAATATTTGAAGCCTGAAATCTTATATCGTTAAGCATATTTACCTATTTTATCAATCCCTGTATTTCTTTAAAATTCGGATGTCTTGAACTTTTTAAAAAATCGAACAGTGCTATTTCAAGGCTTAAAACGTTTCCGCCTTTGTTTTTAAACAGTTCAAGTGCCGTCTTATGATTATATTCCTCTCTTGAAGCCGAACAATCAGATAAAATATAAACATTATAATTCTTTTTTATTAAATCCAGTGCTGTTTGAAGAACACATATATGAGTTTCAATTCCGAAAATTAAAACATTTTTATTGTTTAATTTGTCAAATTTTTGTTTAAATTCTTCTGTTTGATATGCACTGAATGTCGTTTTTTCGACGGTTAAAAAATCTTTAATATCTTTAATTTCGGGTATAGTGCTGCCTAACCCCTTCGGATATTGTTCGGTTATAATTGTATCAATATTTAATATTGAAGCTGCCTGCATTAATTTAATCGAATTTTGTATGATTTTATCGTTCGCAATTTTTGCAAGCTTCTCCTGAATGTCTATACAGACAATCGTTGTATCGTTTGCATTTATCATAGTCTAACCGTGTTTCAGTAACAGGGTTATTATTGCATTTTTACTTCAAAAAATCCATATAGCAAAAAGATGAAATATTGCTTAATTTATACTGCTTTTAAATTAGAATATAAAACCTGTTTTCTGGGTGTTTTGTTTGTGGAATTCTCCGCCGGCACAAACAATTTCAATAACCTTCAAAAGAAAATCTCTGGGTGCATCTGCCTGACTGATATATGACTCCTGATTGTCTTTATGGCGAATTGTCATAACTGCTCCCTGTGTTTTTTCCGCAGGTATATATAATGAAGCTATTTCATTATTTAATAAAGTATCCATTTGTTTTTCGTAGTCATCATCTTCTTTAATCAACTCCGAGAAATCGCCTTTTATTGCAAATATTCTTCCGCAAAACATCGGATTTCCGGTTTTGGACGGAAGTGCTTTGGGAGATAAATTAAATCTTGAAGTGAATGTTATCTTGTGCCATAAAATATCGACTATGGCAAGAGTTTTAGTTGAGTCAATTCTGCAGGCAATGTTTTGAACAGGTATATTTCTGATATTTAAAGATTGTTTTAAATATTCAAGAACCTGCGATAAATTTTCAAGGATTTTTGAAAAAGTTTCATTAGTATTAATGGTTGCCTGATTGAACTCCATGAATTGCTTGTACATGTACACCGCAATAAGACTCGCTCTTTCCTGTACAACTGAGGATTTTTGTACATTTAATTCCATATTATCAATACTATCGAATTTATTTTGCAATTTACACTAAATCCTTAATAAGGGGATATCCAAAAAAATGATATAACAAAGGGGAAATATTTTATATAATAATATAATTTTTCTTTACATTTTTACATACAAATTAAGACTTATTTTTTTTAAATAAAATGTGTATAATTATTATAATTATGACAGAAAAACAAGAATATCTTGAAGATTTTAAGCTTTATTTAAAAAGCGAGAAAAATTTTTCAAATCATACAATAAGGGCGTACTGTGCCGATACTTATACATTTTTATTATGGATAGGCGATATTGATGCTAAGGATATTGACCCTAAAAAATTCAGCGAATATCTTTATTTTATTCAGCAAATAAACTATACAAAAACGACTGTTGCAAGAAAAATTGCTTCAATTAAAGCATTTTATAAATTTCTGTATCAGGAAGAAATTATAGAATATAATCCTATCGACAATGTTTCATCTCCGAAACAAAGCAAAACCCTGCCTAATTTTTTATATGAAGATGAAATTGAAAACATATTAAGAGGAATAAAAATCGACACTCCCGCAGGATATCGAAACAGAATAATTCTTGAACTTTTATGGGTTTCAGGTATGCGAATAAGCGAACTTTCAAGCTTAAATTACGAAGATTTGAACTTAGAACAAAATGAGATAAGAGTTTTCGGTAAAGGTGCAAAAGAAAGAATTGTTCTTATCCCTGACAAAACAAAAGAGGGATTAATGAATTATATTCAAAATGTTTCGGATTTAATTCATCCGACTTCAAAAAATTTAAGTGACCCGATTTTTATAAATTACAACGGCTACAGATTACAAAATCAAAGTATAAGAAAAGCCCTTAAACAGGCTGTTAATTCAATACATTTTACAAAAAAAGTGACACCGCACGTGTTCAGGCACAGCTTTGCAACCCATCTGCTTGAAAACGGTGCGGATTTAAGAGTTGTACAGGAGCTATTGGGTCATAGCAGTATTAAAAATACTCAAATATATACTCATATTTCAATTCAAAGATTAAAAGATGTATATAATTTTGCTCATCCGCATGCAAGCGAAAATTAACTTAACATTGCTTAAGCTGTAAAAATATTTTAATTTGTTTATGATAAGATAATTTTATGGTGTTTTATAAATAAAGAAGAATAAAAAACAACTCGAAAGATAGTTTTTATCGGGGTTGTTTTTTATGTTTGAAGCACGGGTTTACAAAAAAACACTGTTTATATCGGATATTAATTAATTTTTAAGAGTATATAGTTTAGAGCAATATTATTAGGAGGCAGAAAAGTAATGAAAACGGTTAAAATTAAAAAAGCAGGTACATACGATTTTACTATTTCGGAAAAATCGACTGATACTGTTTATTCCGTATCGCCTGACGTTGCGGGTAGTGTTACGTTAAACTTTAAACCCGGCACACTTTATCTTGTTGAAAAAACAGGTAATGATGTTATTTATAACTTTATGTATGACAATGGTATGATATCAATTACAATTAAAGATTATTATAAATATTATCAAACAAATAATGATTTCTTAAAAATTAATTCAATTACTCAAACTCCGGGCAGTATTGCATCTGCTATGGAATTAATAAAAGGAGAAGTTTCAAAAGGCTATTACCAAAATTCCGCCTATAACGAGAGTGTTGCAGGTAATAAAAAATCCGATTATTACAATATGACCGTCGGAAAAGAGAGTGAAACAATTTTGGATTTTGGCGGAAATGATACATATAATCTGCAAGCTAAATATACCAATACAGGACTAACTGTACGGGATAAGGCAGGCAATGATAAATATATAACAGGAAATGAAACAATTGTTAATGTCCATGATGAAAAAGGTAACGACAACTATGACCTTGGATACAAAAGTAAATCAACAATTAACGATGATGCGGGAAATGATAATTATAACTTTACAAACACCTACCAAACTACGGTAAATGATGCGTCGGGCAACGATAAATATAATATTAATTCAATTAAAGGTGATTTAATTTTAAATGATTTAAAAGGAAGCGATAAGTATACCGTCAAGAATTCTTATTTAACATTTAAAATTAATGATAACGAAGGAAATGATATCTATAATCTTGACCTTGCTTATGGCGGTTACAAAATAAAGGATAAAAAAGGAAATGATAATTATATTGCTAAAGGAATAAACGGTTTAAATTATATAGAAGAATATACCGGAAATGACAGTTATAAAATTTTTTCTTGTAATACTTCCGTTTATATTTATGACGGTATAAATAAGGATGCTGTTGAAAATCCATCAGACCCTTCCAAACTTGAAACAGATAAAGATAAAAGCGGAAATGATAAATATGATATTTCACTTATTCGTGATTATACGCATATATACGATACATCAGGTACGGAAACATATAATATTTCCGGTGTTTCAGGCGAAATATATATTGAAGACGGATATAAAAATTCAAATAAAGGCGGAAATGATAAATATAATATCAAACAAACATTTGATGATGTTACAATAAAAGATTACTTTGGAAATGAAAAATATAATGTTTCAGGAGTTAAGGATGAAGTTGAAATAATCGATTGCAAAGGTGTCGATAATTATAATATAAATAACGTTAATGATAGTGTTGAAATTATTGATATCGGAGGAGAGGATAAATATAATATTTCTAAAATCGGATATAAAGTAAGTATAATTGATGGCGGAGAGTCCGCAATAGATTCATTTGTATATAATTATTTAAATAATTCAAACAGCGGAAATGATAAATATAATATATCGGAAGTTGTATATGATGATATCTTAATATATGATTACACGGGAAATGAAGCATATAAAATTTCATACGCTTATGATGATGCTATGATTAATGATTACTCGGGAAATGATAAATATGACATCTCCCACGTTTATAACAAAGTTAAAATTAACGATTTTGGAGGAGATGATAAGTATAACTTGTTAAATGCAGCTAATCCGATAATTACCGATTTATTGGGTGCTGACACATACAATATTTCAAATGCTTCTAATTGTTTACAAATTAGTGACGGATTTAATATATTTGATAATATAGATACAGATGTAGCTAATTCAATATTAACCGATATTGAACAAACAGGAAATGATAAATATAATCTTAACTACTTAAAAGGCAGTGCTAATTTAGTTGAAGATGCGTTTGGAGATGAGAAATATAGTATAAATAACAGTTACTATGTATCAATAGTTGATAAACAGGGAAGGGATAATTATACATTCAATAGTACGGATTTAATAGTTATTGATGACGGCGATAGCGAAAATCTCGGTCGCAGCCTTAATGACGTCTATAAAATAACAAATTGTGCAGGATTAAAAATTACGGATTACGATAATAATGATAGTTATATATTAAACAATGTTCAAAAAGGTGAAATAGATAATGTAATAACCGATAACCTGGGAGCAGATGAATATAATTTAACAAATTCAGCTATCGCAATAGTTGATAAAGGAACAGCTAATGATAAATATACAATTAAAAAATTAACAAACAGGGTTTCAATTAATGACGCTGGCGGAAATAACGATAAATTAACATTAAGTTCAACCAATAAAAATAATATTATTTATGTGGCTGATTTCAAATCAGGTGCCACAAAAGACGATAAAGTCGTAAATTCCGGTTCTGTTTTCATTTTTGATAAAACAACAACAGGATGTGTTAAAATTGAAAACTTCTTTAGTACATATCAGGATAATTCTAAAAACTATATAAACGCTGATACTGTTAAAGACGGTTATATTGAAAATATAATGACGGGTAAAAATAACCTTGTAGCTGATAGAAGTGCTTTTATAAATAATGCTAATGCTGATACTATTGTTGAAGCAACAAGTGCATGGTTAAGCGCAAATGCTGCTTTTACAAATGTTGCGGATGTATTTAACAATGCATCAGGAAGTCAGATGGCAGATTTCATTGCAACATTAACAACGGCTCTATAGAAAAAATAATAATAATCTTTAAAATCGGCAGGAAAAAGTTTCTGCCGATTTTTCAATAAAAAATATTTATATAATAAATCGTGCAAAACATCACAATAAATAAAAAAATCGTGATAATTTATCGTTATTTATGATATATTAACATCCTTTATTTACAATGCTATTGACATTATATTTTTTGTATAATAATATTTTAATTAAGGAAAATAATCACAATTAAGGAGATAAAATATGCCACAAACAAAAACAAAAACAAAAGAAGAGGCAGTCGAAAATCAGAGCAGCAACGGATTGGTTGACAATGTTGATGCTTTAAATGATTTGCTTAAAAGAGTAAAAAAATCACAAACGGAGTATGCAAAATTTTCTCAGGAAGATGTTGACAGAATTTTTAAAGCAGCTGCAACCGCTGCGGATAAGATGAGAATTCCGCTTGCAAGAATGGCTGTAGAGGATACAGGCATGGGGGTATTGGAAGATAAAATAATTAAAAATCACTTTGCTTCGGAATATATTTATAAC
>CADBOZ010000111.1 GCA_902796515.1 uncultured bacterium | reverse complement strand
TATGCAAGGACTTGCTTTTTTACAACCTTCCTTCATTGCCATTGAACCTGCGATTTTGAATGCCATTTCGGACGAGTCAACTTCGTGGAAGCTTCCGTCATAAAGTTCAACTTTGACGTCAATTAACGGATAACCTGCTAATATACCGCCTTCAAGCGCTTCTTCCATACCTTTTCTTGCAGGTTCGATGTATTCTTTCGGAATTGCACCGCCGACGATTTTGTTTTCAAATACAAATCCTTCGTTTTCGCCCGCAGGAGAGATTTTAACTTTAACATGACCGTATTGACCTTTACCACCTGACTGACGAATGAATTTAGAGTCTTGGTCAGCTGTGCCTCTGATTGTTTCACGGTAAGCAACTTGCGGTTTACCGATATTTGCTTCAACTTTAAATTCTCTAAGCATTCTGTCTACGATAATATCAAGGTGAAGTTCGCCCATACCGGATATAATGGTTTGTCCTGTTTCTGTGTCTGATTTAACACGGAATGACGGATCTTCTTCGGCAAGTTTTTGAAGGGCAATGCCCATTTTATCTTGGTCAGCTTTGGTTTTTGGTTCAATTGCAACCGAAATAACCGGTTCGGGGAATGTCATTTTTTCAAGAATAATCGGTGCATTTTCATCGCATAAAGTATCACCTGTTGTTGTTTCTTTTAAACCTACTGCCGCACAGATATCGCCTGCATAGACTTCTTGTTCTTCAAGTCTTTGGTCTGCATACATTCTAACCAATCTTGAGATACGTTCTTTCTTTCCGTTTGTTGAATTTAAAACATATGAACCTGATGTAATAACGCCTGAATATACTCTTAAGAATGTCAAACGTCCTACAAACGGATCGGTCATAACCTTGAATGCTAATGCACTGAAGGGTTCAGAATCTGAAGAGTGGCGTTCTGTTTTTGTTCCGTCTTCAAGTTCGCCTTCTATTGCTTTAACATCAACAGGTGATGGCATGTAATCAACAACGTTATTTAACAGCAGTTGTACACCTTTGTTCTTGAAAGCCGTACCGCAGCATACAGGAACAATTTTATTTTCACAAACCGCTTTTCTTAATACTTTCTTTAATTCGTCAACCGTGATTGAATCAGGGTCTTCAAAGAATTTTTCCATTAATGCATCGTCTTCGCCTGCGATTGCTTCAACCATTGCATCATGATATTCTTTTGCTTTGTCTTTTAGTTCTGCGGGAATATCTTCTTCTCTGATATCCGTTCCGAGGTCATTTGTGTATATTTCCGCTTTCATTGTCATTAAGTCTACAAGACCGGTGAAGTTATCTTCAGCACCGATAGGAAGTTGGATAGGAACTGCATTTGCACCCAGTCTGTTTTTAATTTGATCAACTACACGGTAGAAGTCTGCACCTGTTCTGTCCATTTTGTTTACAAATACCATTCTCGGTACTTCGTAGCGGTTAGCTTGACGCCATACCGTTTCGGATTGAGATTGTACACCGCCTACAGCACAGAATACGGCAACAACACCGTCAAGTACACGTAAAGAACGTTCTACTTCAATCGTAAAGTCAACGTGTCCGGGGGTGTCGATAACGTTTATTTGGTGACCTTTCCATTCTGCCGTAACCGCAGCTGACTGAATTGTAATACCTCTTTCTCTTTCCTGATCCATAAAATCGGTAACAGCAGCACCATCATGCACTTCACCAATTTTGTGAGTTTTTCCTGTATAGAATAAAATACGTTCGGTAGTTGTGGTTTTACCGGCATCAATGTGCGCTGCAATACCAATATTACGTATTTTTTCCAGAGATGTTTTTCTTGGCATTTTTTATTTTCCTTTTCTTAATTTGGTAATTCTAATCTATTCTAATTTTCGCATAAACAAGTATCTTGACAAGTGTCAAGTTATTCTTTTGTATATGTAATAAATACCCAGCCGTTTATGGCATTCTTTCCAATCCATTCGGTTGAATATGCAAATTCATCGGTAGAAAAAGTTTTATGAAATTTTCCTTCAATATCATCAATATATTGTTCTATTTTAATTCTTTTTAAATTTTTATCGAGTATATTTACAAGACAACTGTTCGCGTATGATGTTGATATGTCTGACATAGTTGATTGTGTAAGTAGAAATTGGTTCATCATCCTTATTGTGTCAAATCCGCTTAATGTTTTTATATAAGGTTTCTTTAAGACCGATGCGATTTCTTCATCTTTTAACAGAAATGTACACCCGTCGACATTCATAACATATGTCAGTTTTTCGCCGGATTTTAATTTATTGATTATGTTTTCAATAATATAATCTTCAAATTCTTTTCCGCATGGTTTTTTTATAAGCTCCGGCAATACGGTTGTTATATTATTTTTATTCAGTTTTTGTACATTTTCGTTACCGTATAAAAGCGTTATAAATTTTCTGTTGTGAGTAAGTCCCGTTTGTTCGCAATCAAATGAAAATATATTTTTCTCTTTATAATATTTTTCAACAAATCTTCCTCCCGCGGTCATTATATACATTCTGTTATCCTTGTTATCTTCAAAATACTTTTCAAGACAGTAATATGTCTTACTGTTACCTTGTTCTCTTGTTCTTTTTTCAACAGGATAACAATTCGGAATTATAAGCTGTGACAACAGCAGGTATAAAAAAATAAATCTCAGCAGTTTTTTTGATTTTAAATCAGCTAAAGACACACCTGCCGATATAAGTAAAATCAATCCCGCAGGATACAAGTATATCGGAGTGTACCCGACAATTTTAACCTCAACCATCAAAAGAAAAATTACAATGTATATTAAGGCAATGTTAAACAGATGTTTGACGTGTTTGTTTTTTAACTTTATAAGCAGATAAACCGCAATTATAACCGGAATTAAAGATAAAAATATTACTACAAATAACGAAATCCAATCCATGGAATTTTTTCCGAGCGATTGAAGTATATCGGTTAAAAATGAGGCTAAATCAAGTGTTTCGGTATTTAATGAGTAATCAAGAAGCGGGGTAAAATAGTCGTTAAAAAGTTGATATATAGCATAAAAATCCACCTTTTGATAAGCGCCGCCATGGGGACTTATTATATTATTGAATGCATAATACGTCTGAAAAACAAGAACGGGTAAATATAAAAGAAAACCGATTGACGAAATAAGAGCTGATTTTATCAAATCTTTTGTGTTTTCTTTTTTAACAAAATATAAGTATATGTATTCCAGTCCCACAAAGATAAACCCAAAAGTGGCACTGTAGCAAAAGAAGGCATTGGCTGCGGCAAATTTTATATATCCTTTATTTTCTTTTAAAATCTTAAGAAGGTAGTAGCAGCAAAATGAAGCTATCAGAAAGCATAACGTATAAAATTTTACATAATTGGTAAGACTTATGAATAAATGATTAACACAAAGCAGTGATGCTAAAATATAACCTGTTTTTTTGTCTCTTATTAATTTTCCTATTTTGTAAAACAACTGTATATTTAAAATATTTATAAGTATATTTAATAAACGAAGCCAGAGCCATTCCTCATTTATATACGTAAAAAAGTGTGCGATAAAGTAATATAATGGCGCATGATAATCCAAAAGCGCAAGATTTTTGATTATTCCGAAAGGAAAAGAACTTTTTGCAACTCCCATTATTGCTATTTCATCGTAATTGTAGCCCGAAAAAAAAGTGTCGGCATTTATTCTTAATACGATACACAAAATAAAAATTAAAATTAGAACAATATTGTTTTTGATCAGTTTCATTTGATTTTATGTTAGCATTTCAAATTTTTCATTGCAAAAATTTAACAAATCCTCTAAATATCTGTTTTACTTTTTTAAAAAAAACATTAAATTTATCTAGAGTATGAAATTTTGAGGTAATTATGGCAAATTTATTAGGTAATAGTATATTTACAGGTGCGATTTCAGGATTAAATTCAAACTATTTGCTTTTGCTTGACGGTAATAAGAGTTTGACTTTAGATAACATTTTAAATCCTAAAAATGATTCCGTTAAATATTCGGTAAATCAAACATTTAGAACTTATATGCTGAATAATTTTAACAATATAGATTTGGACGGCGACGGAAAGATATCCACCGACGATATTTCAAATTATGCTTCAAGATTAAAAACTCAAGGCATGACATATAATGAGCTTGCTCAATTATGTGTTGCCGGACAAGGTAACATGTCGAGTTTATTGGATACGGTGTTATCCAATTTTAATGAAATAGACACCAATCACGACGGTAGAATTACGCAGGGTGAAATTAATGCATATAGAATTAACGAAGAGATAAAAGACGTTAAAGATAAATTTCCAAAGGTTAATCCTACTCAAATGTCAATGTTTGTTGAGTCTTCAGTTGCTAACGACACTGAAACTTCTGCCGATAAATCAAATAAGGTGTTCGGCTAAATCATAATCTCAGGAAATATTTCCAAAGCTCTCGGCAAAATACCGTTAATGTATGATATTAAAATTCCGTAATTAACAACGGGAATGTTTTTTGATGTTATTTTTTTAAGTCTTGATTTCATCTCTTGTTCGTTTAACATACATCCTCCGCAGTGTACTATTAGGTTGTATTTGGAAATGTCATCGGGAAACTCTCCGCCTTGTGTAAAATCAAAGTCTATGTTTTTATTTGTGAAATTTTTAATCAGTTTCGGAATTTTAACCGTACCTATATCATTACATTGTCGGTGATGTGTGCATCCTTCGGAAATCAGGACTTTATCATTATCCTTTAGATTTAAGATATGTTTTGCGCCTTCGACAAGAGTTTTTAAATCTCCTTTATAGTTTGCAAATAATATTGAAAATGAAGTTAATTTTATTGTTTCCGGTACAATTTCTTTTATTATTCCAAATGCCTGTGAGTCTGTTATAACAAGTTGCGGCGGATTTTTTAAATTTCTTAAAGTGTTTTTAAGATTATCCGGCTGAGTACAAATAACGGTACACATTTTATCGAGCAGTTCTCTTAACACAAGCTGCTGCGGTAAAATAAGTCTGCCCTTCGGGGCTGATTCATCAATCGGAATAACAAGAATTACCGTATCAAATTTATTTAATCTGTCCGATATTATAAATTTTTCTTTTTTTGGGGATAGGTTCGCAATTTTATTTTTTAGAAGTTCGATGTTTTTTCCTGTTTTAATACTTGTTTCAATCTCGTTGCCGTTTTTTTCGGAATTATTGTCATCGGATTTGTTGTATACAATTAAATACGGGATTTTTTTGGATTTGATTTTTTCTATAAATTCTTTTTCCGAATTTTCAAGCTGTTTATTTATATCTGTCACAAAAAGTGCAATATCTGTTTTATTTAATACCTCCAGTGTTTTTTGATATCTTTTTAGCCCAAGTTCGCTGTTGTCATCAATTCCTGCTGTGTCAAAAACTATAACTGCGCCAAGCGGAAGTATTTCCATTGTTTTTTTAACCGGATCGGTCGTAGTTCCCGATATGTCAGAAACAATTGAGATATTTTGATTTGTTATTGCATTAAATATACTGGATTTGCCGGCATTTGTTTTGCCGAAAATTGAGATATGAATTCTTTCCGATGTTGGAGTATTTGTAAGCATTTAATTTCCCTTAAAATCTGAAATCTCTGTTACCCTTTTCAATTTCACTTAAATTTTCAATTAATTTTTTCTTTACGGCTTCATTATCGATAACATCAATTTTTTTCTGAATTAATTTATCTCCGAGGATTTTTGTTTCTTTTGTTGCGTAATCCTCCAGAAATTCTTTCAGAGTAATTAATGCGTTAGGATGACAACAGTTTTGAATTTGACCTGTTTTACAAAGTGACATAAATCTGTCACCGGTGCGGCCTTCTCTGTAGCAAGCGGTACAAAAAGACGGAATGTGATTTGATTCGATAAGCCATTTTACAACTTCGTCAAGTGTTCTCTGGTCAGATACATCAAATTGTTCGGTGTCATGCGGACGTTCTTGTTCCGAGTATCCTCCGACACTTGTTCTTGATGCTCCCGAAACTTGTGATACTCCGAGATTAATCAACTCAGCTCTTATTTTTTGCGATTCTCTTGTCGAAATTATGATGCCTGTATAGGGAACTGCAATTCTTGTAAGTGCAACTATTTTTTTAAACGTTTCATCATCAATTCCGTTTACAAATTTATCCGGATCAATATCATCCGCATGTTTTACTCTCGGAACAGATATTGTGTGCGGGCCTACGCCGAATTTTGCCTCAAGATGCTCTGCATGCATCAATAATCCTGCAAATTCATATTTATATCTTTCAAGACCGAATAATACTCCGAGTCCGACGTCATCAATACCGCCTGTCATAGCTCTATCCATTGCTTCGGTGTGATATGCATAGTTTGCTTTAGGCCCTGTCGGATGAAGTTTTTCATAGCTTTCTTTATGATATGTTTCTTGAAACAGTATATATGTGCCTATTCCTGCTTCTTTTAATTTTTTGTAGTTTTCAACGGTTGTTGCCGCAATATTAACATTTACTCTTCTTATTGCTCCGTTTTTGTGTTTTATTGAATAAATTGTTTTAATACTTTCTAAAACATATTCTATCGGATTATTAACGGGGTCTTCACCCGTTTCAAGGGCAAGCCGTTTGTGCCCCATATCCTGAAGGGCTATAACTTCTTTTTTGATTTCTTCCTGAGTTAATTTTTTCCTCGGGATAGATGTGTTTTGTCTGTGATAAGGGCAATATACACAGCCGTTTACACAATAATTTGATAAATACAAGGGTGCAAAAATAACTATTCTGTCACCGTAAAAAGCTTGTTTGATTTTATTTGCAAGCTTGTATATCTTTTCTAAGATTTGCTTATCTTCGCATTCAAGAAGTACGCTTGCTTCTCTGTGAGTTAGACCCGAACAACAAATGTCCGAACCGTTTTTTTTAGGCTCCGCTTTTTCTAAAATTTTATTTATTAGTTCAAGATTATTTTTATTTTCTTTTGCATATTGTAATGTTTCAAGAATTTCTTCGTTGTTAATAAATTCTTCAGCTTTTGATGATAATTTGTCGTACATATTTTACCTCGCTTAAATATTATTCAGCAGGCATATATTTTAGTCAAGCGAAATTGATGTAATTTATGTGTTAATTCCTTGACTTTGCCTACAGATAAATATAAAATTTTCTTAAAAGTTTATTAAGAGGTAGTTTTAAATTTTATTATGAAAAAAGCATTTTCTTTAGCTGAGATTATGATTGCGGCTACATTTATGGGTGTGCTTGCGATACTTACAATTCCCGATATGATGAACAGTAAGATTGTAAACGAGAGGTCTGTTGCTTATAATACGGCTTACGAGATTGTAAATAAAGCTTTAATTGAAGCGGATAATTATTTTGATAAGTCAGATGCAGGAGTAAGTAGGGGTATTATCGCTCCTCAACCGCCGACAGATGTTTCGATATTGCCGCCTAAGCCTGCGGAAATCAAAAGAAATACTCATAATGCGCAGGTTTTGTGGCAAATTTTAAGTACAAAATTGCCGGTTTCAAGCTATAGTGTCGGCAGTACAAATGCTTATCCAAGTATAGAATGGTGCGAAAACGGTACTTCAGGATGTGTTACAGCCGGAACCCCTTCCGCTGATACTCATAAATATAAAAGTAAGACTGTAAGTCCATGGATTAATACTTCAAACGGACTTTCTTTTTCGGTAAGATATGTTGACACTAAATCAATCAATTGTTCTGATACCGCTACTCTCGGTTTTTTGCATAAAAAAGATGATAAAAATGTAAGAGATGCCCTTAGAAAAAACAGCTGCATGTATGTGCTTATTGATGTAAACGGTCTTGATACCAATCCCAATCAAACTCTCGATGCTAAGGGCTTAAACGGTGAAGGTGACGGAATAATTGAAGAAAGCAGATTTCGTGATTTAGCAAGGTTTGCCGATACATATGATATATGGATTGGCTCAAATAAACAAATTTCTTTCGGCGCATACTCTAATGCCGATAATAAAGGTATGGTCGAATATTTCTTAACTAAAGCTAAAAGTACACATTAAGATACGGATATAAAATATGAAGTTTAAAAATAAAAATTCAGGTTTTTCTTTAACGGAACTTATAATTGCAACAATATTTATGGGCGCAATTATGGCTTTAATACTACCTACAATCGGTTTAAACATTATTGCAAAAGAGCGTATTACCGCTTATAACCTTGCGTTTAAAAAGGTATATGAAGCGGCGAGTGAAGCGGGAATTGTTCCGCCTCCCACGGAATCACAAGCACAAATTCTCTGGGGTACGCTTAATAAGAATTTACCTATTATCGGTTATGTAGATAAAAGTTGTAACAGTGATACCCGTATCGGAAAAAGCAACTGCAAATTGCGTAAAGGCGCAAGATGGCATAAGGATAGTTATGAAAAGGATTCTGACGGAAATTATCTTCGCGATGCCGACGGAAATAAGATAGTTTCAAAATCCAAATATAATATTTTAGGTGATCCGTCAGATATGGTTGATAACGAAACGGGTCAATCACCATGGCTTGTTTCCGAAAACGGACTTTCTTTTGCTGTTAACACTACAGATAAAGAGTACGGATGTCAAAACAGCTCGGTACTTTATAATCTAAAAGTCAACGACAAAAGACACAACGGTAGCGTTGAAAATTATTATTATGAATATTATTCCTGTGCCGATGTCTTTATCGATGTAAACGGGCCGAATAAAGGGCCAAACCAGTTTTGTGATATGAGCATGACAGAAAAAGAAATGATGAAAAATTTAAGGAAATGTGACAGATTTCATGCCTATGTTACTTTTGACGGAGTTTCCGCAGGGCCGTATGATCAAAATACTAAAAAAGCATATATAGAACACTGGATGCATGAGAGAAAATAAGTTTTAAAAGGTTGTTTGAGGACATAATTTTATGAGAAAATATAAAGCGTTTACTATAACAGAACTTATACTTGCCACAATGTTTTTAGGAATAATTATGGCATTAATTCTTCCTAATGTCGGAAAAGGCGTAATTGTTAATAAAAATAAAACCGCGTATAAAACAGCATTTGAACAGGTAAAAAATGCAGCCTCTGAGGCTATGATTGTTGATGCAAAAGAAAATTCAGGTCAAAAATTATGGCAGCTGCTTGACAGAAATATGCCCGTTATTGGTTATGCTAAAGGCGGTACAAAATTATCCCAGAGTACATCGGGTGACGATGTTAAAATACACAGAAAAGCAACTTGGTCGGATGGCTCGGTTAATTCTGTTGTTCTTGGCGACCCCTCTTCAAATGACGGGATAACTCAAAATGACGGTTTTAGCCCGTGGATAGTTACGGAAAACGGTTTAGCATACTCGGTAAATGCTGATTCAAAAATTAAAAAAGGCACTGCTTTTGAAGATACCTGCGGTTCGAATGCTGATTTATACCATGCTGACCTCGATAACACGAGAAAATCTTCTAATCTTGCCGCATGTCTTGTTGTTGCTGTCGATATAAACGGTTTAAATAAAGGGCCGAATGAGTTTTATAATAAACCGGTAACGGAAACGGATGCTAACGGATTAATAGAATATTATGACAGATTTTATATATATGTGACACTTGACGGTGTTTCAACAGGGCCATTTAAATCGGCTGCCTCCGGTTCAAAGGGTGAAAGTGCTTATATCGAATACTGGCTCCATAAGTAAAATTTACAATTTTTGCCGTTATTTGATTTTATTTTTATTTTTATTGTAGAAAATGAATTTGCAACGAATTTTGTTAGCGATATAATTTTTTTATACTTTTTGATATCAGTTAAAGGGAGATACAAATGACTAAAAACACTATTACGGTTGACGGTAACTATGCTGCCGCTCACGTTGCGTACGCTTTAAGTGAAGTATCTGCCATTTATCCTATCACTCCATCTTCAACAATGGGTGAATGGGTAGATGAGTGGGCTTCTCAACACAAAAAAAATATTTGGGGTAAAGAAGTTAAGGTTGTCGAAATGCAATCGGAAGCCGGTGCTGCAGGTGCCGTTCATGGCTCCCTTGCTGCAGGTGCTTTGACTTCAACATATACCGCTTCTCAAGGCTTATTGTTAATGATACCTGTTATGCATAAAGTTGCGGGTGAAATGCTTCCGCATGTAATTCATGTTGCGGCTCGTGCCCTTGCTGCTCAATCATTGGCAATTTTTGGCGACCACACCGATGTTATGGCTTGTCGTAACACAGGTTATGCAATGCTTGCCGCAAATTCCGTACAAGAAGAAATGGATTTAGCTCTTGTTGCGCATTTAGCCACATATAAAGCAAAAGTTCCTTTCTTGCAATTCTTTGACGGTTTTAGAACTTCTCATGAAATTCATAAAATTGAAGAAATAACATACGATGAAATTGCAAGTTTAGTTGAACCTAAATATATCGAAGAATTCAGACAAAGAGCTCTTCGTCCGGAAGCTCCCGTATGTAAAGTTGGTGCACAAAACGGTGATGTATACTTCCAGGGAAGAGAAACATCAAATAAATATTACGAAGCCGTTCCCGAAATTGTTCAGGAATACATGGATAAAGTTGCAAAATTAACCGGCAGACAATATCATCCGTTTGATTATGTCGGAGCTGCAGATGCTACCGATGTTATTGTTGCAATGGGTAGCGGTTGCGAAGCCATTGAAGAAACTATTGAATACTTAAATTCAACCAGAGGTACAAAATACGGTCTTATTAAAGTAAGATTGTACAGACCTTTTGATGTTAAACGTTTCAATGACGCATTGCCTAAAACAACTCAAAGAATTGCAGTTCTTGACAGAACAAAAGAACCGGGTTCAATCGGCGAACCTTTATACTTAGATGTTGTTGCTGCTCTTGAAAACAAAAATATAAGAGTTATCGGCGGCAGATACGGTTTATCTTCCAAAGAATTTACTCCGTCCATGATTTTAGCCGTATATAAACATCTTGCTAACAACGGCTTCCATGGATTTACCGTAGGTATTAACGACGACCTTACACATAAATCTTTGAATGTTGAAGAACATATCGTAACAGAACCCGCAGGAACTACAAATTGTATGTTCTGGGGCTTAGGTTCTGACGGTACTGTCGGTGCAAATAAAAACTCAATTAAAATTATCGGTCAATATACAGATAAAGATGCTCAGGCTTATTTTGCATACGACTCAAAAAAATCGTTTGGTGTTACGGTATCTCATTTAAGATTTGGCGATACCAAGATTAAATCAACTTATTTAATTACCGCACCTGACTTTGTATCATGCTCTGCTCATGCATACATCGGAAGATATGATTTATTAAAAGGTATAAAAGAAGGCGGCACATTCCTGCTGAATTCTCCATGGACAAAAGATGAAGCATTCTCTCACTTAACAAGAGATATGCAAGAAACCATAATCAACAAGAAAATCAAATTCTACAATGTTGATGCGGAAAAATTAATCAAAGAACAACCCGGTCTTAGAGGAAAAGGTGCTAATACGGTTATGATGGTTGCATACTTTAAAGTTTCGGGTATTATTCCGTTTGATCAAGCTTTAGAAGGTATGAAAGCTATGACAACCAAGACCTTTAAGAAAAAAGGCGATGACGTTGTTAATATGAACCTTGCACTTATTGATGCGGCAGTTAATGCTACCGAAGAAGTTACTATTCCCGCTTCTTTAGATGGTGTTACTCATGCAGATTATGCAAAATTAATCGATGATAATGCAGATGCGTTTGCTAAAAATATTATTGAACCTTCAATGCGTCAAAAAGGTGATGATATCCCCGTTTCTGCTATGTCTGTTGACGGTGTTATCCCGACAGGTACAGCATGTCTTGAAAAACGCGGAATTGCTCCTCGTGTTCCTCATTGGAACAGTGAAAACTGCATTCAATGCGGTATTTGCGCTTCCGCTTGTCCGCATGCGGCAATCAGAACAAAATTAATTGAAGAAAAAGATTTGGCAAATGCTCCCGCTTCATTTAATACGGTTGATGCTAAACCAAATGATCACGGTGAAAAATTTAAACTTCAAGTATATTGTGAAGATTGTACGGGATGCGGTGTGTGTATGGATCAATGCCCGATGGCAAAAAATCCTGCAAAACCTGCTATTAGC
Source organism: uncultured bacterium (assembly GCA_902796515.1). Lineage (GTDB taxonomy): Bacteria > Cyanobacteriota > Vampirovibrionia > Gastranaerophilales > Gastranaerophilaceae > RUG14156. The sequence goes on along the minus strand of CADBOZ010000111.1, from coordinate 29,032 downwards.
TGGTCTTCAATTGAAACTGAACTTGAAGCAGGCGAAAAAGAAAACCAAATTTTCTTTGATGAGTTACCCGACAATGTTATGGGTAAAAATACAACTGCAACAATCAAAGGTGCAATGCTCAGAAAACCGTTATTTGAATTCTCAGGCGCTTGTGCAGGCTGCGGAGAAACTCCTTATGTTAAACTTGTTTCTCAATTATTCGGTGAAAATGCAATTGTTGCAAATGCTACAGGATGTTCTTCAATTTATTCCGGTACTTATCCGACAATACCTTATACAAAAACAAAAGAAGGCAGAGGTCCCGCTTGGGCAAACTCGTTATTTGAAGATAATGCTGAATTTGGTTTCGGTATGAGATTGGCTGTTGATTCCAACAGAGAACTTTTAAAAGAAAATGTTGAAAAAGTTCTTAACAATCCCGATGCTAAGGCTGACGTAAAAGAAGCATTGCAAAATGCTATGAAGTACTGGGATAATTCAAAAACTCCGGAAGCCGTTGAAGCGCAAAATAAGGTTAAGGAAGTGTTGGCAGCTCACAGTAACGATATGTGTCCTGCATGTGCAAAAATTCGCGAACTTCAAGATTACTTTACCGATAAATCAGTTTGGATAATCGGTGGTGACGGTTGGGCAAATGATATCGGATACGGCGGTATTGACCATGTATTGGCTCAAAATATGAATGTTAATATCCTTGTTCTTGATACCGAAGTATATTCAAACACAGGCGGACAAGCATCAAAGTCTACTCCTACGGGTGCTGTTGCAAAATTCGCAACAGGCGGTAAAAAGACATATAAAAAGAATATGGGTCTTATGAGTATGTCATACGGCTATGTTTATGTTGCTTCCGTTGCGCTCGGTGCAGACAGAGCACAAACCTTAAAAGCTTTTCAGGAAGCTGAAGCATATAACGGCCCGTCGATTATATTTGCTTATGCTCCTTGTATTGCTCACGGTATTGATATGTCCAAAACTCAAACCGAACAAAAAAGAGCGGTTGAAGCAGGATACTACCCTCTGTACAGATATAATCCGGCTAATGAAAATCCGTTTACATGGGATGCTAAAGATCCTAAAGGAAACTATCAGGAATTTATCAGAAGTGAAGGCAGATATAAATCTCTTCTTAAGACAAATCCTGATGCTGCCGAAAAACTATATGCTCAAGCTGAACACGATGCAGCTCAAAGAATGAGTGTATATAAAGCAGTCGGAGAATTAATGAAGTAGCATTTGACGCTTATATAATAAAACAGGAAGCGAATAGCTTCCTGTTTTTGTAACTAATTTGCTTTACTAATTAGAGTTTTTCTATAGATTCAGGTTTATTGTCTTTATATGTTACGTTGTATATTTCTTTATTCCTTCCGTTTTGTTCAGAGAATATGAATGCATTTGTATTTTCACTTGCTACTTTGTTTTCGATATCTTTATTCAAAATTTTAGTGTCTGCAAATTCATAATATTCGGTTCCCTTACCGAAATTAACTTTGCATTCATTGTTAAACACGTGAACTGATTCCAAATCGGTATCATATTCGTCGTAGATAGAAAATCCGCCTAATTCTTTTTTGTCGTTAAACCAAACAGATGTTTCATAATGTCCGTCGCCGTTTGAGTCGTATTTGAACCATCCGTCGCCGTCATCCATTACTCTTAACGGTTCTTTTGATTCTAAATTATCTGCGTTGCATTCCATAAGTGCAAGCTGCCATTGCAATATATCTCCGGACGGCATGCCGGTTTTATCATTTAATAAGTCGAATTTGCCGTTTTCAACATTATTTGCACTCAATAAATCTTCGATTTTACGATTTGCAAAAGTAGAAAATTTCGGAAGCGGTGCTGCTTCATCCGGTTTGTCAAAAGTTGAATTTCTAAAATAATCTTTTCCTGTTACTAATCCTGTTAATCCGTTTGTGCTTGTCATAAATACTTAGTCCCCTCTTTTATGTTTAAAATAATTCGTTATGGTAATATAAAGTATTTATTTTTTAAAAAATTGACTTATTCCTATAAAAGCACTTAACATTTTTTAATATTTAAAGCAAGAGGTTTCATGGTCATCTACGACCCCTATAGCTTGCAAATAGGAATAAATTATAACTGAGCCCGTGTATTTCATACCTCTTTTTTTAAGGTCTTTTGAAATTTTATCCGATAATTCGTTTTTTGCGGGAATGTTATCTGTTTTATTTTTGATTATTTTATTATTGGTAAATCCCCAAATATAGTTTGAAAAAGAACCAAATTCTTTTTGTATTTCAATAAAAATTTTGGCGTTATTTATTGCGGATAATATTTTGCTTTTGCTTCTGACTATTTTTTCATTGCGTAAAAGCTCTTTTACTTTTTCATCGTTGTATAATGCAACTTTATTTACATCAAACCCGTCAAAAGCAAGCCTGAACGCTTCACGTTTTTTTAATATACACCACCAGCTGAGGCCTGCTTGAAAACCTTCAAGTATAAGAAGTTCAAACAAGTCCCTGTCGTTATATTTAGCTATACCCCATTCGTTGTCGTGGTACTCAATATATAATTTATCTTGATTTTCAACCCATTTGCATCTTTTCATTTTACTAAAATATAATAAAGCCTTAACATTTGTCAATTTTTAGGTTAGAATATGTTTATTATGAAATCAATTAAAGAACAATCAATAGAAGCAAAAATAATCAAAAGAGTTGAACACAATAAAACATGTTTTGAGCTTGTTAATTTTTTATTTAATGATGAAGAATTGCAGGAACTTCAGGAATATGCCAATAATGTTTCCATAAAAAGGCTGGGATATAACGATCACGGGCCTGTTCATATGCGACAGGTTGCGGGAAATGCGATTAAAATGCTTAATATTCTTCAAAGAACCGGTATTAAGACTTCGCTTGAAACTGAAGAAATCGGTACTTTTGAAGATAGTATGTGTGCCGTTATTCTTGCAAGTTTAATGCATGATATCGGAATGTCAATCACAAGACAAAACCATGAGGATATGTCTGCTATTTTAGCTCAACCTATTATTGACAGAGCTTTGATGCATATATTTCCGGATAACATAAAAAAACGTACAATTATTAAAGCCCTTACCACTGAAGCAATCGTCGGACATATGTCATCAAAAAAAATCAATTCAATTGAGGCGGGCATTATTCTTATTGCTGACGGCTGTGATATGACTAAGGGCAGGGCAAGAATTCCTCTCTCGATAAATAAACACCCCAGAGTCGGCGATATTCACAAGTATTCGGCTAATGCGATTGAAAGAATTATAATCAGCGAAGGCTCCCGCAGACCGATAAGAATTGATGTCGAAATGTCAGGAGATGTCGGATTTTTTCAGGTTGAAGAAGTTTTATTGACTAAAATTGATTCAAGCCCCGCTAAAGATTTCGTTGAGCTATATGCGGGCGTAAAAGGTGATGAAAGCAAATGCTATTTGTAAAAGTTAATAATTAAACTTTTAGTGTTTGTTTTATGCTAGTATTTTTATATGAGCAAAAAGAGATTATTAAAAATTGTTTTTCTATCTGTTGTTCTGCTGATTTTATGGGGGGTAATTTGGTCGTGGTTTGTAACCCGTACCGTCAGAAAAAATAACTCGGACAGTAGCATGAAAAATCAGCATGCTGTTGTTAAAAATATAATTGTTACCGAAACAAAGGAAGAAAAAAAATACTGGGAGTTTTATGCAAAATCGGGCGAATATACTTCCGAAAACAACTCGGTAAAATTAAACGATGTTATCGGTAATTTTTATGATAAAAACGATGAGGTTTCCGTAAGCTTTAAATCCGATAAAGGAACATATGACGAAAAATCAAAAAAAGTTGTTTTGAACGGTGATAATTTATTTGTCGGAAAAGACGGCTCCGAATTGTATGCGGATGAATTAATCTGGCAGGGCGAAGATAAGGACATACTTGCAAACGGAAACGTTCAGTTTATTCATAAAGACAAACTTGTAACCAAAGCCGACAAAGCCGTGTTTAATTCTACGCTCACAAATTTCAGAGTTATCGGAAAAACAAAAACAAAAATATATTCCGATGAAAATGACAAGAAAAAATATGCACAACTTTAATTTTATGCTAGATTAGATATTATGAAAAAGATAAATTTAAAATTATTTATAGTATTTTTAATGTTAATGCTTACGGGCGGAGTTCTTGCAATAACAATTGAGTCAAAAGAGCAGGATATCCAGCTTGACAATAATAAAGGATATTTCAGGGGCGACGTTAAAGTACAGGTTGGTGACGTTGTTGTTGAATCTCCGAGAGCTGATTTAGATATTGAACCCGCTACAAAAAAACCTTCTCTTGCGAAATTTTTCGATAAACCGTACGCAAAACAAATAAAGGGCAATAAAAAACACGAAGTAAAAGCGGATATTATTGAAGTTTCATTAATTAAAAAAATTATAACCGCAAAAGGAAATACACAAACAAATGTTCTTGAAGATAAAAAACCGACAATAATTATAACGGCGGATGAACAGGAATATGATACCAATACTCACCTCATGAAGGCTACGGGCTCGGTTGTTATAAATTATGAAGATATGACCGCAACTTCCGATACCGGATATGCACTTATGGATAAACAGGGAGATGTTCATAACATAAAACTTGTTTCGCATGCCACGATTAAACAGGATAAAAGCTTTATCAAAGGTGATATAATCCAGTATTCAAAACAAAAACAGGATATTACGGTAAGCGGAAATACAATGTCGGATGTTACATTTGAAAACGGCGACAGGGTAATTGTTACTGCGAGAAATCAGCAGTATGACCGTCGTTCAAACGTAATAATGGCAAACGGAAATGTTAATGTAAAATATTCGGATTATTTTGCAGTAGGGCCAAAGGCTTTAATGTACATAAATAAAAAAACAAACAAGCCCGAAAAAATAGTATTTCAGGGAAGATCGAAAATTATTCAAAAAAACGTGAATTCTGTTGAGGCTGACAGAATAATAATGATTGTTAATCCTAAAAAATTTGAAGCAACGGGAAATGTTAAAACTGTTATCGAACAGGATACTTCTTCCGACAAAAACAATGATAAAATGGAGTTTAGCTTATAATTATGGAAAATTTAATTCTTGAACATAAACAATGCTTAATTGCGGGAGACGGTAATTTGCCCGTTCAAATGGCAAAAAGTGCAAAGCAAAACGGGTTTGAAGTAATTTGCATATCTTTATCATCAGATAACTATAAACATTTAAAAAAGTATTGTTCAAAAATCGTTTCTTTAGGCCCCGGTCAGGTTGACTCTATTAAAGCATTTTTAAAAGAAAACGAGATAAAACAGCTAACCTTTTTGGGAAAAGTTTCAAAGACAATGCTCTTAAAACGTCCGTTATTTGATAAAACAGCTCTTGAGCTTTTGAAAGAAATGACCCGTTGTAATGATGATGCTGTTATGCTAAAGATAATTGAGCAACTGGAAAAATTAGGAATTACAATACTTGATCAGACTATTTTTATCAAAAATTTAATGGTGCAAAAAGGTGTCTTAACGAACCTGATGCCGACAAAAGAGCAGTATGAAGAAATTGATTACGGTTTTTCAATTGCTAAAGAGATGGGAAGGCTTGATATCGGACAATCTGTTGTGGTTAAAGACCGCATGATAATGGCAATAGAAGCTATTGAAGGAACAGATAAGTGTATAAAACGCGGATGTAAACTTGCAAGAAGAAAAAATGCCATTGTTGTTAAGGTTTCAAAACCGCATCAGGATAAAAGATTTGACATTCCCGCAGTAGGGCTCAAAACTATTAAAACTATGCGTAAATACGGCGCAAACATACTGGCGCTCGAAAGCGGTGAAACAATTATTGTTAATCAGGAAAAAATGCTTCAGTATGCAAACAAGCACAATATTATTATAGTTGCTCTTTAGGCTGGTTATACTATGACAAAGAAGATTTTTATAATAACAGGCGAATATTCGGGCGATAAGCATGCAAGCGGCGTTGTAAGAGAATTAAAGAAAATTTGCCCTGATGTGATTATAGAGGGGGTTGGAGAATCTAATCTTGAAAAGGAAGGTGTTAAACTCTTTCGAAATCATGAAAAAATGGGCGAGGTCGGTATTACTCCGAAAAATTTGTTTAATCACATTTTTCTCGGTCTTGATATTGTAAACTATTTAAAAAACGAATTTAAGCCCGATCTTGTTTTATTGGTTGACTATGGTGCGTTTAATCTTTCCGTTTCAAAGTTGCTGAAAAAAGAAGGTTTTAAAATTTATTATTTTATACCTCCGCAAATTTGGGCTTCACGTAAATATAGACTAAAGACGATTAAAAAGAATATTGATAAGGTCTTTACAATTTTTCCTTTTGAGAAGGATTTTTATGAAAAAGAAGGAATAAATGCGCAATATGTTGGTCATCCGATAGTTTCCGAGCTTCCCGAATGTAATAAAAAAGATGAATTTTTTGAAAAATACGGGCTTGATAAAAATAAAAAATTAATCGGAGTTTTTCCCGGTTCAAGAATATTTGAGATTAAGTTTTTGTTAAAAATTTTTGTAAAAGCGGCAAAGCTGATAGAAAAAGTCAGAAATGATGTTCAGTTTGTTTTTTCACATGCAAAAAGTTTAAAAGAAGATGCTTTTAAGGTTGACTATAAAACAATAAACGACGATAATCATTCCCTTCTTGCATATTCTGATGCCCTGCTGCTTGCATCGGGAACTGTTGCACTTGAAGCTGCAATGTATGAAACACCGATGATTATTGCTTACAAAGGGCCTATCTTCTTTTATTTAATTTATCTTATTGTAAGAAATATTAAAAGAGCTTGCCTTGTTAATATTATAACCGGCAAAGACTATGTTGACGAGTTATTGATGTTTGATGCCAAACCCGAAAACATAAAAAACAAATTAATTGAAATACTGGATAATTCTAAAGTGCGAAAACATATTATAGAAGGTTGTATTGAGACAAAAAAACTGCTTGGAAGCACTCATTGTGTTGAAATGGTAGCAAATGTAATAAAAAATGATTTAGGAGATAACAATGAATAATATTAAAAAAAATCTGGCAAACATAATAACATTATCAAGAATTTTCCTTGTTTTTATTGTTGTAAGTCTTTTGTTTTGCAGAGAGTGTGAGTATTCTTATATAACAGCGCTCGTAATTACTGCAATATTGATGTGGTTTGACGGATTAGACGGATTTGTTGCACGCAAGTTTAATATTGTTTCAAAATTCGGCGCATTGTTTGATATTATGGGCGACAGAATTGTTGAGAATGTTTTTTGGATTACTTTTTCAGCTTTGGGTTGGATTAATGTTTGTGTTCCGATTATTGTTCTTACAAGAGGAATAATTACGGACTCCTTAAGGACTCTGGCTTTTGAAAAAGGTTATACCGCTTTTGGTAAAAATACAATGATGCAGGGAAAAATAGCTAAATTTATAGTTGCATCAAACTTTTGCAGATTTACCTATGCGGTATGTAAAGCTGTTGCATTTTTCCTTTTAATACTCGGCCATTTCCCGATTGCATTTACGGGTCAAAATTATGTTCTTGAAGCAGGTATAATATGCACCGTTATTTCCGTTGCTTTTTGTGTATTAAGGGGAATACCCGTTGTAATTGAGTCTAAAAGATTTTTCACCGAGGATTAATAAGTACAATGTCAGAAAAATCAGATTATTTAAACATTGTTTTATTTGAACCGGAAATCCCTCAAAATACGGGAAATATTGCAAGATTATGCGCCTGCATAGGTGTTAAGTTATATCTTGTCGGAAGACTGGGTTTCAGTTTATCAGATAAGTATCTTAAACGTGCAGGGCTTGATTATTGGGACAAGCTGGATATTGAGCATGTTTTAACGTTTGAAGAACTTTATAATAAATACAATGATTCAAATTTTTATTTTTTTACTACAAAAACTAAACAACTATACACAGAAAACCGATTTCAAAAAGGCGATTTTTTAATGTTCGGGCCGGAAACAAGAGGAATTCCGGAAGCTATTTTAAACAAATATCAAAAAAACTGTTTAACTATACCAATGCGTAATATAACCAGAAGTTTAAATCTTTCAAACTCGGTTGCAATTGCAGCGTATGAAGTCGTCCGCCAATTCGGTTATATAAATGAGGAAATATAAAATGACACAACAAACAGATATACAGGTATTAGGCAAAGATATTATATTAAAAATGTTCCCCAAAAGAATTCAAAATTCTCATAAAGGTACATACGGCAGAGTTTTAAATATTTCAGGCTCCTGTCAATATCAGGGAGCGGCATATTTAAGTTCAATATCATCTCTTATTTCAGGAGCGGGCTATTGTATGCTTGCAACCTGTTCCGATGTAATTCCTTCCGTTGCCGCAAATACTCCGGATATTACTTTTCTTGATCTCGGACAATCAAGTTACGGTACCATTCCAAAAGACGCTATAAAGATAATTCAGGCAATAGCAAACTATGACGTTGTATCAATCGGCTGCGGAATAAACCTGATAGGAGGTGTCAGTGATTTTGTGCTTAACTTCCTGAAACGCAACAAAAAGGCTTACACACCGATTATTATTGATGCTGATGCCATAAATATAATCAGTGATGCGAAGGTGTTTAATTTTCCGCTAAATTCTATAATTACTCCGCACCCGTTGGAGCTTAGCAGACTAATGGGGGTTGATGTTAAAGAAATTCAGCAAAATCGAGCTAAGTGGGCATGGGAAGCAAGTAAAGAATTTGACTGCATGGTTTTATTAAAAGGTTATGAAACAGTTATTTCTTCCCCGAGCGGAAAAATATTTATTAATCATACCGGAAATTCGGCTCTGTCTAAGGCAGGAAGCGGAGATGTATTAACCGGTATGATAGCGGGTTTTTGCGCACAGGGTTTAAGTCTTGAAAGTGCAGCATGTTGCGCTGTATTCTTGCATGGACTTGCAGCTGAAATTGCATCTAAAACATTCTCCGAATATGGAGTTTTAGCTTCAACTCTTGTAAGATATATTCCTATAGCAATAAAATCCTTATTGAGCGTTTAACTTTAATTTAAGCTTGATATTTTAATATTGCTGCTGTCAATTTCATTAATTACAAGTGCGTTTGATACCGCTATTCCTTCTTTATTTACGGCATCATTTACTATGCTTCCTTTGACATACATTGCACTTGATGAACCTCCGTCAAAATTCATTGCATATTCACATCCGATACTTTTCATAAATTTTGCAAGTTCAAATAGCGTCATTCCTACGGATTTTTGTTCTCTTCCGTCTATTGTAACTATTATAAATGTTCCGTCTTTTTTAAATCCTACAGCGCTTCTCGGGTTCTTGCCGGAAATTGCCTGAAGTTTTTGTTCTTTATAATCTACGTATACTTCCGAATTTTTTACCAGATACGGGCCTGCGCCGATAATGTGCACTGCATCTTTGATTTCATCCTGTAGTTTAATGTTCGTTAGAATTGAATTTTCTTTTCCCAATTTTGATATTATTTCTTTACTTCCCTGTAATACAATATCCCCTTCTGATATTTCAACAGGGTTTGCCGATATTTTTATCGGTTTTTTATCTCTGATTACCATGTTGTATCCGTTTTGCGGAGGAGGGGGCGAAATCTTTCCCCAGAGTGATGTATACATAAGTAAATGCGTTGATAACATCCTCGGTTGATTTATGTTATCTATTTTGATTTTAAAATTCGGTGTGATGGCTGAAATATCAAAATCGATATTTAACATTTTAAAAGATGTTTGATTGTTCTCCTCAAAAATTGCAATCCCCACTCTATTGTATATAGGGCCTGTCATAACCTCTTTATTAATCATTAAAGCTCCGAGCGGAACTCCTGTTTGCGGTTTAAAGAAGCTTCCGTTTATTGCTGCGAGCGAATTTTCCTTTTGCGCTATTTTTCTTACCGTTGTTTTTGCGTTTAATTTAAATGATGCGATTTGCGGCTTAATTTTAAGATTTGGATTTACATTTGTATTTAGTTCTACGATATTGATTTTTATAGGTTTTGAATTAATGTATTTTGTTTTTTTGATATGCGCTATACCTGCTGACGGGAAATTTATGTAAGCTCCTGCATATTTGTTTTTTATATTTTCTTTGAAGTTTTTTTCAAGATAAATTTCTTTTCCCGTATCCGATTGTTTTATTATTTCTACATCGCTGTTTGCAAATATCGGTTTTGAAATTACAAAACAAGCTGCAAGAAGAGTCAGAATTACCGTAATTATTATTACATCAATACTTTTACTCCTCTTTTTATTCTGCATTGCGTAATTAAACAAATTAACGCCGTAATAGTCAATATAATAGTCCTTTTGCGGGGAATTTATCATATCGCACCTCATAAATGCCAGTATGCTCTACTAATAGTATAACACAAAATTAAAAGTGCCTCAACCCCTGATATAACAATAAATTTTACTGAATTATTAAGTGTATATCTTACTATTACTGAAATTTAGTGCTATATAATGTTTGAAATGCAGGATATATATTAAGTGTAGAAAATAATATTAAGATTTGTAACTATGATATAAATTCGGTTATCATTTTTTCTCCGGTGGAATTATATATATGGATTAAGCTGACCCTTACCTAATGCTTAATCATATTCCCTACATTTTTCCTAACCTTTCCACCTTTTCCCAATACAAATATAAAACTCCCCTTGTTTGGGAGTTTTTTTTCATGAAAAATACATTGTTTTATAATAATCAATTGTCTTTGATACACCATCAAGAATTGATGTTGAGCATCTGAAATCAAGTTCATTGTTTAGCTTTGATATATCGGGTTTAAATGCCGGTTCTTCCGCTTTACTTTCGCTGTATACAATTTCCGAACGTGATTTTGTAAAATTAGATACAAGTCTTGCTATGTCGGATTTTAAGCAGGGATTAGGATTTGAGATATCAAAGAAATTTGTATCTGTGTATGATTCCATAATTTTTTTAAGTGCTCTTGTAATATCCTGTGAAAAGGTTATGTATATGAGTTCATCTTTGCCAATATCTATTTTTTCATTATGGAACGATTTGAATATATATTCTCCGACAAAGTTATCCAAATTCGGATATGAATGCGTTCCGTAACAACTTGAAATTTGCGTGATTTTATAATTCAGCTTGTTTTTTGCCGAAAACACTTTAACCATATTTTGCATGGCTAAAATTGCGCTATATAATGGATAGAATTCCGTATTTACGGAATTATAATTGCAAAAATTATTTACAAATATAATTTTTGCTCCGCAGGAAGACGCATAATTCAGTATGTTATTTAAAATTCTGATTTGCCTTACAATATAACCATATTTATCATCAAGGTATAGCGTACTGTCAATACAAGGTGAAAGAAAGTATATTTCGTCCGAATACTCGTTTATTTCCTGTGTTAAATCATATTCGGTAAAGTTATATCTGTCATTTTTCAGAAGTGAATATATAGAAGAAGTGTTGTTGCTTAACTTGTCATCGTATCCTAAAATTACGGATTTATCATCTTCAAGAAGCAAATTTGCAAGATTTACTCCGATACACCCCGATGCTTTTGTTATAAGGATTTTTTTCATACTATAATTCTAAATTGATTTTGAAATCATGTAAAGTTATAAGGTTTTAAATGCATCTATTATTTCCGTTATTTCGGATTCAAAAAAGTCTGATTTTGTGCAGCATGATTTAATGTAATCATTTAGGTAAGAGGCAAAAGAAGCTTTTTTGTATTCGCCAAAACCGTATTTTTTGCAGATATTTTCAATATTTTTAACCATCGGAAGAGCGGTGTTAAAATCCTCCGTAGTGCAATTATAGTCGTTTTTATGGATATAATTCAGTGTTAATTTAATGATTTGCGCGGGGATTAAATCCTCAAATTCGCCGCTTTTAATAAGATATAGCCTGTCATTAGACCTGAGTTTAGCCAGTATAGTGTCTTTTACGGCTGCAGCATCATTGTCAAGAAGTATAAAAAACGGTATATTGTATATATCTGACATCTTATAGTATTTTCTAGCCACTTGATTTTTTCCGCCTGCAGGAAGTATATATACGCCCGAGTTTTCTAAATCCGTATCAAACAGCTTAAATATGGTCGAAAGCAGTATAAATTCCGTCTGACCTTCACATAATATTATTTTTTTAACGGGATATAAAACAGAATTAGGATTTTCAAGATTTTTTAAATCCGGCTTGTTTTCAAATATTTTCATCAGCCATAAAATATTTTTTTGTTTGATAGAATTTTTTTCAAGAGAAGAAATTATATTACAAATATTCAATCGTTTAGATAGGTATTGATAAGATACTGAATCATTTTTAAAATAAAATTCTTCAAGCTTCATAAAAAGTGTATAAAAATAATCGTCAAATTCGCAATAAGGAAATGAGTTATTAATTATTTCCGCAGCTATATTTATTTTATCGGTATCCGACAATTTTTTTACGTCTGTTTCAAGATAAAACTTAGATATTATATCATCAAAAAGTCTTTTATATCTGACCGAGGCGGGTTCAAAACGTGTTAGCCTGTCCAGTAATGTTATGCAGTAATCTTGTTTAATTTTTTTGAATTTCACATAATAAAAATACTACAAAACAAAATCTTTTAAAAATTAAATTTAATATTTCGTAATAAATAGTCAAATTTTAATTCGATATTTACTTTATTAATATAACTATATTATTGAAAGGATATATAAGAATGAGTTTGCAAAATGTTGCACCGGACCTTCCAAACGCTCAAGGCTGGATTGATAATTACGGTAAAATGAAACCTGTTGCAACAAGTACGGATATGTTTAACGGTTCGGTATATACATATGCGGATGAGACGCAATCGAGACTCGACAGAAAAAACAAAGACAAATTTAATAAGACAAATTTCAGCCCGCTAAGCTCATCGGAACAAGGTTCAAAATCTTTACCTCTGTTTGGTTTAGAAAGACAAATGATAGATAATGACAATATATTCAGAGGAACAACTCATCAGTATAACGGTTTAAATAAAAATTACTACGATTACGGCGTATTTAGAGGTATCGAGGGTCAATCGGTACTTGATACGGTTGCTTATTATGATGATGACGGCGACAGAGAAGTTGACAGAATTGTTCAATCTTTGTCATGGTGTGACTTTAACTACAAACTCACAATGATTGACGAGCTGGATAAAGAAGAAAAAGATGCTTTTAAGGAAGCTCAAAGAACCTATAAAAATTACCAGCCGACTGCTGATTATACGGAATTTGGTGTAGTACGTGAAAACGGTATTGATGATACCGATATAAGATTATTTGAAGATTCTGACGGTGACAGCAAAATAGATACCATATATACCTATAAATCTACACCTGAATTTGAAAAATTCAGCAGAATTTACGACAAACCCGACTTGAAAAAGCATGAACAGTCCGGAGTATATGATAAAGTTAATAATAAATATAAATGTATTACAAATTACTTTAACGACGATTTTACAAGTATAATCAATACAACAGAATTATAAAATTAACATATCTCTTTCAATTATAGTCAGGGGAGTACATTGTACTCCCTTTTGTTTTGATATTAATTTATGTAACAATAATATTGCATTAAAAAAATATTTATAATAGTATATTCCTTGTCACATAAAGCAATCAACTGATAATTTAATCAGGATTGTTTAAAAAGAACTTGTATCGTTAGTAAATCTTAAAGCCCATTTTTGGGCTTTTTTTTATCCATATGTATTTTATTACACCATAGCTTACCTGTCATAGTTTATATGATGTAAATATTAAGTTAAATGTAAAGATTTCTTAATATACTATCAATTATTTATAAGATATATACTTTATATATATAACTATAGATGACAGATATTGAAAGGATAGTTATGTTTAACGGTATTGAATATAATTTTACCGATTGCGGTGCTAAGACCACTCCTAATGATACGGTTGCTAAAAGCAATGAATATAAAAGTTTGTTTGATTCTTCAAATATGCAGGATGTGAATTTAAACAAAAACCCCTTTGATGTTGTTCGTCAAAATAATGCACCGTCAAATGTTATAAATGACGGATCAAAATATATGTGGTATGAACCTTTTGAAGAAGGATTATTATATAGTGAAGTTCAAAACGGTTCAAATACCAAAATGACATATGCCGATTTTGATAATGACGGTTCAATTGATATGATAGCTGAAACTACATCAAATACATCAATATTTTCTAACGACGGAGTATTTACAACAAAAGAACATTTGTTAACCCCGCAAGATAAAGTCGATTTAAAAAATTCAATAGATAATAATATACCATACAGCCCGAGAACCGATAGTGTGCTTGTATCCGTATCAAACGGAAATAATAAGAAGGGTTATCAGGATACAGATAATAACGGAATTTTGGATATTTACAGAGAAATTTCCGAAAATCCCGATGACGGCTCAAAAACCGAAACTAAAATAAAATACAATAACGATGCTGACTTCAATGCGCCGAATTATCTTGTACAAAATACTTATGATGCCGACGGCAAAGAAACAAGCATATATCGCGAGGAATATCATGAGCATGAATTGTCATACGAAAAGGATATACTTTATTACGACTTAGTTGCAGGTATGACTACTTGTTTCACAAATACATATGATATTGACGGAATACTTCGTTCTTCTGCAGGATATACTGCTACTTCCGACGGTAAACTTGTTGAAGATTACAGTATGCAAAGGGAAGATGCACCCGATTACTCAAGAAGTATAACCGAAATTTATAAATTCAGCAGAAATTTTTACAATGATGGTTCATTGAAGCAACCGGAAATCGGTTCGTTCAAAGCTAAAAACGGCAGACCGTTTTATGAATATCAATAATTTCATAAATCCGAATTTATAGATTAAATTAATACATCGATAAGATTGATAATGATAAAATACTAAACAATTCCCTCGCGAATTGCTTTAACAGCAGCCTGTGTTCTGTCATCTACAACAAGTTTTTGTATAATATTACAAACATGTGCTTTAGATGTATGCTCTGAAATATGCAGTTCGTTTGCTATTTGTTGGTTTGATTTACCGTCCACAACAAGCTTTAATACTTCGTATTCCCTTGCTGTAAGGTTAGCATGCTTTGTTCTGAAATTTTGTCTTGTGGTTTGAACTGCAGGAATAACATTGGTATTCATTTCCCTTAAAATTTGTACCGCCTTGTTATCAATCCACATAGCTCCGCGTGACACTGATTTTACAATCATATCAAGCATTTCGGAATTAATATCTTTTAGAATGTAAGCATATATTCCCATTTTCATAGCTTTTGCAACAACATGTTCATTTATATGTGATGTTAAAATAATAAATTTTATATTCGGACATTTTTCGTTTACTTTTTCGATTAATTCAAGTCCGTTAATATCTCCCAGCTCTAAATCCAATAAAACAACATCAGGATTTTGTGCAATTATTTTATTTATTCCGTCTTTCCCGCATTGTGCTTCGGCAACCACGCAAATACTGTCGGAATTTTCAAACAATGACTTTATTCCGAATCTGAATAATTTATGATCATCTACAAGAATAACTCTTGTTTTATCTTTATTTTGTTCTGCAATATTGTTATTCATTCTTTCCTCCTTATTTCTATATCAGAATATCAATTTAGTATGTAAAAAATATTAATATTGAGTATAAACGCATTTGTATAATATATATTTATTTCTAATTCTAATCAATTTTATATTCGATACAGGATATAACACCTGTTTATATTTTGCCTTTTAAGGCTTAATGAATTATAATTTAATGCAATTGCTCGATATTTTAGTTTTGTCATATTGTTACATAATATACATTATCGATACCTAACGATTAGCATGCAAACACCAATTAAACGCAATAACAACAAGATTGTTAATAATTTGCAAACGGATATTAAAAAGAATATAATTTTTAGTATGACAAAACTTTTAAAAAAATATGATGTTGTTATAATCGGTGGCGGAACATCAGGTTGTGCAGCGGCATATAATTGTGCAAAATTAAAACTTAAAACTCTTCTTGTTGAAAAAAACAATTATTTAGGCGGATTAATGACCGGCGGACTTGTTATTCCGGTCATGAAATCTTCCGTTTCAGAATTAAATACAGATTATTATAAAAAACTTATTAAAATTGCAAAAAAATATAATGCGCAAATAACTTATTCGGATAAAAATGACGGCTGGTTAAATCCTGAAATTTTAAAAATTGCTCTTGTTGATTTATTAACTTCAACCTCTACAAAAAAATACCTCAATATTTTATTTGAAACCTCAGTTGATGAAGTAATTAAAAATGGCAGGAATATAAAAAAAGTAATTTTAAATTCTAAGTTATTATCAATACCTGTCGTATCGAAATATTATATTGACTGTACGGGTTCGGGTGAATTTTCAAAAAAAGCGGGATGTAAATTTTTAACCGATAATTCTGTTAAACAAGAAAATTCACTTCGGTTTATTGTCGGTAACGTTGATATTAAAAAATTCACAAAATTTATTTTAGAAACAGATAAAGACCGTGATATTACCAATACCAATCGTGACGATATAAATAATGATGTATCTTCCGACTTTGAATTGCATTTTACTACGGCTTCAACCAAAAATACCGATAAAGTTTGGGCTTTAGACAAATATTTAAAGCTTGGAGTCAAAGACGGCAGTCTTAAAGAAACAGACAGAGCTTATTTTCAGCTTTTTTCAGTTGCGGGCGCAAAAGGTGAAGTTGCTTTTAATTGCCCGAGGATTAAAAATTTCAACAATGATATATATAAGTCATCTTTATCGCTTATATCAGGATATAAAGCAATTTGGCGCCTGTATAATTTTGTAAAAAAATATTTTCCGGGGTTTGAAAATTCATACATTGTTAATATTGCAACCGTTACGGGTTCTCGCGAAGAGCGGCGCATTGTATCTCAATATATCTATAAAAAAGTTGATTTGATAAAGTCCAAAAAATTCAAAAATCCCGTACTGATTTCTAATTACGGAATAGACGTACATTCAAACAAAAATATGTCAACTCATAAAAAAGATGTAACTTACGAGCTTCCCGTCGAATCGCTTATAAGTAAGGATGTTCAAAATTTATTTGTATCAGGAAAACTTGTCGGTGCGGAATTTGAAGCACATAGCGCTCTTAGAGTCCAGAAAAGCTGCATGTCAATGGCAGAAGGTATCGCTAAATATATAAGCAAATTAATATAGTTATTTTCCTATACAAAAATTATCAAATATATTTTCAAGTATGTTATCGGTTAAAACTTCTCCCGTAATTTCATCGAGTGATAATATCGCTTCTTTAAGGTCTGATGCGCATAAATCAGCCAGCCGGTTTGAATTTACGGTATTTATTACATTTAAGAGCGCTTCTTTAGATTTTATAAGACAGGTTTGATGACGTTTATTTGTTGTATAGTCCGTGTCTTCAGGTATTATTTCCCGTATTACATCAAGTATTTTGCTTTTTAGCTCTTCTATTCCGTTTCCCGTTACCGAACTTATATTTAGAGCATTTTCAATATTTTTCGGGTTTATATCGGATTTTGTTTTAATTAATATTATTTTTTTATCTTTTGCAAGGTTTAATAAATTTTCATCAATTTCAGAAATATTTTTTTCAAATAAAAATAAGATTATTTCCGATTGTTTAATTGCTTCAATTGAATTATCAATTCCTATTTTTTCAACTTTATCGGCATTTTTTTTATCTCTAATTCCTGCCGTGTCGCAAAAATTAACCAGAAAACCGCCTATATTAATATTTTCTTTAATTGTATCTCTTGTTGTTCCCTCTATTTCGGTTACAATAGAACGATTGTAATTTAATAAAGCGTTAAAAAGTGAGCTTTTGCCGACATTAGGTCTTCCGATTAGGCAGGCATTTATACCATCTCTTAAAAAATCGTGCGATTTTGAGGCAGACAGAATTTTATTAATCTCTTGAATATTATCGTTACATATCGTTACGATATAATTATTATCTACTTCAGCAACATCTTCGGGAAAATCCACGGATGCAATCAGTTTTGAATATAAATCCGTAAGATTTTTTTTAATTATATTTATTTTTGCTTTTAAATATCCTTCAAGGTTATTTAATGCGCTATCAACTGATTTTGAAGACTTTGAATTTATCAGGTCAAGTACCGCTTCCGCTTGAGATAAATCCAATCTTCCGTTCAGGAAGGCGCGTTTTGTAAATTCTCCTCTTTGAGCGGGTCTTGCACCTTTGGATATTGCAAGCTCCAAAATATTGTTTAATATTGTAAATGAGCCGTGCGACTGTATTTCAATTACATCCTCGCCCGTATAACTCCTTGGTGCTTCAAAAGGCAGCAGTATAACTTCATCCAACCTTTTATCACGGTCAACAATATGCCCAAAACAGATTTTATGATTTTCGATTTTTCCTTTAAATATTGATTTTGCAATGTCAAATGCCTTGCTGCCCGATATTCTTATAATACCGATAGCGGATTTTGCCATAGGGGTTGCAATTGCAACAATTGTATCAAAATTGTTTTCCATAAGAAAAATTTTAGCATGTTTATAGTAAAATTTATACTATTAAACATGACTTTAAATTGAGGAGTATAAAATGGACTTCGTTGTACTGACTATAGAAATATTAGGTAAACTCGCAGCTATTGTCGGAAGTTACGGTATGGCAATTATAATTTTTACAATTATCATGCGACTTTGCCTATGGCCGATTAATGTTACCCAGCAGCGTTCAATGAAAAATATGCAGAACCTGGGTCCTAAAATGAAAATGATACAGGAAAAATATAAAAATAATCCTCAATTAATGCAGCAGAAAATGATGGAATTTTATAAAGAGCATAATTTTAACCCCATGGCGGGATGCTTGCCTATGTTAATTCAAATTCCCGTGTTCATTATGCTATATAGCGCTCTTATGAGTCCCCAGTTTATTCAAATGGCAGGCAATACTCATTTTCTCTTTATAAACAGACTTGATTCAACAATTAAATCAAATGCGGGTGTTTCTCTGGACGGTAAATTCTCGGTTAGTAAGAATGCTCAATTCCAGTCCGGAAAAACCGCAAAAGTTTATTTAACGGATAATGTTATTGATAATGTTAAAATTGAAAAACCGCAAAAGGCAATTGTAATTCAGGGTGATATTACCGAAAATCAGCCAATAGACCTTAAAATGGGTCTTGACAGTTTGAACTTAAAATTTGAACAGTTAAACAAAGTTCAAAAAGCCGAAGTTTCGGTTATGAACATAATGACCAAGGAAACGGAAAACGTTACATTTGAGCGTAACGGTGATATTCTAACCGTTTCTTATCCTACCGTTCCCGTTAAAGAAGATGTGCATTGGGATGTAATATTACTTGTTGCTCTGTTTGGTGTTACAATCTGGCTTTCTCAAAAAGTTATGATGGCAACAACTCAAAGCAAAAATCAAGACCCGACTCAAGCTGCCATGCAAAAATCTATGGGCAGAATAATGCCGATTATGATTATTATTACTTTTGTGTTTATACCAATTCCTGCAGGTGCTTTATTGTACCTTGTTACAAGCAATATTTTCCAAATAGCACAAACGGTAATTATTAATAAACAGCTTTTGATTGAAGAAAATATAAAACAAAAACAAAAAGATGAAGCTGCAGGAATAGTTGATACCAAAGTAATTAATGCCGAAGTTATAGAAAACAAAGATAAAAAATAAATATATAAAAACAATGCAAGGCGGTGACCTTGCATTGTAATTTTCACTATTATTAAGAGTTTGATGGTTACATAATCTTAGCTTATCTATCCTAATTTTATTGTTGAATTTTGGATATCTGTGCTTACTTGTTGTTTTACTGCCTGGAGTTCCTGAGTAATTGCTTCCAGTTGTGCTTCTATTTCCGTTTGGCGCATATCGAGGAAGTTTTCTTCCATGGTAGTTTCTTCTTCTAAATCTTGTAATTGCTGATCGTACATATCATTTATGTTCATCTTTGTTTCTTCATATTCGGTAGATTGATTGCTGTATTCCAGCTGTGCTGTTTCAAGTTCGGTTTTTGCAGAGTTTGAATCCTGATGTTTAGAACCTGCTGTTTTGCTTTCAGCAATTTCTATCGCTTTTTTGTATTTATTCAAATCGGTACCGGTAACTCCCGAATTTTCAGCATCAGTTTTGGCTTTATTTGCTGATTCTAATCCTTTTAGTGCGCTATATTCTTTTTGAAGATCCAAATACGTTTGGTAAGCGCTGTCTTTACCGCTTTTTGCAGCTTTAATTTCAGCTTTTCTTTGATTGTTAATCATAAGTGACTCATACTGTTTGTGTCTTGCAAGTTGCTGTCTTTGTCTTGAAATTCCTAATAATTCAAGTTGCAAATTGTTGTGCAGAACCTGATCTTCCATTCTGCGTAAACTCAAAGTAACCCATCCCATAGTGTGCCCTCTTTCTTAATAATAATGTAACCCTTTTAGTGTTTACAAAAATTACGTTAAACGCTGAATAAGCAGTGTGTTTTTTGTTCCCTATTGTTTAATCTAATCCCCGAAAAAATTAAATAAACCTTTTTATCCCTTGTTGTTTCCCGTTTGTTTTTTGTAATCCCTACATTATAATAAAGAAAAATTTCAGGTTAAAATTGCCTGTTTTGATTAAATTACTTTGCAAAACTTAACAATTCACCTGAAAACACCTAATATGAAAGGAAATTTTTTTATATCAGATACAAGGCGGTGACCTTGTATCTGAAAAGTTAACTATATTTTTTATCCGAGTTTTATAACAACATTTTGCATATCTTGACTTACTTGTTGTTTAACCGCTTGAAGTTCTTGAGTGAACGATTCTAATTGTGTTTCAATTTGCGTTTGCTCTAAATCGATACTGTTTTCTTCCGTTGTTGTTTCTTCTTCTAATGTTTGTTGCTGCATATCAAAATCGTCGTTTAAGTTTTTCTTATTTTCTTCGTATCTTGTTACTTCTTCGTTATATTCGGTGTAAATCAGTGTTTTTTCACCTTCCGCAGCATCAACCTGAGCTTTTAGCGCTTCTAACTGACTTTCACTTAATACAAGCGCGGGGTCATTATCGCCGTCTTTATAGTAATTTACGTCGGTAAGTATGTTTTTATCATCAACTACCTTGTAATTATCTCCGAGCCAATAACCTGTTTGTGCTGCTTCATACGTTCCTTCACTATTATTTTCTTTATAATAATTTCCGTCTTTGTCTTTATATGCAGATTCAAGTTCTTGCGGTTTGCCATCCTTTAATACCGGATTAAAGTTTTCATCTGTTATGACTTTAGAATATTTATCGTTTGCTTTATTTTTGTATGTTTGCGAATTGCTTTTTGCTTTGTCGTATGCTTTTTTCAGTTTTGTATACTTGTCGTATGCTTCCTGATATTCTTTGTATTTATTTTCCTTATCAACTTTTGCATCGGATAACATAGTTTTTCTTTCATTATTTATTAATAACGATTGCAAACCTTTGTTACGTGCTACCTGTTGACGTCTTCTTGAAATTTCAAGTAATTGTGCCTGAAAATTGTTGTGCAAAACCTGATCATCCATTTTGCGCAAGTTTAATGTAACCCAACCCATAGTGTGTCCTCTTTTCTAATAATATTAACCCTATTTCCCTGTGTCTACACCAGTTAACGTTTCTTTAATTCGGACTTATATTAAAACCATACCTTGTTAATTTTAGGTTTTAATTTGAGAAGTAAATAATTAAGAGTAAATGTTTTAAAGTTTTTCCGTTAAGTAGTATGTAATCCCACACCATAATAAAAAAAATTGCGCTTTAAAAATTGCGCAATTTTTATAATTTACTTAACAAAACTTAACATTTTATCTGTATTTATCCGCTATTAAGCAAATATTGTTGATTTTTGAATTGCTGTCGGGATATTACTGTTTAATGTTTCGCTTTCAGCACTTAATTGTTGTAAAATATGTTCTATGTTTGCTTGTTCGCGTGCAAGCATATTTTCTTCATCCGTGATTTCGGATTCTATATCATCCTGAAAATCAGCATAAGTTCTGTTTATAATCAATTGTTCATTTTGCCAGTCGCATTCTGCATTTTTTAATTCGCTTTCGGCTTTTGTAATTTGCTGTTTTTGTTCGCTTTCCGTATTATTTTTTTCTATTGTAACTATTGTGTTGTCGGATTTTATTATAGTTGCATTGCCGGATTCATCTATAAAGAATAATGCACCTTTTAATTCATCAATTTTACCCATTGTAGGATATTTAGCATATACCAATAATGTATCTGCATCATCAACGCCCGTCATTTCAACTAATTCTTTAAGTTGAGCATTTGACAAACTGTTAACAAATTCACCTAAGTCAAGTCCGCCAAATTGATTTTTGCCGTCACAAGTTCTTGTATATGTTATATCGCCAGAAAGAGTGATTGTGTCATTACCTTCTTTATCAATAACGTGAACTGTGCCGTCCTTGCAGTTAATTGTTATATTACCGCTGTTTTTATCAAATCTTGTTACGGTATTTTTATTAAAGTTAGATATACTGTTTTGTACTTTTTTGTATGCCTGTTGTTGTTCTTGAGTAAGTTTATTGGTTTTTTTAGCATCTTCGTATGTGCAAAAATCGCTTGCTTGTCTTGGTTGGCTTACGCCGTGTGCATCAAATTCCCTTGTTCTGGTAGATGTACCTTCGCAGCATCCGCCTATACCGTAGTGAACAATTTGCATCATCATACCGTTAGCATCAAAACGGCCTACATTACCGTTTGCATCAATTACGCAATAATCGTCATATTTACCTTTTACAACTATTGTGTTGTTGTATAAGTATACATCTGAATTATTGTTTAAATTTAGTCCGCCGTTTTTTAAAACTTCTTTTTGTTGTTGAGTAACATTGTAATTAGAATTAGGACCCATATCAATGCTGTTTGCAGTTTCTAATGTGTCCATTATGGATTTATAATTAACTTTAACACCTTGTTCCATTGCTTTTAAGGGAGAAGTCATTTCAAAGCTTACTGCTTCATATTTTTCGTTATCTACGGAATATTCAGGTATATCAACTGTTATTGTGCCTTCGTCTGAAATTGTGTAGTTTATACCTTTTTCAGTTGTTATGGTAAGTTCTTTACTTTCAGAATTATATACCTGTGTGCATCTGCTTGTATCTGCATATTTTTTAACCATATTATAAGCGGCATTTTGTGTTTTATTTAGTAATCCTAAGTTAGATGCTTCTTCATAGCTGAATTCTTTAATATCATCAAACGGATTAGTTTTTTCTTCGGCAGCGGCTGCAACATTAGTTGTTTTTTTAGCTTCATCAAGAGCTTTTTTTGCTTCGTCGTATTTAATGTGCGCATAGTTGTTTTTTATAGCTTCATCTTGTTCGTTTTGAAGCTTTCTTAATCTTAAAGATTCTTCGCTTTTAAGACGTTCTCTTCTGTTTGCAATACGAAATAATTCAAGATTATATTCGTTTTGCATAACACTATTGCTCATGTCTCTTGCAGTAAGAGTAATCCAACCCATAATACACACACCTTATAATTTTTTATAACTACCACATTTTCTGAAATTTTAAGCTATTTCAGCAAAGCTTTTACCACACACATAATCAGATATTCTTAAAAATAATTTAAGTAAATCATCATATTCCCCTATAAAATTTAACCCTTGCGGAATCTTACCCTTTAACGTCTTGATTTATTTATGTTTTAAATCGTGTTCGTTAAGTAGTATGTAATCCCACAATTTAATAAAGTATTTTTCTCTTTAAATATTGCTTTTTATTTAATAATTTGTTAACAAATCTTAACAATACAAAAATGAAATTTAGAATATAATTATGAAATGAATGATACTAAAAACATAATTGCAATATCCGGAAAACAATATTCCGGCAAAGATACGGTTGCGGAGTTACTTCTTAAATACATGCCGGAATACAAAAGAATAGGCATAGGAGATGCAATTAAAATAAAACTTGCCGAGCAAAAAGGAATATCGCTTAATGAGATTTATAACAATAAACATCTTTATCGGGAAGAGCTTATAAGACTCGGGAATTGGGGAAGAAGTATCAGTCCCGATTATTGGTTGAACAATCTTACGGGATTTAGCAATATTATTGTTCCCGATTTAAGAATGGTTTATGAAATGGAGTATTTTAAATCCAAGGGTGCAATATTATTACGTGTTGAAGCAAGTTTTGAAACAAGAAGCAAAAGAGGGGTAATTGTAAGTAATCAAGATGCAACGGAAACATCGCTTGATAACTATAACAAATGGGATTACATAATCGAAAATAATTCTACATATGAATATTTGGATGATAAAGTTCAAAAGCTTGCCGAAGCTATTCTTCATAGAAATTATTAGTTATAAGGTTTATATACATCACCATATCCTGAAAATATTTTAAATCGCACTCGCCGTTTATAATAATATCGCAATGCTTTTTGTGCGGTATTAAGTATTTTTGACCCGCAGATTTAATATATTCCCAGTGCTTAAGAGCATTTATTTCATCCTGATTTCTTGATTTAGCGCGGTTTAAAAATCTTTGCTTGCGTTCTTCGTTATCTAAATCAATATAAATTTTTATATCAAAAATATCTCTAACTGTGTCATATATTGAGCACATACCTTCTACGACTATGATTTTATTGGATTTAACAGGTATTGATTTGGGTTTTGATTTTCCTGTGCCGTTTACAAGATATTCGGGCGATAAAATATCTTCGCCCTTTTGAAGTTTAAGCAAGTCTTCTTTTAATAAATCCAAATCAAAATTATCGGGAGAATCAACATCGTATCCCGCATCACGCAATAAATCAAAATTTCCGTATTTTGTGATTAATTCGGAGATATCCTTAAAATAATTGTCAGCCGTTAATATAGTAACCGGAAGTTTAAGTTCCGTAATGCAAGTTTGAATTTGTTTGCAAATTGTAGATTTACCGCTTGCAGACTCTCCGCTGAGAGCAATTAAAATTCTGTCTTCGTGTCTGTCTATCAATCTCTGACAAAAATTATCCAGAAAATTATTCTTATAATCAATTATAATTTGCTTATCGGATTTTTTGTCGTGGTTTATTATTTGTTTAAATTTTGTTTGAAGGTAAAACGCAAGTAACGAACGTCCCGAACGTGTTTGACAGTTGGGTTTTTGTATTTTTTCTTTGGTTTGATTTTCTAATAAATTTTGAACAAGAGTATTCATTGTACTTTATATAATAATGCTAAATATTTTTATTTGCCAATTTGTTGAGTAATATTAAAATTGATTTATTAATTTCCGCGTATGTTTTATTTGAGATGTCGTATTTTGGCATAATAATTATGCTCTGATAAGTATTTATTGTCGGATTATTGTCCTTAAGTAACAGTCTGAAATTTTCTCTTATTAGTCTTTTTATTCTGTTTCTTCTTACCGCGCGCTTATGAATTTTTTTAGATACAACAAAACCTACCTTTGTGGGGTAGTCTTTGTTTTCTTTTTGTTTGCCCGCATACATTACAAGTAAATCCGTAGTAAAAACGTTTTTATTATTATATGTTGCATTGTATGCGCAATTGGCTTTTAGTCTGTTTTCTTCCTTAAGCACGACAAAATTTATGACTAAGCAAGTTTTTTTGCAACGATAGAAACGCTGTGACGACCTTTAGAACGTCTTGCATTAATAACACGTCTTCCGTTTTTAGTAGCCATTCTTGCTCTAAAACCGCTAACATTTTGTCTTTTTCTTTTTGTACCTTCCAAAGTACGACGCATTTTATTTTCTCCTTGTTAATTTTAATTTTTTTATTGACATAATAACAATGTCGGTATTAACTATACTATATTAGACAAAATAAGGTGTCAAGATTATGAATGCAAATGTAAAATTAGGGGTTATAGGTTGCGGAAAAATGGCAAGCGCAATACTTGGCGGAGTTGCGGCAAGTAATTTCATTAATCCGAAAAATATTTTTCTTTACGATATAAACGAGCAAGCTTGCAAAGATTTAGCCTTAAAATACGGTTTTAATTGTAAAAATTCGATTAAAAGCATTTTGGAAGCTGCAGATATAATATTTCTTGCAGTTAAGCCTTTTAAGGCGGATGAAGTTTTAAATGAAATAAAATTAAACTATAAAAGCCAGCTTATTATTTCAATTCTTGCAGGCGTAAAAATCCAAAAATACCTGAATATTCTTCCGAATTCAAAAATAATCAGAATTATGCCAAACACTCCCGCTTTAGTTAATGAGGGTATGAGCGCCGTTTGTTCGTCTGAAAATGTATCAAATGATGAGTTTGATTTTGTTTATAATCTGATGTCTAATTGCGGAAAAGTTATAAAAACAACCGAAGATAAAATTGATATAATTACGGCATTATCAGGTTCCGGCCCTGCATATTATTTTAAGATTATAGATTTGATGGCAAAAGCCGCAGCTAAGCTAGGTTTAAACCATGATGAGGCGATTTTATTATCGGCTCAAACCGCTCTTGGAAGTGCAAAAATGATGATTGAAAACAATTTTAATACCGAATTGTTAATTAAAAACGTAACCACACCCGGAGGATGTACGGAAGTCGGAAATAATGTGCTTTTAAACTCAAATATTGATGAAATTCTTGATAAGACAATAAAAGACACTATGCTGAAGGCTGTTTCGCTCGGATAGGTTATTTAAACCGTTAATCACACTTTTTTTCAAAATTCAAGAGCAGATTTTTTATGTATTGGTCTTGAATGCTTCCAATTCCGTGATTTTTATATTCTTTAATTATTTCGTTAGCTTTTCTTCTTGCCTGACTAAATTCATCAGTTCCCGCAATTTTCCAAATGCCTTTAAAATATTGATTTAGCAGTCTTGTTTCACTTTCCGTCAGAGTAGGAATTGTTTCTTCAATTTCTTCTTCAATATTATCATCAGGTATAGTTTCTTCCTGTCTTATATCCATTTTCATCTTTTCTATTTCATTCTTTTTTGCAAGAATTGCTCTTATTTCGGGATTTTTTTGTACGATTTTTTCTGCAACTTTTTTTGTTTCGGGACATAAGTACCAGGTTATTTTCATTTTAAGTGAGTTTAGTATTCTTGATTTTAATTTATGCTCCTGAAGAATTTCTTCTTCAATTGCTTTTTGCAGCAGTTTTTGAGTAAGGAATGCGGATGTTTTTTCTGATTTTGTATTAACTTTTGTTCTTCCGAGTTCGCCTATAAACAAAGGTTTATATAAAAGGTCAATTTTTCCGTCCAAAAATGCATCTTCTATATCAGAAACGGGTATATCGTATCTTTGGGAAAAAGTTTCTATATCAAGACAGTTTTTGCTCCTGATTTTTTTGAGCATTTCTTCGGTTTTTCTGTCGTTTAAATTTACCAAAACTTTTACTTCGTCAGAATTATTATCTTGTTCAATTTTACCGTCGATTATTCCGTCTTGAATTAATGAGGCAATTTCTTCTTCATCATATATACCGTAGTTTATTAAATCATGTGCGTTAGCATATATTTTATCTTTTCTTTCTGCACCCAGTAATCTGTCTAAATATACTCCCCTCTGATTTAATGTCTCATACAAGTATATCGCTTTTTGATTTTTAGGTGACGTAGTATCAATTATTCTTGATTCAACTTCGTTATTTGGATTTTCAGAATCAACGCTAAATTTTTCAAACCTTCCGAGCGTCATATATTCTCTGAAGGTGCTAAGCGGCATTTTAAATTTGTTTCTGAAATTAGGATAATCGAATAAATCTTTTCCTTTCTTTGATAATATTTCCATAGTTTTTTTGTTTTTTTCGGAACTTGTGTCTATTAATCTTGTTTTCTTTGTTTTTTTCTGATTTCTTGACATATATTCGGTTTCTAAAACATCAAAATCAAATATATCATCCTTAACAGCTTCTGTTCCAACATGTGTATTTTTAACCGCATCACCGACGGAGATTATTTCAGGATGCCTGTTTAATTCTTGCATTTTTTCAATATGAGTAAGGTTAGGATTATATAAAAACGCTGTATTGGGATTTTTTTCAAGTTGTTTATTGTATAGAGCAAGTTTTGATTCTTCGGATTTTTCAAAAGTATCGGGTTGAATATTTTGCGACCCGAAACTTAAAGGATTTGTACCATATTTAATTTCATTTAACTTTAATTTATGATTAAATGTTATGTTTGATATTTGCATATAAATCTCCTTTTTTGAATATCTAAAGTTACCTGAATTAATAAATTGCTTTTTATTATGCAGAATATTAAAAAAAATTAACATAATGTAATATTGAAGATAATAATTGCTTGAATTAATATACATTTAATGAAAAACAATCTTTTTAAAATTTCATCAAACTATAAGCCGTCGGGTGATCAGCCAAAAGCTATCAAATCTCTTGTTGAGGGGATAAATTCCTTAATGCCTTCTCAAACTCTCCTTGGGGTTACGGGCTCGGGTAAAACATTTACTATTGCAAACGTAATACAACAAGTTCAAAAACCGACCCTTGTAATTGCTCACAACAAAACGCTTGCAGCACAATTATATAACGAATTTAAAGAACTTTTTCCCGATAACGCGGTTGAATACTTCATATCCTACTATGATTATTATCAGCCTGAAGCATATATACCGAGAACCGATACATATATTGAAAAATCAGCATCAATTAATGATGAAATAGATAGACTGCGCCATAAGACCACAAGAAGTTTATACGAAAGAAATGACGTTATTGTTGTTGCATCGGTCAGTTGTATATACGGTTTAGGTTTGCCTGAAAATTACTTCAGAGGGACAATATCGCTAGTTGTCGGCCAAGAAATAACAAGGAAAGATTTGTTATCGTATCTTGTCGGGGTCAGATATGAAAGAAATGATGTTGAATTAAAGCGCTCAACATTCAGAGCCAGAGGCGACGTGGTTGAAATTATGCCCAGTTTTGAAAAAATAATAAACAGAATCTCATTTTTTGGTGATGAAATTGAAT
>CADBOZ010000110.1 GCA_902796515.1 uncultured bacterium | reverse complement strand
GTTTGTAGGTCGGCTTTATTAAGCCGACAAAAGGTTAATCAGACAATAAAATATTAATGTCGGCATCGTAATGCCGACCTACTCACTTTATACCTGTATAGAATGATAAAAATCTAATAAACGGCAGAGTGAATTTTCATTCCGCCGTTTTTCTCCCGACCTTAAATTTTTACTTCGCCAACCTATAAATAATCATCACAGGTGAAACAGATAAAAAATCCCCAAAACCGGCACAGGGACAGAAACAGGAACAAATTAGACAAAATCAGAAAAAATCTGGACTTTTAGGACTTCTGAAATGATTATTCGTAGGAAACTTCCTACCGCCAAACTCTTTACACACAGCCGATTGAGGCAAAAATAATCATTTCAACCGAATAATCAACTGTCCTGAAAAAGTACAGAAGCATCGCAACAGTTGCTCGTTTAGGTTTGATAAATAATAAAAAAGGGTATCAACAAGTGATACCCTTTAATTAGCGGACGACGAGGCTCGAACTCGCAACATTCTGCTTGGAAGGCAGATACTCTACCAATTGAGCTACATCCGCATAAACATATTCAATTTTCAAATTCGGATTTGCTCAATTGGTAGAGTATCCTCTACTTTTGTGGTCAAGCCACATTGTCTTCGCTGACGCTCGACAACCTGAGCTACATCCGCACCTTTATATTATTTTTCTTACGGAATTTGTTTTCCGTTAGAAAAATAATATAAAGGCAAAGGTGTGTAAGGATGTTTACGGCAATGCGTCGAGCATTGGCGGGAATATCCGCAACCGTACCCGATATAAAATTTTTCTTACGGAATTTGTTTTCCGTTAGTTATATTTAACAATAAAAATAAAAATTATGCAAATTTTTTGTTGCTCTGTATGTATTTAATTATTTAAGCAATTTATCAATTCTTTCCATTGCTTCTTTCGTACCTTCGTAAGTTCCGAATGAAGTTAATCTGAAGAAGCCTTCGCCGTTTTTGCCGAAACCGAGCCCCGGAGTGCCGACAACGGCAACATTTTCAAGCAGGTAATCGAAAAAGTCCCAGCTTTTCATATTATTCGGGCATTGCATCCAAATGTAAGGAGAATGAATTCCTCCCGTATACCATATACCGTGTTTTTCAAGTGTATTAGCCATTACAAGAGCATTGTTCTTATAATATTCAATGTTTTCCATTATTTCAGCGTAGCCTTGTTCGGTAAATACAGCTTCAGCACCTTTTTGAACTATGTATGAAACGCCGTTGAATTTTGTCGTTTGTCTTCTGACCCACATTTTATTAAGGTTCATCTCCTCGTATTCTAAATCGGCGGGAACTATGGTATATCCGCATCTGGTACCTGTAAAGCCCGCAATTTTAGAGAATGAACAAAATTCTATTGCACATTTTTTTGCCCCTTCAATTTCAAAAATACTGTGAGGCAAGCTATCATCCGAGATAAAGCATTCGTAAGCAGCATCAAATATAATAAGAGCTTTATTTTCAAGTGCCCATTTAACCCATAATTCAAGCTGACTCTTCTTATAAACCGCACCTGTCGGATTATTGGGGGAGCAAATATAAACTATATCTCCTTTTAAATTTTTATCCGGAAGAGGAAGAAATTCATTTTCAATATTTGCATCTATATATTCAATATTTCTGCCGTTCATCTTATTTGTATCAACATAAGCCGGATAGACAGGGTCGGGAATTAAAACGGTATTATCTTTGTCAAATAAGTCAAGGATATTACCCAAATCGGATTTAGCACCGTCTGATATAAAAATTTCATTCAGTTCAAGCTCTACGCTTCTTCTTTTGTAATAATTTTTTATTTTATTTCTTAGAAAATCGTATCCCTGTTCAGGCCCGTATCCGTGAAAACCTTCCTTTGTACCCATTTCTGTCACCGCAAGATGCATAGCATCCGTTACCGCTTTGCATAAAGGTCTTGAAACATCGCCCGCTCCGAGCTTTATTATTTTTTTATCGGGATTTTTTTGACTGAATTCCGCAACTTTTTTTGCAACAGTAGAAAATAAATAGCTCTGTGCCAAATTTTTATAATTTTTATTAATCTGCATAATTACACTCCCTGTCTGATGAAGTAATTATACATTAAAAACAAAAAATCTTAAATTTATTTATTGCAACTCGGCAACGAGCGTAATACTTGCAGGATGGGAAATAATACCATGACTTGGCGGTTTCATATAGTTAAGAGTTTCGGTTATTACTTTTTTTGCCGCAGCATCAATTTGATCCGACCCTGAAGAAGCGGTTATTTTGATGTCCTGTACATCTCCCGAAGATGCAACTTTTAAATCAAGCTTCATAACTTTATTTACGGGTATGTCATTTACAAGCAACAATTCATTTTGCAAATTTAATTTTATATTTTTTCCCGCAAGTATAAGATATTTTTTATACGAATCTTTTTTTGTAATACTTTCCGGCGCTTCCCATGCAATTTTTGTGATACTCGGAGTGTACGCGGGTTCTGATATTTTTGGCTGTTGTATTGAATATTCTTCAATACTCCTTTCCCTCGGAATAAGTTTTGCTTGCCCCGAACCATATGAAAAATCACTGTTTGAATCTTCAAACGGATCTTCAAAATTCGCTATTTGACTATTTTCTTCATCAATATCCGATGTACCTTTTATTGAAATAAAAGCAAAGCTTGATAATATAAAAATTACCAGTACAGATATCATTGCGGTTCTTCTGTTTTTTGCATTCGTAATCGTAGCAATCTGAGGAAGCTCTATTTTCGGTATTCTGTTAAAAATTTTATCTATTACTTTTTTACTCAAAGCTTGTCTGTCCGGTTTTTCCGACAAATCAAACATTTGTACTGTTTTATGTTCATTAATTTTATTTGCATTATTATTGTTGAAATTGTTTGTATTATCTCCGCCGACATCATTTATATCGGTAAAATCTTCCGGCTCCATCAAGCCGACAGCAGTTTCGGGCTTATCTTCAAGAACGGCATTTTCAATACCGTCTTCAAGATTTGCAAATTTGCTGTCTGTTTGAATTTCAAGAGCGGTATTTTCCGTTTTTGTAATTGTTCTGCTCTTTCTGATTAAATCGGGATAGAATTTTATATTGTTTGCAAGCTTTTCAAACTCAACCGTATCAATAAATCTTGCCCTGCATGAATCGCAATTCATTAAATGCTGAATCATCTGACGTTTATATACGGAAGATAAATCGTTATCCATGAATTTTAAAAACAATCCCATGCAATCAACATGTTTTCCGAGCAATGTTTTTGACGCAACGGAATGACTTGTCAGCATTGAAAACTTTTTGCAATCAAAAATTAAATCCAACGGCGGATAATAATATTTTGAATCGTGTGAGCAAGACGGAATATTTTTTGCATCAATAAATCCTATCATTTTTGCTTCTTTTATTTTTGCACCTATTTGAACAACAAAATAAAAATGAGGCAAAATATCCATATCAACGTGGACTTTCGGGATTTTCACATTTTTTTCTTTATAAAGAGTTATGATATCTATTCTGTAATTTCCGTAATAAATATCAGTCAGCTTAAATTCTTCAAATAAAAGCGGAATTTTATAAACGCTTCTTCTTGTATCTATCCTGAACCTTTTTGCATGAAGATAATTAACGGCACAGGATATACCGAGCATATCTATCATACCCCTTTTTCTGATTGAAGGCTCGGATAAACTGCTTGCAAGGAGCTTTGCACCTTGTGATTGTTCGTCACTTATTTCAATTATATCCAGATTAAGCATATTTTTATAAACTAAACTTTCTTATTTATAATTTGACACATAATAGGATTTTTTTCAAAAAATTGAGGTGTTTTTTTAAAAAATTGTTTCATTTTCTTAATAAAAATTTTAAAAAAGCTATTTTGTTTTAATTGTTTTTATACTACAATTCTACATTATGAAGAAAGATTTTTTATTAGAGGTATTGGTTCAAGAGCTTCCCTATAAATTTATACCAAGTGCTATAAGCCAATTAAAAAGCTCGTTTGAAAAATTATTTAAAGACAACGCATTTAACTATGAAGCAATAAATGTTTACGCTACTCCAAGGCGTTTGAGTGTCATAGTTAACAATCTTGATATTTGTCAGGAAGATGTTGTAAAGGACGTTAAAGGCCCTATTTTAAATATTGCAAAAAACGACAAAGGCGAATACACTCCTGCGGCACTCGGTTTTGCAAAGAAAAACGGAGTTGAAGTCAGCGCTTTATATGAAAAAGAGAATTATATATGGGCAAAAATAACCTTAAAAGGTAACGACATAAGGGATATTTTAAAAAACAACGTTCAAAATATAATCCTAAAACTTCAAGGTTCACACTTTATGCGCTGGGCTGATAATGATGAAAAATTTTCAAGACCTATTGAAAATGTTGTAGCGCTTTTAGGCAGCGAAGTTGTTGAACTTAATATCATGGATAAAAAATCAACAAACAAAACAAAAGGTCACAGATATTCAAAAAATATTGACGTAACAATTGACGAGCCTAAAAACTATGTTGATTTAATGAGAAAAGCAAATGTAATTGTTAATCAAGACGAAAGACAAGAGCTTATTATTAATTCCGCAAAAAAATGCGCAGAAGAAAACAATCTTGAAATAAAATTTGAGAAAATGCCCGAACTTCTTGAAGAAGTTACATTTATTACAGAATGGCCCGTTCCCGTTTTATGCGAATTTCAGGAAAAATATCTTCAAATTCCATCTATTGTTACAACAACGGTTATGTCCAGCCATCAAAGATACTTTCCGCTCTGGACAAAAGACGGCAAGCTTTCAAATAAATTTATAACAATGGCAAACTATACGGGAAGCGATTTTTCCAACATTAAGGCAGGAAATCAAAGAGTTATAACCGCCCGCCTTGAAGACGGTATATTTTTCTATAACGAAGATACTAAAACAAAATTAATTGATAAATTTGATGCCCTGAAGGGTATGACTTTCCAAAAAGGGTTAGGTACTTTATATGATAAAGCTGAAAGATTAATCAATTTATCGGATAAGATTGCGGACGAATTAGGTATTAACAATAAAGAAGATATCTTAAGATGCGCAAAATTATCTAAATGCGACCTTTCCACAAGTCTTGTATTTGAATTTACGGAATTACAAGGTTTTATCGGTCAAAATTATGCCGAAAAAGACGGTGAAAAAGATAATGTTGCACTCGGAATATCGGAACACTACTTCCCGCTTGCCGCAAATTCGGAACTTCCGTCAAAAATCGAAGGACAAATTGTTTCAATAGCGGATAAAATCGATACAATTTGCGCTGTATTTATATCAACTCAGGGAGATAAAAAGAAAAAACGTCCGACGGGTTCAAACGACCCGCTTGCAACAAGTCGTGCAACAATCGGTATTTTAAGAACAGTTATTGAAAACAATTTAAAAATTGATATTGTTGAATTAATTAAATATTCTCTTGACCTGTTGTCAAAAGAGTTTAATATTCCTCTTGAAAATACAATAGTTGATGAAATTAAAGACTTCTTTATTTCAAGATTATATGTAATGTATGAAAATAATTACAGCTTCAACATTTTAAAATCCTTAGAAAATACAAATCCTCTGGCGAATGTTCTTGAATTTATAAGTAAGGCTGATATTTTAAAAGAATATTCTAATGATGATAATTTCTTAAAAATTAAAGAAAACGCTACGAGAGTTTCTAAGATTTTAAAAGATTGCTCATTAAAAGATGTTCAAGATAATTTATTTACTCTTGAAGAAGAAAAAGGACTCTATAAGGCTATAAAAGAACATAACG
Organism: uncultured bacterium; assembly: GCA_902796515.1. Classification (GTDB taxonomy): domain Bacteria; phylum Cyanobacteriota; class Vampirovibrionia; order Gastranaerophilales; family Gastranaerophilaceae; genus RUG14156. The sequence continues at coordinate 2,855 of CADBOZ010000110.1, read as the reverse complement.
GCACGGATGATTTGAAAGAATATATTAAGTCTTTAAATTCTCTAACCGACCCGACAGCAAAGTTCTTTGACAAAGTTCTTGTTATGGATAAAGATGAAAAAATCAAAAACAACAGACTTGCTTTATTGAATTTATTAAGAGATAAATTCAATAAAGTTTGTGATTTTGAAAAGCTATAGTTAAATAAATTACTTAAAATTTTGTTCAAAAAGCACTTACAAAACAGGTATCATATAATTATTTTGATTATAGATATAATCGAGTGCTTTTTGTTCTATATTTTGTCTTTTATTGAATTGAAAAGTTCTGGGCATTGTTTTTCTTGCCTTTTCTTTTGCCTGTTCAATGCTTTCTTTCTTTTTCATATTTTTTACATTAATAAGGTCGGGATTATTTTCAACATATTGAACACTATAGCTTCCGTTTGTCGGTATTATCGGAATATCCTCAAGTGCATATGCAGCGCTAAAACTAAATAGAGCAATCATAAATAAAATTTTTTTCATAATTTTATAACTCCTTGCCTTAAAATTTTATAATCATTATTATCGCACAATATAACGGTTGAGGGAATATTTTCCGTTTCCTTTTCGGGCAAAATTACAGGTTTAATTACGGTTGCACATTCGGAAAACTTTTCTTTTGCTTCAAGATAATTTTTAACGGGAGGTTCGGAAGATATATTGCACGACGTTGTAGCCAGTACCCCGCCTTTGATTTTTTTTGTCAATTCAATAAAATCAACACTATCAGGTATTCTAATTCCGACAGTATCATAAGGTGTTATTAAATCCGATACAAGTTCCGTTTTTTTAAATATTAAAGTAAGTCCTCCCGGAAGATATTTTTCAATCAGTTCAAGTGCATAATCAGGGATATTTTTAACATATTTTTTAAGCGGTTCAATATCATAACTCATTAAAATAAGAGGTTTTTTTATATCTCTGTGTTTTATTTTATAAATATTTTCTATAGCGGTGTTATCATCAGGGTCGGCGCCGAATCCCCAGACGGTATCCGTTTTAAAAGCAAGAACCTCCCCTTTTTTTAAGATTATCTTATCGGGCATTTTTACCTCTTTTAAATTTTGCTTCGATTTTTTCTTTTAAATCTTCAAGGTATTCAACTTTAAAAATATGTGAAACAAGAATATATAAGCTCAATGACAGGATAAATATAATAAACACTTTTACGACTTTTAACATTATATTTGCACTTAAAAATACTTCTAAAGCCATGTTTAAAAAGTATGCAAAAACAAACGAAATTAAAGCACAGAGAAGAATTTTCCCTACCTGATAAAAGAATTTTTTATATCCGATTGAAATTTTATTTCTCAGCAAAAATGCAAGTAATGTGCCGTTTATTACGGTAATTATAACGGTGGAAAGCGCTATACCGTATATTTTAAAATGTCCGACAAGAAGCGAATTAAATATAAGTTTTAAAGCAATTGAACCTATCGCAATATAAAAAGGGGTTTTCGAATCGTTAAAAGCGTAATATAGTCTTGTTATCGAATCTCTAAACATATAAGGAATAATTGACAGAGATATCACAAATAATACATTTGCAACCATAAGTGTTGCATTATGTGAAAAAGCACCTCTTTCAAGTGCAATAGAAATCAAATCCACACGGGATACAAATATAAATATCATCATAAATGTGCCGACATAAATTAATGAACCGACACCTTTATTAAAATAATGTTTGACTTCTTCATATTTTTCCTGAGCAACAAGTCTTGAAAAAAGAGGAAACAAAGGAACAAGCAGTGCCGAAAGCATTAATCCCACCGGAAATTGAAAAATTCTGTTAGCATAGCCGTAAGCTGTCCATTGACCTTCCGCAAGTCCCGAAGCGAAAAATATATCAACATAAATTCCTATTTGCCCGATAGTGGAAGAAAAAAATGCGGGCATTAAAAGCTCAAGTATATCGTTAAAATTTTTATTATGGAAAAAATCAAAACAGGGTTTAAACGTATATCCGAGTTTTATTACAACGGGTGTCTGTGCTAAAAGCTGAAGCAGGGCACCTATTGTTGTTCCGAGTGCAAGATAAAAACCCGTATCATCCCCACGGGAAAATATTAAAGTTAAAATAACCCCGAAAGATAGCATGGAAGGAGCAATATTCGGTATTAAGAATTTATTATATGTTACAAGTATACCGTAATACAAACCTAAAAGCGCACCTACAAATATAACGGGTGACATGATTTTAAGATGATACGCCGCAAGATGAGATAACTCCGGAGTTGCTTGGGAGATTATTATTTTCATTACCTGCTGGGGGAAGAAAAAACAAATAGCCGCAAGTGCGCCGAATATTAGCAACGAAAAAGTTTCATAAGTATTAAACAGCTTTTTTACATCTTTTTCGGGTTTTGTATTAAAGTTTTTAATTATTTTAGAAAAAACACTGACGGTTGCACTGTGAAAAGGGCCTCCCATTCCGCCCAGTATAACTATAGCAAGAGCGGGGATTTGGTAAGCATAAAAATATGCATCAGATACAAGGCTTGCCCCGTAGTAGTTTGCAACAATTATATCTCTTAAAAAACCGGCTATTTTTGAAAGTAAAATTACAACTACAATCAAACTTGCGCTTTTTAAAAGATTTGGTGAATTTATATTATTATCTTTTTCGACCGTATCTGCCATTATTTATAGAAATTCCACTCTGTATATTATATATCTTCCTTTGTTTCTTTCCGAAAGAGGTGCAAAATCAATGGTATTATTACCGTTTTTTAAATATTGTGTTATGTCGGTTTTTATTACTTTATTTTTTGCAATATCGGATGTTTCGCTAAAATCAAAATCGTTGATTTTAAAAGGAAATTCATT
>CADBOZ010000109.1 GCA_902796515.1 uncultured bacterium | reverse complement strand
TTTCCGCCTGTCAAATCAAAGATTTGAAACGGCGGTCATCGACTGCTTCAACCAAATCTCATCGATTTGGTTTCGCACCGGCTTCGATTTGCTCCTGTGGGTATCTCGTTAAACTTTGCTATCACTTCGTTGTCGCAAATTTAACTCAATTATCCTACGTCGCTATCGTAGTGCTCAACTCGCTTTCTTGACGAAAGCTCGTTTCCGCACCGGCTTCGCACACCTTTGCCCTCGTCTTCGTTCGTTAAGCCAAGTCTGGCTAAACTCACTTGACTCGGGTTATCTAGCAGCCACAGTTAACGCAATCCGTTTCTTCACGCATCGTAACAACAAAATAACCTACAGCACCCAGACCTACAAGAGTATAGATAATTCTTGTTAAAATCGTCATATTACCGAATAAAAAGCTTACAAGGTCAAAATTAAATGCACCTATTAAGCCCCAGTTCAGTGCTCCGATTAAAACAAGCGTGTATGCTACAGCTTTAAAGATTTGCATAACATTCCCTCCTTTAAAGTGTCAACTTTATTATAAAGGAGAATATGCCTTAATTCATTCGACAAAAGTATAATTAAGCGGTGATGTTAAGGCCGCCCGAAGGAGCACTGTTTGTGCTTGCAATAGTGCCTGCGGTTTCGGGAGATTCAGAGCTTGCAATAGTTCCTGCAGTTTCGGGAGCAGGTGTAAATAATACAGGCTTCTTTTCCGAAGCATTTGCAATTGTACCCGTAGATTCAGGGGACTTATCTTCTTTTTTATTAATACCCGAATTAAATTTTAACATTTCTGAACTCATTGTTTCTCCTTAACCTTCTTGTATGCTTCTACCATATTTTAGTTCCACAAAAATATTATCTTGAAACATTTTTATTTAAGTTTTGTTAACTTTTTTTCCGGAAATACAAAATATTTTCTCAGAAGAAAGTTGCCGACGATACCAACGGCGCTTGATATTGTTTTTGCAAAAAAGTTATTAAATCCTGCTGCAAGAAGCAGATATGTTGAATAATAATCAATACTTCCCATAATAATAAGGGTTATGATGTAGGTTAAAATTTCTCCTGCCGAACTCCATCTTGCCTTATGCCTGAAAAGAAGCAAAATACATAAAATGTAATTTATGGCTGATGAAATAATAAAAGCCAATGCAACATTTACGATGAGATTATCAAAAATGTTAACAAAAATCATAAAGGACAATATATTGGCTAATGCGGAAATGCCTCCGATTATAATATATAAAATAAATTGCATGGGAATGGAAGCGGTATTTGCACCGTAGTGTAAAATGCAATACAGGGCTCTTAATCCATCTTTTGCCCCTATTTTTTTACCTTCTTCATAAGTTCTCGGATTATAGCTTATAGCGCATTCGTATACCCTGTAATTGCCTTTTGCTACATATATTGTAACCTCGGGCTCAAAACCAAATCTGTTTTCTTTTAATTTTGGTGCAATTGATTTAATTACATCCTTTTTAAAAAGCTTGTAGCATGTTTCCATATCCGTAATATCAAGGTTTGTATACATGTTGGTAAGCAAAGTTAAGGTTTTATTCATGCATGTATGCCAAAAGTACAAAATCCTTCTTGTATCCTGTTTTAAGTATCTTGAGCCAAAAACAACATCAGCTTTATCTTCTAAAAGCGGGGCAAGGAGTTTTAAGTATTCTTTCGGATTATATTCGTTATCCGCATCCTGAATACCTATATAATCCCCCGATGCTTCAAGAAAGCCTGTTTTTAGCGCAGCACCTTTTCCCGAATTAACTTTATGAAAACAAGTTTTGATTTTCGGATTATTTTCGGCAATTTTTTTTATTATTTCGGCACTGTTATCTGTTGAGCAATCATCAACAAGAATTGCTTCAATTGAAATATTGTTTTCAAGCGCATATTGTTCTTTTTCAATCTCGAAAACTTTTTTGACTATATTCTCCAGTGTATTTTCTTCGTTAAATACCGGAATTACCAAACTTAAAACTGTCATAAGTTAATTCTATAGTTTTTAAATACTCAGGGCAATTTCTTAACGGAAAGTATAAAATTTACCTGATTTAGCCTGCTCGGCTGCATACACCGATTGAATATCCGAAATAATCGATTTATTATCCAAACCGCATTTTTTATAGATATCTTCAAGCGGAACTCTGTCGGTAAATTCTTTTAAACCGCCGTAATTTAACACCTTCATATCGGATGCGGAATAAAATCTTGAAATCTTTTCTCCGAATCCGCCGTCCAATACTCCGTCTTCAAGTGTTATAACCAAATTATGGTCTTTTTCCAATTCTTCAAGAAGTTCTTTATCAATCCCTGTCATATAAACAGGGTTTATCAGTGTAGCATTGATATTACATTCTTTTTTAATTAAATCTTTCAGCTCAACTGCCTTATTGAAGAAATTTCCAAGGCCAAGTATTGCTATTTTTTCACCTTTTTCAACAACTTTAAACTTGTTTAAGATTGAATAATCGGTTTTATCGGGTATTCCTGTTGTAACAACGTCAACATTGGGAACTCTTATTGCAACCGGATGTTTGTTCTGCTCTAATGACCAGTTTAACATTGCAAGATATTCTTCTTTATTTGTCGGAGCAAGATAAACCATATTCGGAATATTTGAAATTAATGGAATATCAAAACAGCAAAGATGAGTACAATCTGCGGAAGATAGCCCTCCCCAGTATACAAGCATTGTAACGGGCGAATTGTTTAAGCATAAATCCTGTGACATTTGATCATAAGTTCTTTGAACAAAAGAGCTCATAATATTTAAAATCGGTTTTGCGCCGTTCTTTGCAAGTCCGGAAGCATAAGCTACCGCGTGTTCTTCAGCTATACCTGTGTCCGTATATTGTTTTCCGAGTCTGTTTCTGAATTCACTGTCAAAACCGTATACACCCGGAGTTGCGGGGGTTATTGCTATAACTGACCGGTCTTTAGAAGCTTTTTTAAGTATAAAATCTTTTGTAATTGAGCTATAATCTTCTTTTGCTTCGTATACCGGTTTGTTTTCATCAAGTGTATGAGGTAAAATCCAATGGCATGCTTCTTTGTTTTCTTCCGCGAATTTCAACCCTTTTCCTTTAAGTGTATGTATATGAACGACAACAGGATGGTCTGTATCCTTAACTTTACAGAATGCTTCAATTAATTTTTCAATGTTATTTCCTTCTTCCACATACAAATAGTCATAGCCCATTGCTTTAAAGAAATTATTTTCCGCCATACCGTTTGTTTTTTTAAGAAGCTCAAGATTTGAATAAAGTCCGCCATGGTTTTCCGCTATAGACATATCATTGTCATTAACTATAACAATAAAGTTGCTGCCAAGTGTTGCGCCGTTATTTAAACCTTCAAGAGCTTCTCCGCCCGTTAAAGAGCCGTCGCCGATAAGAGCAACTATATTTCCTTTTTCCCGTTTTAAATCTCTGGCTTTTGCAAGACCGACAGCCAAACTTACGGAAGTGGAGGTGTGCCCTATTTTAAAGATGTCATGCTCGCTTTCTTCGGGAGCTGTATAGCCTGTATATTTCAGATATTTATCGCTGTCCAGAAATCCTTCTTTTCTTCCCGTCAATATTTTGTGAGGGTAGCATTGATGAGATACATCAAATACTATCTTGTCCTCGGGTGAATTAAAAACATAATGAAATGCAATGGTTGCTTCCGTTATACCTAAATTCGGGCCTAAGTGCCCGCCTGTTGTATTAACTTTTTTGATTATAAGCTCTCTTATTTCCTGAGATAAAATATTCATTTCATCAACAGTTAAACTTTTAAGGTCATTCGGGTAATTTATTTTATCCAATATCATTTTTTTCTCCTTACTGTTTCCACTTGAATTCATCCGGTACGGGGTCAAATCCGCCCTTTGAATACGGATGACATCTTAAAATTCTTCTTATACCGAGATAGCACCCTTTTATTACGCCGAATTTTTCAATTGCTTCATATGTATATTTTGAGCATGTCGGTTCAAATCTGCAAACCGACGGTGTGAATTTAGAAAAATATCTGTAAATGCTGATTAGTTTAAGACAAAGATTTTTAACAATTTGCATTTTTTAAAATTTCTTCAACTCTTTCAAAGTCTTCGGGTGTATCTATATCAATAATTCTTGGAGTTATGTATGCAACAGGATTATATCCTATAAAATCTTTTACTTCAAGCATTGTTTTTGTCGGAAGTGCGTAAAATGCACCGCTTTCGCCTATCATTTTATAATGTTCGTCAATTTCCTGTCTTCTCGGACGCTTTCTGAAATCATATAAGCTTTCAAGCTTGTTATTGTGCAATATTCTCCATTTTGCATGAGTGAAGCCCATATCAAATGCCGAAAAACAACTGTCATATCCGTTTTTTAAATTTTCAAAATAAAATTCAAAAGCTTTATCGATAAATTCCGAGCTTCTTAAAGGGCAGGTCGGTTGAATAAGTACGACATAATCGGGAAAATAGTTTTCTTTTTGTAATTTTTCAACCACATCAATCATAACGGGAGCGGTTTTTGTTTCATCCTGTGCCAATTCCACCGGTCTTACCATTGTTTCGGCACCAAAACTTTTTGATACTTCAAGAATTTCACTGTCTTCCGATGATACAATTGTTTTCGTTATGTATTTTGAATTTAAGCATGCTTCAATGCTATATGCTACAAGGGGTTTACCGAGTATCGGTTTAATATTTTTTCTTTTAATACCCTTTGAGCCGCCTCGAGCCGGAATAATTGCTAATATTTCCATATTTTTACTGCCTCCGTATAAAGATTTTTATCTAAACCAAGTTCTTCAATATATTTTTTTAAATTCCTTTTTGTTTTTGCGGAAATAAAATCTATTTCTTCGCCTTCTCTGATGGCGAGCATATAATCGCATGAAGGATTAAATTCATATTTTAAAAATACATCTCCTTTAATACAGCTTTCAAATACTTCAAGCCAATCAAAATTATAAGTATTTAAGAAAAAGTCAATGCTTAAATCATCGAAAAAGCCTTTATATCCGACCAGATACGGAGTATTATCATTTGATAAAATTATATCAAAGCCGATAATTCCGATATATTCTTCCTGTTCCATGGAAAGATTTAAAATTGTGGGTTCAATGATATCTTTTTGTATTTTGGCTTCAAGCTCATCCGTTATAAAATCCGGATTAAAAAATGAAATATTATCCTGATATTTTGCGACAGTGCCGATTTTCTTTGCGCTGTAACCGTCGGATATTGCCCAAAATACTATGTTTTTACCTGCTATATAATCTTCAAGAACAATTTTTTTATTTCCGGTTGCAAATAACTTATTAATGAAATTTTGCGCTTTGGAGTGTGTTTCCGCAAATTTTACGCATTCCGTATAGCTTTTCATATCAGGATGTATTGCAATCGGATAGGAGGTTGATTTAAGAAAATCAAACGCCGGCTGCGGTTTTTCGGTTATGAAAAATTTTGCGGAATTGATTTTATTTTTGTATGCAAATTTTTTTGCGCAAGATTTATATTTGCAAATATCAAAAGAACTTTCTGACGGTGCAAAGTATGTTATACCAAGTTTATTAAAAATATTTTCAAAATCATCTGTTACATACCTGTCTTCCGTCGGAATTACAAAATTAATATCATTTACTTTGCAAAAATCTTCAATATCCGATAAATTTGAAAGGTTTATATTAAGCTCTTCAAATACGGAATTTGAAAAAATTATATTATCATCTTTCCTTTTAAAATAGTCGGAAAGCCTATTTTGAACATAATTGTTTCCTAAAATCAGTATCCTCATAGATGAATTATAACATAATTTATGTCATAATTTTAAAGCATAACTTTTATTTAATAAATATGGTATAATTCTTGAAAAATATAAAAGGAGTTTTTAATTGGAAGATAATTCTAAAATAAATCCCGAAGAGTTTGGTAGCAGCGCTGAAGTTGATACGGAAAGTCAGGTTGTAAATACGGATATAGTAAAAAAAGCTGAAGATGATGCACCTTCAGATGAAGAGAAAGCTCCTTTGGAAAATGATGCGCAAGAAACAACCGAAAATGTTTCACGGACTCCGGATGAAGGTGTAAATATCTCCGAAGACAGTGATGGTTTTCCCGAATATTCAAATGTTAAAGAACTGTCGGATGAAGAAATTTTAAACGGTAAGGATTTTGATTTTTCAAATATTGAAAAAATAAGAGAACAAATTGAGCAAAACATGCCCGCAGAATTTGCAGAGCTTTTAAAAGATGATGACGAAGAAGATAATGATTCTGTCGTAAAAAAATATAATGTATATATTTCAAAAGACTTTGTTCCTTATATTGACAATCTTTCAACAAATGAACTCAGCGCTTATATTAATGATGCAATACAAAAGAAAATAGACTTGGAAGATGCGGAAAGAAGCGGAGAAAGAAAACAGAGAATTTTAGGACATTTTATTGTTGCCGTAATGACCGCCATAATTTTAACACCCGTTTTGTTATATACGGCACACAGGTCTATAACCGCGACTCTTAATAACTATAAATATTCACAGGATAATTTTGAAAAATTATATGCTGAAAAATTCAAAAAAAGTTCTGTCTATACACGTTCTTTAAAATATAACAAGCTTCACCAAATTGACTGAGGTAATGAAATATAAAATTTTTGCAAGCCGTGCTTTTTTATTATAAAATTTAATTGACATGAGGAGATTTTTTTTAGTTCTTTATTTGATTTTAAATATTGTTGCCGCTCAACGGGCATCAGCTTCATCTGCTCCCGTTTCATACGGTAATAATGATTTATTGGAAGTAAACAGCGAAAATAACTTTGATAAAAATGCCGAAAAAAAAGAAAATAAAGTATATTACATTTCAAAAGATGAAGACAATAAAAAAACCTCAAAACAAGATATAAAAATAAATAATAAGATACAAAAGCTTGAAAAAAAAGCCGAAAGAGAAGTTGAAAAAGAAGAAATCACTTTCTTTAAAAAAAATAACAATATTGATATAGAAGATGATAATGACAGAGTATTATCGGAATCGTCCAGAAGAATTAATGCCATATACCCGCTTGATAAAGCAACAAATTCGTTTCCCGGTTACAGGGGTGCAAATCAACTTGTGATATATCTTCGTGATTTCGGAAGAACAACGGGAACAAATGAATTCGGAAAAGAAGCGGTGGTTATAGATAATACCGTGGTTGCTCTGACCGGTGCAAATTCAAATATTCCGCGTGACGGATATGTTATTTCGGGGCATGGAAGCGGTAAAAAATGGATTACGGATAACCTCAAAGTCGGCACAAAAATTGAAATTTTGGACAGAACAATACGTGCTTATACAACGATAGAAAGTTATCGTTATCAGGCAAAAGCAAAAATCGATAATGTTCAAAATATTCTGATTTCCACAAAATCCGATTATGCAAATCGTGACGATAAGTATATTTACTATTACCTGAAAAAAGCAAAGCAGCAGTACAAAAAATCTCAGAAAAATTCTTCGGACGCTTCGCTTCAATGTGCAAAAGAGGCGATTAAAAATGCAACTCTGGCCTTCAGATACACTCTTCCCTACCTGAAAAACGAGCTAAAGGGTATCTGGATAAGACCGAACGAAAAAACATATCAGGAAATTCAAACAACACTTGATAAAATCAAAGAAACGGGAATAAATAACATTTTTCTTGAAACATACTTCCACGGGCTTACGATTTTCCCGTCAAGCGTTATGGAAGAATACGGTTTTGAAAAACAAAATCCGATATACAATGATACGGATATTCTTGCTATCTGGGTAAAAGAAGCGCACAAAAGAGGAATTAAAGTTCATTGCTGGTTTGAAAGTTTTTATGCAGGAAATAAGTCACCGGAAGCATATCCGAATTCAATACTTGCAAAAAAACCGGATTGGCAAAACAAAACTCTTACAAAAGCGGATTTTGAAGGATATGTTTCTCATCCGCAGGAGCATAACGGTTATTTTCTTGACCCTGCAAATCCGGAAGTTACGGGCTTTCTCTTAAGCTTGATAAACGAACTTACAACAAAGTATAAAATTGACGGATTGAATATTGATTATGTAAGATATCCGAATATATCAAAAGAGAATTACTCAAATCAATGGGGATATACTCCTTATGCAAGAAGCGAGTTTATGCAGATATTTGAGGTTGACCCCGTTAATATTGTCCCGAGGTCTGATATGTGGGACAATTGGAATGATTACAGAAGAAATAAAGTTACGGAATATGTAAGAAAAGTATCCGAACTTGTTAAAAATAAGAATATTCTTCTTTCCGCCGTAATTTTTCCGGATTACAGAGTCAGCCTTATAACGAAAAATCAAGACTGGGCTTTGTGGCTTGACAGAGGATATTTTGACGCTATAACCCCTTTGATTTTAACGGGTGATGATGAGCTTGCAAAATCCATGCTTGAAGAAATTAAAAGAAAAGCTTCATCCGATACAATCGTTTATCCGGGGCTATTTGCAGGATTTATCGAGTCGGATCCGGAGGATTTATTAAGACAAATTCATATAATAAGAAAACTGAAAATGGGCGGTGTTGTCTTATTTGACTGGGCTCACTTAAGCGGTGAATATCTTGAAACTTTAAAAACCAGTGTTTTTAAAGTGCAGACTTATTAAAAAAGTTTACAATTGTGCCATCAATTAATGCTTTTTGTTAGAATATAAAAATATAATAGGAAAATAAACAAAATGGTAGATAGTTTTGAAATGAGATTAGATATGCTCACAGACGCCATAAAGGGTCTGTACAGTAAAATCGGAGCATCATCTCAATCGGAAGTAGCTAACGCACTGAACAGCCTCACCCAGAGATATGAAAGCATTTCTAATCTGACTTCGGAAAAAATTGCTTCAACACTTGTTAATGAGTTCAGGAAGAGCTTGGAACTTAAATACGGTCAAACAAACGAGTATTTAAAAACCCTTGAAGATACTTTGAAAAACTTCATGGTAAGTCATGCAAACCAGAGCCCGAAGCTTCAAGCTGAGCTTTCAAAATTAATGAACGATACGGCTTCCACGTATTCAAAATTAAATTCTCAAGATTTAGCTTTGCAAAAAATATTTAATCTTGTTGAACAGCAAAAAAATAATAATCCTTCGCTTGAAATTGCAAAACTTACCGAAAATTTTCTTAATTTTTCAAGAGGTTTTGAAAATATAACCGTTACATTAAATAAAAACTTTGCGGATTTTCTTGAACAGGTAAGAAAGCAAGATTCAAGAAATGATATGATGGATATAAAAGCAGAACTTGATACTATTACGGGAAATGTAAATTCCGTAATTTCAGCTATATCCATTATTGATTCCAAATATAAAGACCTTACAAACCTTATAGGAACCATTCAAAATAAAGAAAATATTTTTAATGACGCCTTAAAGGAAGTAAGAAATCTCACAAGTACCGTTTCAAATTTAAAAAACAACATATCTGCCGTAGATTCAAAGCAGGATATACAAAACCTGAATTCGGATATTAAAGCGCAGATTGAAAATGTTAAATATGAAATACAAAAAGTAATTAATACCGCGGGCGATACAGGTATTAAAACGGAAATATTTGCTCTGAACGGCAATATTTCTGATATATCAAATAATGTTGAGCTTTTATCAGGAAACTTGAACGGAACAAAAGACGAAGTAAAAAATTTACAAACAACGGTTCAGGGTCTGGGAACGGAGCTTAAAGACGTACACAACCTTATAAACGATGAAATTTTATACAAATCACGTCAAAATCAGGATGATTTTGAAAGATACCTTAACAATGTAAAGGAAGAAATAAAGTCTTTACTTATCGGCTTAACCGCATTTAAAAGGGACTTAACCGCAATAAATGAAGGCAATATTAAAATCCTTCAAGAGCCTATCGAAAGAGCGATGGAAGAGCTCAAAAATCAGGATATAGGAAGAAATATTAGTGAATTATCCACGAATTTAAGAGATGTTACTCTTGAAATACAGTCTTCAATCCAAAATATGCAATCAAGCTTGAATGATATGAATTCGGTTTCAAGCATGCAGATTTTAACGCAAATATCCGAAGCAATTCCCACTATTTCCGATAAACTTGAAATATTCAGAACACATGTTGTAACCGAAAACAGCACAAATCTCGGACAAATAAGAACATCTTTTTCGGAAGTTGTATCTTCGGTTCAGGAAGATTTAAAAAATGCAATTGAAAAAATACAGGATGACACAAAAACAATAAATATTGAAACACTCGATACTCTTAAAGTAGATTTACAAAGACTTTCGGATCATCTTGTAGACAGCGTTGAAAATATAAGCGACAGAGTTGAAAAAGAGTTTTCTAATTTCAAAGTTGATTTTCAGGAATTTTCAATTAAACAAGGCGACAGCATGGAAAAAATCACAGACAAGCTGACCGCCCTTGAAGTAGGTTTGGAAAATTTCAGCAACGATACAATTGAAAAAATGAACGGTACAATGGGTACGAACAATGCCCGTATACAGGATATCTTAAATGAAATAAAAAGCGATATTCTGGAAGGTATAATAAATGCGGATAAGACAAATAAAAACTCTCTTTCGCAATTTGAATTAAAAATTGATAAACTTCTTGATAATTATATAGGTGCTAATCTTGATAATATAGTTGAAAAGAAGTCTTTAAGAGAAACAGTTGTAGATATTGAAACAAAAATCGACAGGACAAATCTTCAACAAATTCACAATGCAAAAGAACTTCTTGAAGAAATTCAATCAGGCACTTCAAATATAGCAATGAAGATTACCGCCCTTGAAGAAAACAAAAATTTGCAGGGTGTTTTGAGTGCTATCGGAAAAATTTCGGAAAAACTTCAAGGTATTGAAGATTTTAATGTGGAACTTACGGATAACCTGAAAGAAACAAAAGAGCAGATAGAACAAAAATTAAAGGATAATGTTCAAAAAATATCGGCTCTTGTCGATAAACCGAAAGATACATCGTTAATAGACGAGCAAAATTTAAACATAGATAATCTTTCAAATAAAGTTCAGGAATATCTTTCCAATTTTGAATTCTTAAAGAGCAACATTTCGCAGGAGATTAAAGAAAATCTTGCAAGCGAGTTTGAAAAAATTGATACAGCAATAAAAAGAATAAGAACTGCGGACGAAAATTCAAACTATACGTATACACTCGAGGATGTTGAGTCTGATCTTGCAAAAATAAGATTGAATGTTGAAAAATCACTTGCCGGTAATGACGAAGTAAAAAATCTGGTTGAAAAAACAATAGAATTAAGAACGGTTGCACTTGAAAACATTAAAATAAACAGAGATGTTGAAAGCGAGCTCGGGCATTTATCGGGATGGTTTAAAGATGCGGTATCAAAAATTGATGATTTAAATAATAAAGTTGAAGATATACAAAATATCGGCTTTGAAGATATAAGAACAAGACTTGTTCAAAGCGAAAAATCAAAAGCAAATGTACTTGAATTTACGGGTAAAGTCGAAAATGCATTAAAGCATGTTATTAAAACAGGTCAGACAAGAGATGCAAAAATTGAAGAGCTGTCCAAAAAACTTGAACTTATTTCTCAAGCGCAGGCTGAAAACTTTAACCCGTCACAATTTATTGATATTTTCTATGAAAATATGACTCAAACCAAAATGCTTTCAAACAGAGTTGAAATAATCGAAGATAAGATTAATACAATTCAAAACGCGGTTGAAAAACTTTTGGGTTATGTAGAGCAAAGCTAGATAATAAATGATATAATTATTTTGATGAATGAAGAATTAGAATTAAAACTTCACAATTTAAAGCAAAAAGTTTATACAACGCTCGAAAATACAAATTTATACAAGTATAAAGGTGTTGTATCCAAACTTCTCGGTTTGACGGTAGAAGTTAAACTTCCGGGGCTTAAAATCGGCGACTTGTGTTATATTCAAACATATAACGGTGATAAAAAAGCGGCCGAAGTTCAAGCTTTTAAGGGCGATGTTGCGCAGCTTCTTTTGTTGTACGACGGAGAAGGAATAGGACAGGGTTCGCTTGTTGAAACAACAGGAGGCCCGATATTATTCCCCGTGGGTGATTTTTTGCTGGGAAGACTTTTAAACCCCCTGGGAGAGCCTATGGACTCCCGTCCGCTTGATATAACAGGCGCAAAATATATGAACATCAACGGTACAATACCTGATGCTTTTCACCGTCCGATAATAACAGAGCAAATATCAACGGGAGTAAGAGTTATTGACGGACTTCTAACAATGGGAACGGGTCAGCGTATGGGACTTTTTGCGGGCTCCGGCGTTGGTAAATCCACACTACTGGGAATGATAGCCAGAAACTCCGATGCCGATGTTAATGTTGTTGCCCTGATTGGAGAACGCGGCAGGGAAGTTAAAGAGTTTATTGTTGACTCTCTTCAGGAAGAGGGTATGAAAAAATCGGTAATAATATGCGCGACAGGTGACCAGCCTCCTCTAATCAGGATGAAATGCTTGCTTGCCGCAACAACGGTTTGTGAGTACTTCAGGGATCAGGGAAAGAAAGTTTTCTTAATGACGGATACAATAACACGTTGCGCTATGGCGGGGCGTGAAGTAGGTCTTTCTCTCGGTGAACCGCCGACGATGAAAGGTTATCCGCCGAGTATATTCTCATGGCTCCAAAGAGCGCTTGAAAGAACGGGAAATTCCGAAAAAGGCTCCATAACTGCTCTTTATACCGTATTAATGGAAGGAGATGACATTACTGACCCTATTGTTGATATTGTCCGTGGTATTGTTGACGGTCATATTTTCCTTTCAAGAAAAGTTGCAGAGCAAAACCATTACCCTGCAATAGATGCTCTCGGGTCTATTTCTCGTTTGTTTACGTCTATTTGTGACGAGGAGCATAAAGAAGCGGCCGGCAAAATGAGAAATCTTATGGCGCTGTACAGAGAAAATAAAGACCTTATTGATGTCGGAATGTATCAGGCGGGAACAAATCCGAAATTGGATATTGCAATAGAACTTATGCCTCAAATAAATGCATTTTTACAACAAAAAACAACGGATATTGTTTCAATGGAGTCGACTTTGAAGGCTCTTAAAGATATGATGAGAGATGTTCAATTGTAATTATTGTCAAAAAAAATTATGTTCCTGTTTTATCTTATTTGAAAGGAATTAATTTTTTATGCGTATTTACCCGACGACATTAAATTATTGTTTTTCAGGAAGAAAAACTCCCGTGTATGCCGTTTCAAACAAAGGAGATTATAAAAAATACCGGAGTCAGGCTGCTGCGGCAAGAAAGCTCGGAATTGCAAGAGCGAGCGTTTTTCATATTCTGGACGGAAGGCAAAGAGCAAGCGGGAATTATACATTTGCTTATGCCGATAAGGTAGAAACAAAAGATGAACAGGGAAACGTAATTACAGACAAAAAAGTAATTGAAAAATTGCGTCGGATTGCAAATGAATCATCGCTGTATGCCGTCGATAAGCAGGGGAATTATAAGAAATATGAAAGCAGAAAAGAAGCCTCTATTGATTTAGGAATTACTCACGGAAATATTACCGGCGTATTATACAAAGAACATGATTATGCAAAAGGATATTCTTTTATTCCTGCAAATGAAGTCGAAAAATTAGATGCCGACGGAAATATTTATGTAGATACGGATATAATTGAAAAATTAAGACAGGCTGCAAATAAAAATGATTTTTATGCAATTAATCCCGAGGGGGTTATTTCAAGATACACCGTTCAGAGCAAGGCTTCGCATGAATTGGGAGTAGATAGCAGCGAGATAACAAGAGTATTATCGGGCAGGAAAAAAACCGCAAAAGGGTATATATTTATTAAAGCAAATAGTATTGAACAAAAAGACAGTGACGGAAATATAGTCATAGATACCGATAAAATCAAAAAATTAAAAGGTAAACGCAAAAAACGTACTACTTTATCAAATCCCGAATAACAACGGATGCCATAATCAGCCCCATAACGGAAGGGCAAAAGGCAATACTTCCCGCAACGGGATGTCCGGATGCGGTAAGTTCGGAATTGTTGCCATATTTTGCAGGTTCTTCTTTTGAATAAACTACCTTAACGTTTTTTATGTTTTTTTTCTTCAACTCTGTGCGAATTACCCTTGCAAGAGGACAAACAGAGGTTTTTGATATATCCGATACTTCAAATTTAGTCGGGTCGAGTTTGTTTCCCGCTCCCATAGCTGAAATTATCGGAATATTGTTTTTCGATGCTTCTTCAATAATTGAAATTTTAGCTTTAACGGTATCAATTGCATCAACAATGTAATTATATTGACTGAAATCAAAGTCATTTTTGTTTTCCGGAAGATAAAAAGTTTTATATTTTTTGATTTTTACATCGGGATTAATATCAAGCATTCTTTTTTCCGCCACATCAACTTTGTATTCGCCGATTGTAGAGTGAAGTGCAACGATTTGCCTGTTTATATTGGTTAAAGATACTTTATCGTTATCAACAATATGAATTTTGCCAATCCCGCATCTTGTGAGGGCTTCAAGGACATATCCGCCGACCCCGCCTATTCCGAATATTATTACTTTGGAATTACGGAGCTTTTCTTGATTATCTGCACCTATAAGCGCTTCAGCTCTTGAAAATTGATTTAACATAACCGAATTATACATTAAAAATTTTAAAAAAAATAAGCATGGCGCAAAAAATACAATTGACGTGTTTTTTTTCTTATGTTAATTTAATTATATGATATTTAAACTCCAAAGGAGGTGAAAAACAGATGCCCGAAGTAAGAGTTCGTGAAAATGAAAATATAGAATCTGCTCTTAAAAGATTTAAGAAAAAAATCCAAAAAGCAGGTATAT
>CADBOZ010000108.1 GCA_902796515.1 uncultured bacterium | reverse complement strand
TTGCGGGAGCTGGATTTGAACCAACGACCTTCGGGTTATGAGCCCGACGAGCTACCAGACTGCTCCATCCCGCGATATTCAATTTTTATTTACGTTCAACCTGTCGGAGCAGTCTTCCAGACTTACCTCTCCTCGAAAGATATTTAATCTTTCTCGTCGGCAGAGTATCCCGCGATATTCAATTTTTATTTACGTTCAACCTGTCGGAGCAGTCCTCCAGACTTACCTCTCCTCGAAAGATATTTAATCTTTCTCGTCGGCAGAGTATCCCGCAATGTTCAACTTTGAACTAATTCACAAATCAATTATCGCTCAAAAAGATAAAAAATCAAGTATTCAATTTATAAGTTTTTATTAAATGATTTTTGTAATACAATTATAATGAGGTAATAAATGAAAAAAATTCTTGTTACGGGCGGAGCCGGATTTTTAGGTTCTCATCTGGCAGAAAAGCTTATAAATAAAGGCAATTATGTAATTGCCGCAGACAATTTATGCACCGGTAATTTAAAAAACATTGAAAAGCTTTTAGTCCGCAGTAATTTTGAATTCATTGAACACGATATAATCAAACCCATTGATATCAAGGTTGATGAAATATACAATATGGCATGTCCCGCCAGTCCGCCAAAATATCAGGAAGACCCTATTTTTACTTTTAAATCATCGGTTTTTGGTGTGTATAATTTGCTTGAGCTTGCAAAAAAATATAATGCAAAGTTTTTACAATCATCAACAAGCGAAGTATACGGTGACCCGCTTGTTCATCCTCAAGCAGAGGGGTACAAGGGCAATGTGAGTTTTTGTGGTATTCGCTCGTGCTATGACGAGGGCAAACGCGCTGCGGAAACATTAATAATGGATTTTAGAAGAATGTATTCCCTAAACACAAAAATCGCAAGAATATTCAACACATACGGCCCGAATATGAATAAAAACGACGGCAGAGTTATTTCAAATTTTATCAATCAGGCTCTCGGTCGAAAAAATATAACTTTATACGGTGACGGTAAACAAACCCGTTCATTTTGCTATGTTGACGATACTATTGAAGCTATAATAAAATTAATGGAAACTGATGACAGTGTATATTTTCCGATAAATATCGGAAATCCCGACGAAAAATCGATTAAAGAGATAGCCGAGCTTGTAGTTA
This sequence comes from uncultured bacterium, assembly GCA_902796515.1. Lineage (GTDB taxonomy): Bacteria > Cyanobacteriota > Vampirovibrionia > Gastranaerophilales > Gastranaerophilaceae > RUG14156. The sequence goes on along the minus strand of CADBOZ010000108.1, from coordinate 2,836 downwards.
AACTAACGTCATCGTCATCAAAAATAATATATGAAAAACTGCCGGAAGATGACCCCGTAAAGAGATGTCCCGATATTACAAAAGCAAAGAACATTCTAAATTGGACGCCGTCCGTTAATCTTAAAGACGGGTTAATAAGAACCATAGATTATTTTAAGGATATAAAAACAACTAATGAATAAAAATATAAAAAATATTTGCGTATTTGCGAGTTCTTCCGATAATGTTGACAGAATATATTATAAAGCCGCATATAATCTCGGTGTTGAAATTGCAAAGAACGGATATAATATCGTATACGGCGGCTCTAAACTCGGCCTTATGGGAGAAGTTACATATTCCGCTTCAAAAAACGGAAGCGATATAACCGGTGTTATGCCCGAAAAATTGTATAATCTCGGAATAAACCCCGGCGATTGTACAAAATTCATCCTGACCAAAGATATGCGCTCAAGAAAACAGAAAATGGACGAGTTATCAGACGCTGTTATTGCTCTTGCGGGCGGTTTTGGAACACTGGAAGAATTATCGGAAATGATAGTTCAAAAACAATTAAATTACAGTAATAAACCGATAGTTATTTTAAATACAAACGGATATTACAATTCCTTAATATCATTTTTCAATGAAATAATTAAAAACAGGTTTGCGCCAAAATGCGCAGAAACCATATACTATATTGCAAATACTCCCGAAGAAGCCCTTAATTACATAAACAATTATACTCAAAGTGAATCACATTATCTTGATAGCAAAATTAAAATAAACTAATCTAAAGATTGATTTAAAAAAATATGTTATAATACATACTATATAATGTAGTACTTAGACTTAGGGAAAATATGCTGGATAAAATTTTAAATACAAATTCAGACTCAATTTCACAAAGTCAAAATTTGGATAGAATTAATCAAATTGGTGCAACAAACCCTTTTGACAGAGCGAATTCGTCATATTTTGTTGATGAATCTCAAATTTCAGATGACGCAATAGAAAAATATCAAAGAGAACTGGATATAAAGAAATTCAGTGAAATCTTAAAAGAAACAGACGAAAAAGAAGCGACGGAGCTCGTATTAAAGCAAGCATTTGACGGCATTCTTTCTATTGATGATGATGAATTTTTATCCGAATTATTGACCAGTGATGTATTTTTAAATGATATTGCATAATTTATTTGCTTTTTTAAAAAAGCAATTTCACACTAAAATATTAAAAAGAAAATATTACAGATTTGGTTCCTGCAAAATGTGCGGTGCATGCTGCAGGAATATTTATGTGCGCCATGATGAAAATGTCATTAAAACAGAAGAAGAATTTAAAAAAATTCAAGACACCGAAACATATTCTTTTTATCAGCATATAAAAGTTATAGATAAAGACGATTTCGGTCTTATATTTGAATGTGAAAAGTTTGATAAAGAAAAAAATCTTTGCAAAGACCATAAAAAAAGGCCGCCGATTTGCAAAAACTACCCGAGCGAAGAAATATTTAAAATGGGCGCATGTTTAAAAGACGATTGCGGATATTATTTTGAACCTATTGAATCATTTGAAGAAGTTTTTAAAAAAATTTCAAAAAAACCCCAAAAAAATATTTGTATAATTGACGACAAATAAATATTTATATACAAACAGCATTATTAAGTCTTGTATTAAATTTAAGCGCCTGCATTGATAATTCAACATTATGAACTCTTATATAATCAATTCCGTCTTCAATCAGTTTACCTGTTGCAAGTGCGGTTACAAAATCCGCATCTTTAGGTTCTTTTGTATTGATTATATCCTGCATAAAGCGTTTTCTTGAAACTCCTGCAAGAACAGGGTATCCCATTGACTTAAATTCCGCAATTCTTGAAAGAAGATATAAGTTTTGTTCTATATTTTTTGCAAACCCAAACCCCGGATCTATTATAATGTTTTCTTTTTTCAAACCGTTTTCAAGGGCGTACTGGGCTTTTTTATAAATTTCAGTGTAAATATCATCTATGATATTTTCATAACATGTAAGATTATCCATTGAATAACTGTCACCGCGCGAGTGCATAATAACAAGCTTTTTATTTGCATTCTTACATATATTAACAAACTCCGGATTTGATAAAAAACTAACATCATTAATTATATCCGCACCGGCTTCAATTGCAGCCTTAGCGCATCCCAATGTCATTGTATCAACGCTTATTTCAATATTAGGATATGCGGTTTTGAGAGCGGTAACAATCGGAGTTACTTTTTCAATTTCATAAACAATACTTACTAAATCACTAAACGGTTTTGTTGATTGAGCACCTATATCGATAACTTCAGCACCCTGTTCAATCATATCTATAGCGTGATTCATTGCTTTATCTATTTCAACAAATTCTCCGCCATCCGAGAAGGAATTTTGAGTTAAATTTAAAATCCCCATAATTTTTGTATTATTTTGAGGCTTAAGCTCATTTTCAATTTTTTCTAAAATAACATCAGATAGTTTTGAAAGTGAAAACGGCTGATTTCTAAGTTTTTCCGCAGTTTTTTTAAGTTGGGAATATGTGCCCGACAAAATACAATCCGAAAAGCTTACAGAACAATCAATAACACCTCTGTTTACCGCACAGTCGCAATCACATGACAGTGCAGTTTGTTTCAATATTGTTGCCTGAGAAGGAGTTACATCAAATATCTTAATCGACATAAAAAGATGCTTTTTTGTTGCATGTTCAACATAACCTTCATCAAACCCGACAGAGGATATTTCATTTTTTATAAACTTTTTTAAAACTGTTTTTGATAAAAATTGCATTTTTTTGTTTAACAAATATAATTAAAATACAGTAATATTATTATT
>CADBOZ010000107.1 GCA_902796515.1 uncultured bacterium | reverse complement strand
TACGGTTTCGCATCAGCCCGCCAAACTCATCGTTTGCCGTGCAGATGCATCCACACACCTTTGCCCTCGTCGTCGTTCGTTAAGCCAAGTCTGGCTAAACTCACTTGACTCGGGTTATCTTAATTTTACGAGGTCGGCTTTTCTCATTCTGATATTTTGCGGGGTTATTTCAACAAGCTCGTCGTCTTGAATATATTCAAGTGCATCTTCAAGACCCATAATTTTAGGAGCTTGAAGAGTTACCATAACATCGGCTGTTGCGGAGCGCATGTTTGTCATTTTTTTGGTTTTGCATACATTAACGGGAATATCCTGCGGGCGGTTGCATTCTCCGACTATCATTCCTCTGTATACCTTTGTTTTAGGCGTAATAAAGAAAACACCTCTGTCTTCAAACTGGTGAAGTGCGTACGGAACAGCTTCTCCGTCTTCGTGGGCAATAAGAGAACCTGTTCTCTGACGGGGAATATCTCCTGCGTATTCATCATAATGAGCAAAAGTATGATACATAATACCTTCGCCTTTTGTCATTCTGATAAATTCACTTCTAAAACCGATTAAACCGCGTGCTGGAATTAAAAAGTCAATATTTGTCCTTTTTGTACCCGATTCCATATTTTGCATAGTGCCTTTTCTTGAAGAAAGTTTTTCTATGACAGAACCCGTAAATTCTTCGGGTACGTCGATTATCAGATTTTCAAACGGTTCAAGCTTAACGCCGTCTTCTTCCTTGTAGATTACCTCGGGTTTTGAAACTTGAAATTCATAGCCCTCTCTTCGCATTGTTTCAATTAAAATACCGAGATGCAATTCACCTCTGCCCGATACTTTAAATACATCGGTTGAGTCCGTATCTTCAACACGAAGCGACACATTCTTTTCCAATTCATGATAAAGTCTTTTTCTTAATTGGCGGGAGGTTACAAATTTTCCTTCCGTTCCCGCAAAAGGTGAATCATTTATTGAAAAATTCATTTGAAGAGTAGGCTCGTCAATCTTGATTAACGGAAGTGCGACGGGGTTAGTTAAACAGGAAATCGTTTCTCCTATTTGAATATCGCTAAATCCTGCAATACCTACGATATCACCTGCAAACGCTTCTTGAATTTCAACACGTCCGAGGTCTTTAAATCCGAACAATTTAACAACTTTTCCTTTAACCTGAGTGCCGTCGGATTTGATTAATGTAACGGTTTCCTGAGATTTTATAGAACCGTTTTTAATTCTTCCGATTGCGATACGTCCTACGTATTCATTGTAATCCAGTGTTGTAATTTGTAATTGCAGCGGTAAATCAACATCTGCTTCGGGGCCTTCTATGTTTTCTATAATGCAATCAAGTAAAGGCAGAATGTTTTTATTTTCATCTTCAAGATTTACTTTTGCAAATCTGTGGAGCGAACTTGCGTAAACCACGGGGAAATCAATAAGGTCATCCCTGTCGGTAAGCTCCGTAAATAAATCAAATACTTTATCCAGTGTGCCGTCAGGGTCTGCACCGGGCTTATCAATTTTATTTATAACAACAATTATCTTAATTCCAAGCTCAAGTGCTTTGGATAATACAAATCTTGTTTGAGGCATCGGGCCTTCCTGAGCATCAACAATCAACAAAGCTCCGTCTACCATACCGAGAACACGTTCAACTTCTCCGCCGAAATCCGCGTGTCCGGGGGTGTCTACAACGTTAATTTTTACACCTTTATATTCAACGGCAACGTTTTTGGAAAGAATTGTAATTCCTCTTTCGCGTTCTATTTCATTATTATCAAGAACGCATGTTCCCATTTCCTGATGCTCTTTAAAAACATTTGTAGCATCCAAAATGCAATCTACAAGTGTTGTCTTGCCGTGGTCAACGTGAGCTATTATTGCTATATTTCTTAATTTTTTATTTTTCATTGTTGTTAATCTTTCTTTTGCAATTTTTTAAAAACGCATAAAATTAATTTTTTGCGATAAAAATATTCTACAATAAAAATTTTAAATAGAAAGAAGCTATCCTTAATCTATAATCCTTCCGTTGAATTGCTCAATCATACTTTTTACTTTAGGACTGTAATTTTCAATATTTTTTTTGCTTGTTTCTTTTTCTTCTTCCTGTTGATTTTGGTTATCATCCGATTTTATTGAATTTGAAACATGTTTTGAATTATCCGTAAAATTACTTTCCTGCGGTATAACTTCTTTTGGCCTTTGGGGAACAATTTTAGGTTTAACCGCTATTGTTTGGCTTGTTGAGTCAATTCTTGTAAATTCAACGCTATAGTCGGGGCAAATCTTTGCAATTGCATCATTAAGCTGGGATAATTTTGAATTAGACTTGGCCTGCACAAGAGCATTTTCATGCAAAAAGCCGAGAACGATTTTTTTATCCTGAATTTTAACGAGTTTTGCAACTCCAGAATAAAAGGCTTTTGCAGGCAGTGAAGATATTGCCTGAATTACATTTACCCATATTTCCGCACTGTTTTCGCTGTTTTCACTAATTTGAGCCGGCGGCGGATTTTGTATCGGATTTTTTTCTTTTATTTCTTTAGCGGGTTTTACTTCCTGCTGTTCGATTTTTTCGGGTTGAACAGTCCGTTTTTCTTCTTTAACAGGCGCCGCAACCGGAGTTTTTATCGGAAGCGGCTTGATTTCAGTTTGATTTTGCTGTTTTACAATATTAATTTGTTGAGAACTTTGGCTTACGGGGTTATTTGCCGCAATACCCGCAAGCTCCATCCAAAGATACGGATTTGTTGAAGTTTTTATTTCTTTATAATATTCAACAAAAATATTTAAAATTTTTGTTATTTTGTCTTTATCAAAATTGCAGGCACGGATTTTTTCGATATCCTGTGTGATTAAAGTTGTGCATTTTGAAATAATTTCATCGTTTGAAGAATTTAATACAAGAATCACGTTTCTTAAAAATTCAATAAAGTTTTCCGCAAGATTTCTGGGTTCGTTTCCTTTTGTATAAATATCTTCAATATTTGCAATTGTTTTTTCCACGTTTTGATTTGAAATATTGTTTAAAAGCTCAAGCATTACATCAAAATTTACTTTTCCGAGCAATTCTTCAATTAAATCTTTATTAATTTCTTCTTTTACGCCTAAAATACTTACCTGATCAAGCAGGGCAATGGAATCTCTTAAGCCGCCTGATACGTTTTTTGCTATTGTAAATAAAGCATCATCGGTTATTTTAATATTTTCAAGATTTGCTATTTCTCTTAATCTTTTAATTATATCTTCGATTGTAATTCTTCTGAGGTCAAATCTCTGGCAGCGGCTTACAATTGTTTCAAGAACTTTATGAGGTTCTGTTGTTGCAAGAATAAAAATAACATTTTTCGGAGGCTCTTCAAATGTCTTTAAAAGTGCATTAAAAGCTTCTCCTGTTAACATATGGACTTCGTCTATGATAAATATTTTATATTTGCCGTTAACGGGAGCATAATGTACCTGCGCAATTAAATCTTTTGCATCCTGAATACCTCTGTTTGATGCGGCATCTATTTCAATAACGTCCAACCCTGTGGTATTTGTTATATCAACACAGCTTGCGCATTTCTGGCATGGAGTAAGAGTCGGGCCATGCTCACAGTTAAGTGATTTTGCAAATATTCTGGCGCTTGATGTTTTACCGGTTCCTCTCGGGCCGCAAAACAAATATGCGTTTGCGATTTTATTCAGCTCAATAGCATTGCTTAAAGCCTTAACAAGGCTTTCCTGACCCACAATATCTTTAAAAGACTGAGGGCGGTATTTTCTAAAAAGCGGCAAATAATTTTGTTCCATAGGAATATTATATTATAAAAATACGGGTTGCTTCAAAATATTTTAATATTTTCCGAATAAAATAAACTTCCGATAAACAAAACATGTTACATGACAGATTTGTTTTTCATGATATTATGGCTTTATGTCTGAACTTAGAAGAACAATAAATTTAAAAGATGCAATTTCAATAGTTGCGGGCTCTATGATTGGAAGCGGAATATTTATTGTGTCTTCTCATATTGCAAGAGGCGTAAATTCTTCTATACTCCTTATTCTTGTTTGGATTTTAGCGGGAATTATAACGCTTCTCGGTTCGATGAGTTACGGTGAGTTATCCTCGACAATTCCTTCCGAGGGCGGACAATATATTTACCTTAAAAAAATATATTCCGAAAAAGTGGCTTTTTTATACGGATGGACGCTTTTTCTTGTAATCCAAACGGGAACTCTTGCCGCCGTTTGCGTTGCTATGGCTAAATTTGTCGGACTTATCTTCCCTGTTATCAGTTCAAACCACAATATTTTCACCTTTTATAATTATTCGCTTACTACACAGCAGCTTTTTGCAATAATTTCGGTATTATTTATAACTTATATAAATTCAAGAGGGATTAAAGAAGGAATTATGACCCAGAATATTTTTACATTAACAAAAGTTCTTTCGATTATCGGAATAATTGTTCTCGGTGTATTTTTCGGATTTAATCTTGATATTTTAAGAGAGAATTTCTCCCTTATGAATAATAATTTGAGTTTTGATTTTCAAACCATAAAGGCAGTTTTCATAAGTATTGTCGGAGCTTTATTTGCATCAATTACGTGGAATAACGTAACTTTTGTGACATCTGAAATAATAAATCCGAAAAAAAATATCAAAAAAGCTTTGCTTATAGGTACTCTGCTTGTTATTTCGCTTTACTTTTTATTAAATATGTTGTATTTAAGCACTCTTCCGCTGGATTTAATTAAAGTATCCCCTGAAGATATAGTTGCGGCCGAACTTGCGCAATATATATTCGGTCAAAAAGCGCTGCTTATTGTTGCGATAATAATTGCAATATCCGCTTTCGGCACCGCTAACGGAATGATTTTAACGGGTTCAAGAATATACTATAAAATGGCAAAAGACAGACTATTTTTCAGGAAACTGGCATATATTGACAGACGCACCCGCGTTCCTCAAAATTCTCTCTGGCTTCAATGTTTTTGGATTTGCATATTGATTTTATGGGGAAATTACGCCCAGCTGCTTGATTTTGTAATATATTCTTCGATTATATTCTATGCAATTACAATTTTCGGTATATTTAAAATGCGAAAAATGTATAAAGATGCTGAAGATGTATACAGAGTGCCGAATTTCGTTCCGATTACTTTTGTTATTCTTGCGGTAATAATTATTGCGGCATTAACAATCTATAAACCGCACTATACCGTTCCGGGTTTATTGATAACGCTTGCAGGACTTCCTGTGTATAGTTTTTGGAAAAAACAGGCAAATAATTCTTAGATTTGAGCGCTAATTACTCTTTCAATTCCCGCTAAATCTTGCGTTATTTTTATATTTTTAAAATTATCGGCTTCAAAAACATTTTTAACTTTTTTGCTTTGCCCATGCCCGACTTCAAAAGCAACATATCCTGACGGCTTTAAGAATTTACGGGCATCGGAAATTATTTTTTTATAATATTCAAGTCCCTCATCGTCATTTGTAAATAATGCACTTTCGGGTTCAAATAATACTTCTTTTTGAAGAGTTTTCTTTTGATTTATCGGAATATAAGGAGGATTTGAAATAATTAAATCAAATTTTTCAATCGGTCTTATTTTAGAATATATGTCTGATTTTCTAAATATTACCTTCCTTATAACGCCTTGATTATCGGCATTTTCAAGTGCCGTTTGAATGGCGGGCGAGCTTATATCAACAGATAAAATTTCAATATCTTTATCGCTTAATTTTTTTGCAAGTTCAATACTGATACATCCTGAGCCCGTGCCTATTTCAAGAATGTTGATTTTATTTTTAAGGCTTTTAACAAGATTATATCCTTCAAGCACGAGTAATTCCGTTTCATCTCTCGGAATCAGAACATTTTCATTTACTTTATATTTTGAATTCATAAAATATCCGAAGCCGAGAATTTGCTGAATAGGTTTACCCGTTTTTATTCTTTTATTTACCGCATCCAGTATTTTTTCTTCATTTTTTATATTTTTATTTAAAACTATTTCTTCAATACTTTGATTTGAAACGGAAGTTATAATAAGCTTTGCTTCAGCCGAAGCTTCTTCAATTCCTGCCGATTTTAAGAGGTTTTCTATTTTTTTAATCATATTTTTCAATAATTTCCATAATCCAGTTTCGAAGGTCTAATCTGGAAGCATTTGTCGTGTCTTTTTTTTCAATATTATGAGATTTTGTAATTTTATCATAATAAAAAAGTTGTTTTTTTGTAGGTTTTAATTTTGACATCTTGTATTCCTGAGCTTTTTTTCTTTGAATTTTTGCAATTTCCTTTTGCTTATTTATGTATGGCTCCATAAGCTCTTGCTGATGTTTTTCCCACATGCAAAATTCAAAAAATTTTTTTAAGTCCTTATAAAACTCTTCATTTTCAAAATAATCATTAACAAACTCAAAGTGAGGATTGCCTATTTCAATAAAATATCTTTCATCTTCGAGAAATTTATCAATAATTTCATCGATATTCCGTTCGGGATATTTTTTAAAATATGCTTTAAGAGTGCCAAGAAGTTGAGATTTTTGCCTTTTTGTAAGATACAAAAATATGCAATTTTTTATATTTTGCATTTTTATAATAAATCTTTCGGATTGTTTTCTTTTTTTGTTTTTCTGAACGCTGCAAATTTTGATGCAATAGGATTTTGAGCATTTTGAGAATATACGCTCTTGTAGTTTGCATCCGCAAGCGCTTTTTGTTTTTTATCTTTTAAATATGTTATTTTATCCTTATTCATATTAAATATATTAAAATATCCTCTTATATATATAAAGTATTTTTTTTATTGAGAATTGCCATATCTTATTTGCCAATTATCATTCATTATTTTAGCGGCACATGTGTCACCGTATGAAAATTTAGCGCATCCTGCCTCTATTTTTTTGCTTTCATAATTATATCCGTACGGATGGAATGCACCGTCCCCGTAAAAGGCAAATATAAATACGTCTTCCCCGAGTTTGTTTGCGCCGTCTTTATTGTCAATATCGATAATAAAAATCCCGCAAATACTGTTAGCATCACCCTGACTACATCCGCCCTCGGATTTTAGCGCGATATGAATATTGTCTTTTCCGACAATTGCCCTTGCATAGTCCGTTTTCTGACGATAGTTTACATAATCTTCCCCGTCCATCGAAAGAAAACCTCCGACGCAGTTAAGAGGATTATTGCAAGGTCTGTATTTATTTAATGACGGGGCTATATATTTTGTTAAAATATTTTTGGAAGAAACATAAGTTTCAAATTCGCCCCATCCCCATTTTGCAACGGGCAGTTTTTCGTTTTCTTTTCTTGTAATTTCCTCAAGAGTTGTATAAACTTTTTTAATAAGCAGTTCTCTTTTTCCTGCCTGATTAAATTTATTTGAAAAATCAAAAGAAAATTGTACGACAACATAGATAACAAATATTGTCACAATTAATTCTATCGCAGAAAAACCGTAAAACTTCTTCATACATATAATGTATAAAATTTAAAAGTGATTTTCAATAATCTTAATATACGATTTAAAATATAATGAAAATTTATTTTTTTTGATATAATTTAATTCATAGGTGGATTTTATACGGATGACATTAAAGAGAAAAATTATAGATTTCATCAAAAAGACCGATATAGTTAAAAAAATTAACTATAACAAGTTTGTTTTTTATTTTTTATTCGGCTTGAAAGCTCAATTCGGAAAATTTAAAATAAATATTGATACAAATTGCCTTGTAATGTCACAGTATCCGGGAGCCGAAACAAAAGGACTAGGCGGTTTAATTGCGCAATATCCTAAAAATTTTGAAGTCCTGTGTCTTACAAACGGTTCTTCTTTGATTGATAAATTTGACCCTATTGAAAGTGCTTCAATTAAAAAGCAGCAATTTGCGGAAGTCATGAAAGCCATGCGTGTTAAAGGCTATAAGATTTTCGATATAGATGATAAAACGTTGAAAAATCATTATTTAACCTTTAAAAAAATTGATATATCCGAAGCGGATTACATATTTTTACCGAATGTATATGATAACAATATAGATACAATTGCACTTCTGAAACATTTTAAGCAAATTTTAAAAGATAAAGAGCATAAACCCGAGCTTAAAATTATAATGTATGAATCCGATTTTCCTATGTGCACTCTGGATTATTATGTAAATATAAGCTCTATTATTGAAACTAAAAAGAAATTTTTAAGACATTACTATCCCGAAGACAAATACCCCGGATATGTTGACAGAATTATAGGCATAAATGCTTTCAGAGCAATTCAACATAATGTTGAATATTGCGAAACATTTATGGCATTTACGGTTGATGAATTTTTAAAAATTCCTTTGATATAGAATTTTATTGTATTTTTTCAAAAACCAGATTGTCATTTTTGAAATCTATTCTTATCTTATCGCCGTCTTTGAATGTTCCTTTTAAGAGCTCTTTAGACAACGGGTTTTCAAGCTTTTGTCTTATTGTTCTTTTAAGCGGTCTTGCGCCGTACATCGGATTATATCCCTGAAGTGCAAGATTTTCTTTAGCTTCCGGTGTTATTTCAAGCTCAATTTTTCTTTCTTTTAACAATTTTCTTAAATATTCAATTTGAATATCAACGATATTTGAAAGATTGTCGAGCGTCAATGCATCAAAGAATACTGTTTCATCAATTCTGTTTAAAAATTCAGGTTTAAAATACTCTCTGAGTTTTTGCATGATTTCTTCTTTTAGCTGCTCTTTGTTTCCTGCATTACCGCTTAAAGCGTTATCAAGTATAATATTTGAACCGATATTTGAAGTTAAAATTATGATTGTATTTTTGAAATCAACAGTTCTTCCTTTTGAATCGGTTAATCTGCCGTCATCAAATATTTGAAGCATGATGTTAAATACATCGGGATGTGCTTTTTCGATTTCATCAAAAAGAATAACGCTGTACGGTTTTTTTCTTACAGCTGAAGTCAATTGTCCGCCTTCGTCATATCCGACATATCCAGGGGGTGCACCTATTAGCCTTGCAACCGAATGTTTTTCCATATATTCAGACATATCAATTCTGATTAAACTGTCTTCATCAAGAAACATAAACCTTGATAATGCTTTGGCAAGTTCTGTTTTACCTACACCGGTAGGACCAAGGAATAAAAATGTTCCAATCGGTCTTTTGGGATCGGCAAGTCCTGACCTTGCACGACGGATAGAATCAGCAATAACGGATACGGCTTCATCCTGACCTATAACCTGTTTGTGAAGCGTTGTTTCCATTTCAAGAAGCTTTGCACTTTCTTCTTCAACAAGTTTAGAAACGGGAACACCTGTCCATTTTGAAATTATTTCCGCTATATCTTCTTCGTCTATTTCTTCCTTCAGAAGAGTGTTCTTGTGTTCGTTTTCTTTGCAATTTTTAAGCTCTTTTTCAAGTTCCGGGAGCTTTCCGTACTGAAGCTTTGCCGCAAGTTCAAGATTATATTCTCTTTGAGCACGTTCAATTTCGTGTTTAACACGTTCAATTTCCGTCTTAATTCCGGCTTCTCCCTTGATTGTTGATTTTTCTTTTTCCCATTGAGTTTTAAGGGTATCGACTTTAGAACTGATTTCATCAAGCATTTTTTGTACCTGCGCAATCTTTTCTTCGTCGTTATCATCCTTAAGGGATTGAAGCTCGATTTGAAGCTGCAATTTTTGACGTTCAAGCTTATCCAGCTCTTCAGGCATTGAATCTATTTCTATTCTGACCGCACTGGATGCTTCATCCACAAGGTCAATTGCTTTATCAGGTAAAAATCTGTCGGTTATGTATCTTGCAGATAGCTTTGCAGCAGCGACAAGAGCCGAATCTTTTATTCTTATGCCGTGATGAACTTCATATTTATCTTTTAAACCTCTTAAAATTGAAATTGTATCTTCAACAGAAGGTTCGTCAACCAGTATGGGTTGAAAACGACGTTCAAGAGCAGGGTCTTTTTCTATATATTTTCTGTATTCGTTTATTGTTGTAGCCCCGACCGTTCTTATTGCGCCGCGGGCAAGCATCGGTTTTAACAAGTTTCCGGCATCGGCCGTACCTTCGGCACCGCCTGCACCAACAACCGTATGCAGTTCGTCAATAAACATTATTATCTGTCCGTCTGATTTTTCAACTTCCTTTAAAACCTTTTTTAATCGTTCTTCAAATTCTCCTCTGAATTTTGCTCCCGCAATAAGCGCTCCCATATCAAGAGAAATCAGAGTAGTGTTTTTTAAGCTTTCAGGAACATCCCCTCTGATTATTCTTTGAGCTAAACCTTCAACAATGGCGGTTTTACCGACACCTGCTTCACCTATTAAGCAAGGGTTGTTTTTTGTACGTCTGTTTAATACCTGAATAATACGTCTTATTTCTTCATCCCTTCCTATAACAGGGTCAAGTTTTCCGAGAGATGCCATTTTTGTTAAGTCGGTTGAGAATTTTTCAATTATTTTATAATCTTCATCTGCATTTTTAGAATCCACTTTTTTGTTCCCCCTTATGCTTTTCATTGCAAGAAGCACCTTGCTTTCGGTAATTGAAAATTTGGTAAAAATTCTTTCAAGATTAGTGTCTTGAAGTGTTGTCATACCGAGAAGTAAGTGTTCTGCCGAAACAAATTTGTCTTTTAATTCTTTAGCTTTTTGACTTGCTTTTTCAAATAAACTCAGAGAGTTTTTGCTGAAATATATCTTCTCATTAGGTTCGCTTGTCTTTGGAAGGCTGTTTAAACTATTTTCAACATCGGTATTAAAAAGATTATTGTTCAGTTTTAATTCGCTAATTAACATACATATAGCGTCTGAAGAGCTTGTTGTCATTGAAGATAAAATATGTATGGGTTCAATTATTGTATTATGTTCTTCAAGGGCTTTATTTTGAGCTTCATATATCAACTCTTTTGCCGAATCCGTAAAATTATCAAACATTATTTATCACCTCGTAGATTTGGTCGGATTTTCAAAATCCTCAAATTTTTATCAAAATTTGGAATTTTTCAAATCCTCCTATTTATATCTTATAAGGTTTTTTAAAAATTCTTCAAAAATTAATAATGTTTTAATTATTTCATATCCAAAATGTAATTATGCGAATACCATTCTATATCGTCAACAAGCCTTGTAAGAGGAACTCTGCATTTATATTTTATTCTTAATGCGGTTGCTATAAAAAAGTCGCACAGGTGAGGATTTTGAGCAAGTATCGGACTTACTATGTATGTTCCTACGGTATTTTTTATTCTTGCTCCTTCGGTCTTATCTTTTCCGTTATTTCCGAGCCCGCTTTTAAGCGTTAAAAAATGACCGACATCATCGCTGAGATATGTTAAAATTCCGTGATTTTCATACCCTACAATGGTTTTGTTCTTTAAAAATCCGCATATGCCCGTTATATATCCCAAATGATGATTTTTGCTTGCAATAGAATCAACATTCAAAAGCCCTATTCCTTCGGTTTTTATTCTGTTGTTTAATTGCCAGCTTTTTCCGAAAAGTTGATATCCGGAATTAACGGCAAGCATCGGAACGGAAGCCATTGATGCTATTTTTAGTTCATCTTCATTTTGCTTTAAAAATTTATTTGCAATCTCAAGCTTATTTGAATTTGAACCGCCGATGTAGTAAAAATCAAATTTAGAGGAGCTTATTTTATCGTTTGCATATATTTCGGTTACTTTTACATCAATATCACGCCAGTTTGAACGGCGAACAAAGGCTTCTACATTTGCTCTGTCACAAAAGCCATGCAGAATGTCGGGATATAAATATGCAATTTTTAGCTTAAGAGGATTTCCTGACATTTTTTAACAGCCTCATCGGGAGTAAGTTTAATAACTTCTCCTGTTTTTCTTATTTTAAATTCAACAAGCCCTTCCGATATTGTCTTTCCTACTGTTATTCTTACGGGGAAGCCGATAAGCTCGGAATCTTTAAATTTAACACCCGCTCTGTCGTTCCTGTCATCGATAACCGTTTCAATATTCAAGCTGTTTAATTTATCATAAAGTTCGTAAGCAACTTTCGATTGTGTTTCATCTTCAATATTAACGGGAACAATATCAACATGATAAGGCGCAATTGCAACAGGCCATACTATTCCGAAATCATCGTGGTATTTTTCAATAGCTGCCGCCATTGTTCTTGAAATACCGATGCCGTAACAACCCATAATATAGGGTTTTAGTTGTCCGTTTTCATCCGTATAGCAAGCTCCCATCGGTTTTGAATACTTTGTTCCGAGCTGGAATATATTACCTACTTCAATACCTCTTGTTACTTTAAGAGGTTTTTTGCAGCAAGGACAGTACTCACCTTCTTTTACAAGAGAAACATCAACAAATTCAATGCCTGAAGGCAAGTTAGCACCTACGATATGTTTATCTTTAATATTTGCACCGAGAACAAAATTTTTCATTCCCTTTGCCGAATTATCAAAAAGCACTTTAACTTTTGAAGTATCAACATCTTTATATGAAATAAATCCGGGGTATGAATTCAAATGTTCAGCGATTTCATCATCAAGCATCGGTCTGTATTCCAAAGCGCCGAGTGCATTCAGGAGTTTTGTTTCTTCAACTTCCTTATCTCCTCTAATCATAACAAGCGCGGGTTTGGAATCCGCAATAACCGCAACCGCTTTTAATATGCAATTTTTATCAACATTTAAGAATGCCGACAATTCTTCAATTGTTTTTGTGTTGGGCGTATCAACGATTTTTTCTTCTTTATATCCTCCGTCTGTTTCTTCAACAGGAAGAATTGAATTTGCATGGTTTGAGTTTGCGCTGTATCCGCATTCATCACAATAAAATACGTCATTTTCACCTACTGCGGTATCGGTTAAGACCATATATTCATGCGAAACATTACCGCCTATAGCGCCGGAATCGGATTGCACCGCACGGGTATCAAGTCCGCACCTTTTAAAGATGTTTGTATAGGTTTGTGCCATAACCTTATATTCTCTGTCTAAATCTTCTTCGGATGTATGAAATGAGTATGCATCCTTCATTATAAATTCTCTTCCTCTTAAAAGTCCGAAGCGGGGACGAATTTCATCTCTGAATTTTGTTTGTATTTGATAAAGATTAACGGGAAGCTGCTTGTATGAACTTATAGTGTCGGCAACAACCGATGTTATAACTTCTTCATGAGTCGGCGCAAGACACATTTCATTATCGTGTCTGTCCTTGCATCTTAAAAGTTCCTTACCGTATACTTGCCATCTTCCTGATTTTTGCCAAACTTCAGCAGGCTGTACAAAAGGCATTAAAAGCTCCTGAGCGCCTGCGGCATTCATTTCTTCTCTTACTATGTTTGAAATTTTAACCAGTACTCTTTGAGCAAGAGGCATATATGTATAAATTCCGTTTGTTAATTTTTTAATAAAACCCGCTCTGATTAAAAGCTTATGTGATATAGCTTCCGCATCATTCGGAAATTCTCTTAAAGTTTGCGTAAATAATTTTGACATTTTCATAAGTTTATTTTCTCCTTTTAATCAGCTGTTTTAATTGTAGAGCAAAGTTAAATTAAAATAAACTCCCTCAAAAAAAGTATGCCAATTTCCCTTAAAAATATATAATGTATAATATATGGATATCTTTAACTTTATTTGTATACTTATATTATTCTTGCCTCTTGTATTCGGAACTTACCTTATATATTCAAGATTGGCACTTGTTTCTGTAAATAAACATGTTTTAAATTCGGGAAATTTTATAGTTAATTTATTGTGCCTTTTGTCTTCCGGATTATTTTTGGCATCAAATATTTTAAAAGATAATTCAATCTACATTTCAAAAATGTTCTTTTCTTTAAATGAAATCAATATAACTTCGGGAATTTTGCTTGATAAAACAAATATTCTTTTTCTTGTATACAGTGCTTTAACTTATACGCTTGTTTCAATATTTGCGAATTTGTATTTTAAAAAGAAAAAACAGTTTTTGTTTACAAAGCAAAGATACTATATTTTTCTTTCTCTTATTGCTTTTAATACATACTTTTTTATAATATCTTCAAATCTTTTTCAGAGCCTTATTTTATGGATTATTCAAGGATTGATAATATTTGTTTTTTCATATTTTGATTTATTTAAAAGCGCCGTAAATTTTAACATTGCACGTTTTACAAGAATTTCAATATCGGGCGATTTTGCTTTTATGCTCGGAGCTTTTCTTTTATTCAAATATGCTTTTATTTCGGAAGGGTATATCGAATCGGTTTCACTTGATTATAATTCTTTGAATATTTTAATAAGCTATATGTACGGAATTGCGGGCAAAATTGAATTTTATTTAAGTCTGGCATGCTTTATTCTGGCGTTCATGTCCAAACTGTTTATTTTTCCTTTGAGCTGCTATTACAGTTTTTTTGCAAATTCATCAAATATTTTTTACATTAGCATAATTACTGCCGCCAACAGTGTTTTGGGAATATTTTTGTTTTCAAAACTATCGCCGTATTTTGAATTTTTAAATCCTACACTTGATAAAATTGCGATATTCTTTGTGATTTGTGCGCTTATTTCTTTATTTTTCATAATATTTGAAAAAAATATAAAAATTATATTCGGCTATATTATTTCTGCGGTTAATTCGATTCTTGTTGCGGGATGCCTTGTATTTAATAATGAATTAGTGCTTTATTCATATTTTGCCGTAAATATTCTTGTTCTTCTTTTAATTATGAGTTTGTTTTACAGGGATAAAAATAATATAAAATCAGCATTAATAAGCAAAAAGACGGGATTTTTGCTTGAGCGAACCCATATTTTTGTTTTTGAAAAAATTCCTGCGAAATTTTTTGATTTATTTAACTTTATTGATGAAAGATTTTTTCAAAATATTGTTCCGGCGCTTGTAAAAATATTGAGTTTTATTTCAACGGTTTTTGTGATTAAAGCCGGTAAACAAAGTAAATACGCAAAAATAAGGTCAATTTTCATAATATTTGCGCTGTTTGCTGTAATAGCAATATTTATTGCATTTTTCGGGAGGTATAATGCAGTATTCACCAAATAGTATTCAAAGTTGTCTTTTAAATATATATCTTTTTGCACCGTTTATATTCGGGTTATTAATTTCTTCATTTGCTTTTTTAAAAAACCCTGTGTATATAAGAAGGATTGCAAATTTTATTTCGGTAATTTTTCTTATTTTTTCTTTTGTAATGTTTACCTGCGAAAACGATGTAAAAAGCTCAATTTTTAACATTGACTTTGAGTTTGACAGAATATCCGCAGTTTTTTCTTTTATTTCAACATTTATATTTTTCCTTATTTCGATATTTTCAAAAACATTTATTCATAAATTACACAGAGCCTATAGAGCCTCGTTGCTTATAATATACGGACTTGTTAACGCAATTATAATGTCGGATAATATACTTTTTATTTATGCTTGCGTTATTTGGCTTTTGTTTATGCTTCATTTTCTTTTTATAAGCTATTCAAAAGAAGAAAAAGTTAAAAAACACATATATTATCAGTTAATATTTGATGTGGCGGTTATATTTATATCTTTATTTTTAGTCGGATATGACTTGTGCAGATATTTTGTTTTAAATGAAATACCTTTTAACTATTCCGCTGTATCCGACAATTTATATCATATAAATCCGTTGTCCGCAATAATCGGGTTTTGCGGATTGTTTATTGTTATATTAAAATTATTTAACTTCTTTCCGTTTACCGGAAAAACAATCTCATACGGCAATAAAATTAATCCCCTTATTCAAAATATTTCAAGCTCGGCATCAATTATTGCGGGAAGCATCTTAACAATAAAACTTTATTCGGTTTTTGCTTATTTGTTCTATGATTTTCAGGAAATTATATCATTATATCTTATTATTAATCTTATATATTTTGTTATATTATCATTCAGACAGGACAGCCTTGTAAAATTCATAAGCTCTCAGCTTCCTGCGTTTATTTCAATTTCTTTATTTAATTTACTGATTTTTAAAGAAAGCGGAGCGGTCATATATTTGTATTCAATGATTGCAAATATAATCACATATTGTTTTGCAGGCTTTGTATTCAATGTTATTGTTCAAAAATTAAAAACCGATAATCCTGATGAATTAAAGAAAATCAGCAACAAAAATAAAATTCTTAAATTGTTTGTAATAACTTCTCTTTTAAATGCGGCGGGAATTCCGTTGTTTTGTATTTTCTCATCAAGATTTTTAACGTTTGCAAACTTATTCAGTGTTGATTTTGAAACAGAATTTATGTCAATTGTGCCGATATTTATTATTTTAGGGTGTTTTGCTCTTGCCCTGAATACTTTAAATATATTTTATAAAATTTTGGTAGCTCCTGTTGAAGCATCGGGCAGTGAAGACTATTTGTGCAAAAATCAAGTAGTTGTGCTTACTCTCCTTTTATTTACCGCAATAATAACAGGTTTGTTTGCACGTGATATATGTGCTTTGTTCACAGGTATATTTGTAATCGGAAGCATTTAAGGAAAATATAATGGAAAATTTGTTAGCGGATAATTTTAATAGCTTGAACGAAATAATATCATATTTTTCCGTTGAATTATTCTATATAATCGGAATAATCGTAAACGTTATAATGTACTTATTTTTCAAAAAAACAACAGCCTTAAAAAGAGTCAGTGATTTAATTACGTCGGGAGTTTTTCTTATAAATATTCTGGTGCTTTCAGGAATATATATAAAAAATTGTATAGCGTTTGGCGGTTTTAATTCCGTAATGTTTAATAATTCAATGTATCTTAGCTCACAGGGCGTAATTTTAAATATATTCGTTAATTTATTTATGTTTGCTTTTATTTTAATAACTTATAAATTAACAAGGAAAACAAGATATAAACTTCCGATAGTAAATGCGGCTTTACTTGTTGTTGCAATGTGCGCCGGATTATTAATTAAAACAAATAATTTTTTACTCACATATTTACTGCTTGATGCTTTAACAATATTTATCTATAAATACGGTTCTCTTATGAGAATAAGAAAATATAATACCTTTTCTTCCGGATATATTTTATTGGGTCTGATTTCAAGCGCATTGTTCTATGTTTTTTATATAATGACTTTTATATTTTCAAAAAATATGGTGCAGCTCGATATTGTAAGAGTTTGTATGACCCTTGCAATATTTTTAAAAATCGGTCTGTTTCCCGTATACAATTACGTTTCAACAAGAGAATATAAGCTGAATATTCCGTATTCAATATTGCTTTTCACATTTTTGCCGTGGATGGGCGTTGTTGCGTTTAATAAATTAGCGGAATCTTTTAATACAACAAATGAAATTTATCAAATTCCGGTGCTTATATTTATATGTGCTTCCGTAATTTCTTTTTGCTTATTTGCGGCAAAACAGAAAAATATTATTAAATTTAATGCAAATCTGGCTTATCTTGTGAATATTTTTTGCATTATGTATATAATTTATTTTGCAAATCAGGATTATAAGCCGATAGAACTTTCTTGCGGATGTGCATTTATACTTATGGCATTCTGGTCGTTAATTTGTGTTTTAAAGATTAATCTTAAGTTAAATAAAGTAAATATCGCAAGCTTTAAAGGTTTGTTTGTAAACAACAGGATTTTTGCATTTTTATGTACTCTTGTTCTTCTTATGGCGGTTTTTGTGCTGCCGACATATAATTCGACAAACTTTATCAGTATGCTGAAAAATATATATGTGTACGATAAAACGGGACTTTATATAATATATGCCGTTCTCTTTGCCTTTGCGGTTATATTATTCAGGGTATTTAAACTTATAAAAAATATATATTTATTTGAAAAAAACAGTATAAAAGATAAATTTACAACAAGAACAACGCAAAATTACGTTGTTCTTGCAATGATAATAATAGTTTTAATTTCGGGAATGTTTTTATAGATTATCTACATAATTAACGGAATCACGTTCCGAACTGTATCTTGCATTATCCCCGCTCCATGTATTCGAGTAATTAATTTCGTGTTCTGCAAATAAACCGTCGTCCTGAATGGGGTCGACATAATTTTTGATATATTGATAACTTTTACCAAAGAAATTATGGTCTTTTTTGTTGAATTTTCTTTGATATCTGTGATTTTTGTCTGAATTATGATATTTTACGGTGTCAACAACTTCGAGTGTACTCAGCGAAAATCCCTGATCTCTTAATGTTGACATATCCGATGTTTCGGACTCTTCTATGTAAGCATACGAAAAAGCAGGAACAAATACTAAAACTCCAAATAATACTAATAATTTTTTCATTTAACTTCCTTTATAAATATAGCTCTTGCTATTAACATTATATACTATTTTTTAAAATTTACAAAACTTTTAACATATTTTCAAATCAGTTTTTATTATATTTTCCAATTCACTTAATAAACGTTCCTGAGGTACTTTTTTTACCATCATACCTTTTTTAAAAATATATCCTTCTCCTATTGCTCCCGCTATTCCGTAATCAGCACCTGCCGCTTCTTTCGGGCCGTTAACGGGACAACCCATAGTGGCTATTGTTATATTTGCATCCAAATCATTGAACTTTTCTTCAACTTTTTTTGCAAGTCCGATTAAATCTATCTGTGTTCTTCCGCATGTAGGACAGGATATAAAATTAACCCCGCCTTTCCTTAATCCCAGTGTTTTTAAAATTTGATGCGCAAGTTTAACTTCTTCAACGGGATTTTCGGTTAAGGAAACTCGTATGGTATCTCCTATTCCTTCAGCTAAAAGTGTTCCTATCCCTATAGCCGATTTTACCATTCCGCCTCTTAAAGTTCCCGCTTCCGTCAGTCCTATATGAAGCGGATAAGGGGTTATTTCATACATTTTTCTGTATGCTTTAATTGTTGTCATTACGTCTGACGATTTCAGGGAAATTTTAATCAAATGAAAGTCTAAATCTTCAAGAATTTTAATATGTCTTTCTGCGGATATTACCATTTTTTCTTCAAGTGATAAAGTTTTATCTTCATATAAATCTTTTTCAAGCGAACCTGCGTTAACACCTATCCTAATCGGTGTATTTGTGCTTTTTGCTTTTTCAACAACCTTCATTGTATGTTCGATTTTTCCGATATTTCCGGGGTTTAACCTCAGTGCGTTTATTCCCATATCCATTGCAATAAGCGCAAGCCTGTAGTCAAAATGTATATCCGCAACAACCGGTATGGGTGAATTTTTAACAATTTCGTTCAGTGCAAGAGCACATTTATTGTTTAAAACCGCAACTCTTATTATTTCACATCCGGCTTTAGCGAGCTCTTCAATTTGTTTAAGAGTAGCCAAAGTATCGTCGGTTTTGGTATTTGTCATCGATTGAATGCTGACGGGTGCGCCCGCCCCGATTTCTACGTTGCCTATTTTTATTTTTACTTTTTTCATATTGCTGCCTTTTAAATATCGGTTTATGGTAAAATCATAACATAAATGAGGAGCTTATATATGAACAATGTTTTTAAGAAAATAAAGTTTGAAAAATCCGGATTGCCGATAATTCCCGTTTGTTTTTATTTTATAATTCTTATTTCCGTGTTTATGATTATAAATATTATTAAAACAAGCTCTTTTCATTTTAATGTCAAAGGGTTTAATTATCCTCTTGAAAATATAAACATCACTTTTGAAGCCGATGACAGACTCGACGAAACAGCATATCTGATTTGCTTTGAAGATTATTGCAAAAGCGCAAATACAAATGAATTCAGAAGCTACTATAATGCGGGGTTAACTTCGGATGAAAGAGAATTTTATGAGAAGAAGGTAAATAAAATACTTTTTGCGGGAGATACCCAAATAGGCTATTTTCCGAATAATATCAAAAATATTGATATAAATATCGGAAATAAAAATATATATCTGAATAAAGAAGATATTTCAAAACTTGAAAAGAAAGAAATTTCAATTAATTTAAAATCGGAAGACGGCAAAAAAGAGGTTAAAAAATACAATGCTCTTATTCTGCCTGAAATATCAAACTATAAAGGGTTTTTAAGCCATATAACAAATATATTCTTATCACTGTTTTATAACTGGAAAATTTTTATATTTCCGTACAGCTGGCTTATTTTAGCATTTTTAATTTTCGTATTTAACAGGGATGAATTTAAGTTTAATTTGAATTTAAACAAAAAGTCTTTTTGTACTGTTTTCGGTATGATATTTTTTGCGGGCGTTGTTTTAAGGCTGGCGGATATATCGTATTACCCTCTCTGGATAGATGAAGTTTATACAAAGCAAATTGCAATAAATGACTTTTTATCCTGTTTTAAAGATGCGGGAAATCCTCCTTTATTTTTTATTTTAGAATATTTATTTACAAAAATATTTTCAACTTCTTTGTTTAGTTTAAGATTTTTACCGTTTGTTTTCGGAATGTTGTTTATACTTTATACATATAAGATTTTTGAAGAAACCGATAAAAAAGAAGATAAACTCCCGATTTTTGCCTTATTTTGCGCTTTTTTAGCATCGATTAATACGGTAAATATTTACCACTCACAGGAAGCAAGAGGCTACAGTCTGTGTATGTTTCTTATTATTGCTTCAATATACTATCTTTTCAGATATTTGAAAAATCCGAACAAAAAAGATTTAATAATAACGGGCGTTTTGAATATTCTTCTTGTAAATTGCAACTATTATTTGATTTTATTTACATTTTCAAATTTTATCTGGGGTATAGTTGATTTATTTCAAAATAAAACAGTTGAAAATAAGAAAAAAGAAACGTTGAAATTCGTTTCAACTTTTATTGTTGCGGGATTAACTTTTATACCCTATTTAATTATTTCATCAAAAACCGCTCTGTCAGATAGTTTTAACGGATGGATACCTGTTTTATCAAAAGATACATTTTTATATACCATAAATGAATATTTTATAAATAAATATGTCTTTATTGCGCTTTGTTTTGTGCTTTTAATTAACTTAATCATAAGTTTTATTCCGAAAAACATTTTAGAAAAAATAAATATCAAAATTAACGGTAAAAGAGAAAATTTATTCTTATATCTGATTTATACAATAACTTTGATTATCATTCTTGCTTGCTTAATATCGGTATTTATTAAGCCGATTTTCCATAAAAGAGTTCTTTTGAGTATATATTCGCTTTTGTTCTTAATTGAAACAGTTACTATTGGCGGATTTATTGAATTTATTAAAGAGAATAAATTTCTGAAAGGTTTAAAATCAATAGTGTTTATAATATTACTTTTTGCATACTTTTCAATAACATCTCCCATGCCGACAAGAGAATATCATAATCTGGATAAGTTTATGAAATTTGTTGAAAACGATATAAAACAGTTTAATGACAGTTATGAAATACACTTGATTAATGCTCATACAAAAGATTATTTAAAAGAATATCCCGAAATATTGAATAATAAAAGAATAAAACTTCATTTCTTCAATTCAAATCAGGGTGTAATCGTAAAAACAATTAAAAAATCCGATGATAAAATTGTGCTTGAGTATGCTGCAAATATAAAAGATATAAACAATAAAAACGCCGCAAGAGAAGAATTTGATAAAGACAAGAATAAAAAAGCGGTTGTGTATTTTAATACCGTCGGGGTTGATATGGAAAATATAGCAAGTTTTAACCCTGCAATAAGGGTTTATCCGAATAATTCGGCATCAACCGGAAAATTAATTTTTGGAAACTAAGGAGATAATATGATAAAAATAGCAGTAATATCCGATATCCACGGCAATAAACTCGCGCTTGATAATGTACTGGAGGATATAAATAAATTTAATCCCGATAAGATATTTTGCCTCGGAGATTTAATTTTAGCGGGATATAACCCGAATTATACCGTTAAAAAAATGATTGAATTAAAAGAGCAATATAAAGATAACTTTGAAATTATTCAGGGTAATACCGATAAAATGGTAGCATACTGCACTCCCGGGTTAATTGAAAAAACAAAAAATGCCTTCCCCTGTATGGGTTATTCACTTGAAGAAGATGTTAAAATAACAAACAGAGAATATATTGACTTTGTTAAAAATCTGCCCGAAAAAAAATCAGTTGAAATCAACGGATTAAAACTTGAACTTGTACATGGTTCACCGAGAAACCAGAGTGAAAATATTTTTCCCGATTTAGAAGTTGAAAAAGTTGAAGAAATGGTTAAATCATGTAATGCGGATTTAATTTTATGCGGACATACTCATATTCCGTGCGGGTATACTCTTAACTCCGGAAAAACGGTAATCAATGCCGGTTCTGTCGGTCGTTCAATGACAAAAGATAAGATGCCCGTTTATCTTCAACTGACAGTTGATAATATGGGACAGTTTTTCAGCGAGCATAGAATAATAAAATACGATATAGAACAAGTTAAAAGGCATATTTTGACCCGCGGCTTCCCTTGTGTTGAAGATTTAGCAAATATGTTTTAAATTTATGAAAAAAATAATTCCGATTTTATCTTTTATTTTTCTTTTTATTTCAATGTTTTTTTTAAGACATTATTTAAGCATCTTCTTTTTTCAAAACGACAGATATAAAGTTGCGGTAAATATTGAAACAAAAAAATCCGATAACAATGATATTTTTATTTGTTTCAATAAAAACTGCGACAAAATGAAGTATGAAAACAATATATTTTCATATAAATTAAATCAGGAAAACCCTTTATTTTATTATGATAATTCCGGTGAAGTCGAAATAATTTCAGATAACAAAAATTTTATAAATAATATTAAAAATATTTCGGTATTTTCAGGTAATTTTTATTATTTAACGGAATTTAAGCAGGAAGAAACGACTTTTCAGGATAAAAAAGCATACTCCGTAAAGGTGCTTGAATTAAATAATGATAAAAGCCTCTTTAAGAAGGCTGGAGTGTATTTTGAGAGCATTTTTTATAACTGGTATTTTTATATAATATCTTATATTTTGATTGTTCTTTATTTTTATAAATACAGATTTGAAATCAAAATAAAAAATTCGATTTTAATTGTTTTAATACTCTGCCTCGGTTTATTTTTAAGGTTATCACATATTAACTTCATCCCTCTCTGGAATGATGAATTGTACACTTTAACATATATGTCCGACGGAAAAATGAATTTTTTAAAGACATTTTCAGATGCCGGAAATCCGCCTTTATTTTTCATTATTTCTAATATCTGGCTTTTATTTTTTAATAAAAGTCTTGTTGCAATAAGACTTCTTCCCTGTTTAATCGGATTATTTAATATTTATTCGGTTTATTTTGTTGTAAATAAAATTCTAAATAAAAAAACAGCAGTTATAAGTGCCTTTTTAACCTCAATTAATATCTTTATAATTCTGGAATCAACCGAAATAAGAAGCTATATTCTTTCTATGACTCTTATACTCTGGGGCGGATATTATTTTTACAGGTTATATAAAGAGTTTTCAAATAAAAATTTAATTAAGTATTCCGTTATTTCTATTTTGCTTATTAATCTGCATTTTTATACTCTGTTGTTTTCGGTTTTTAATTTTATATCGGGATTGTTTCTTTTTAAGAAGAACAAGAAATTTATTATATCGGGAATTGTTTCTTTTTAAACGGTTATTCCTTATATTATTAATGTTTTAAAAATTTCTCTTTCCGAAACTTTTAATGTTTGGCTTGAAAAACCGACGGTTGATGTTTTGTATAATCATATACTGTTTTATTTCGGAAATATTGTATTTTTTGTGTTGACTGTTATATTTTCGGCTTTTATTATAAAAAAATATATTGACAACGATGAAAAAAAAGTCGTTTTATATAATATTTTTGCTATAGTATTTGTTTTTATAAGCGCATTTTTATTTTCTTATTTAATTAAACCCGTTCTTTTTGAAAGATATTTCTGCATCTTTTTACCTTTGTTAATCATAAACACCGCCGTATTTTTAAATGCAAATTATAAAACAAAGCATTCTCCCGTAATAATTGCTTTGATATTTATATTATCAATAAGTATGCCGAAATATGAGAATTTTAACCTTTTTTCAAATATTAACGAAATGATGAAATATTCTGCCGCGGACAGCAAAAACAATGAAAACTATTATTTTGTAATTCCCGACAGAATTGATTATATTAAATATTTTAAAGATGTTGATATAAAAAGAGTAATTGTTACAAATTACGGAACAAGAGAAGATATTGATTTAATGAATGAATATAAGAAAAATATCTCCGAAAAAAATGCAATTTTGTATATTCCTGAAATAGCCGTGAATTCAAGAATAAAGTATTCAAAAGAAACAAATATAATTAAAATAGATACAACAACGGTACCTGTATATAAAATTAAAACATATTAATTTTGTGGTAGAATAAATTAGAAGGATAAGATTTTACAGAGGAAGAAAAATGCCGACTTTACAAGATATACATGAAAAAGCAGCACAGCTGTACGAGGATAGAAATTTAGACGAAGCTCTGGCGCTTTATGAAGAAATTATAAAATATAACCCCATAGATGAGGTTGCTTTGTCCTGTATTATGGATATTTATCTTGAAAAGGATGATAAATTTAACTATTATCTTGCAAGAGCCAATGTAAACATTTCCCAGCATAAGCTTGAATATGCAATAAACGATACCAAAAAGGCTCTTGAGCTTGATATGGATAATATAGATGCAAGACGCAAACTTGCAAGATTATATAAAACCGATAAAAAAAATCTTAAAGCAATTGATGAATTCAATAAAATTCTTTCGTTAAGCAAAAACGAAATAGATGTATATTTTGAGCTGGTTGAACTCTATATGAGAGAGGACAGTATAGATAGCGCAATATCAATTGCAAGAAAAGGGCTTGAAATATTTCCCGAAGATAAAGATATGAGGAATATGCTTGCTCAGCTGTATTTTAAAGCAAATGATTATGACAACGCTCTTGAGGTTGTTGAAGACGATTTCCTCAGAGCAAAAATTCTTCTTCAGGCTGAAAGAAACGAAGAAGCAAGAGAAATAATAGAAAAATACAATCCTGACAGTCTTGAAAAAGAAATTGACAGGAAAAAATATTATATTTTAAAGGCGCAGTATTTATATAACACAAAATCATTTGAAGAAGCACTTGTTGCAATAGATGAATATTCAAAAATTAATGTTCCGGATGCACTGTCCTTCCAGATGAGAGCGTTAATATACGAAGAATTGAATGATGATTTTAAGGCTCATGTAAACTGGGGATTTTGTTCGAAATTGCAGGGAAAATACGAAGAAGCAATGGTTGAATTTAATAATGCATACCAGATGAACCCGAAAGATAAAACCGTCTTAATCGAGCTTGCGAATTTGTATCAACAAAACAAAGAAAGATTTGTTGCAATTGAATTTTGGGAAAAAGTATACGCAATTGATAAAGATGAACAGGCAAGAGAAATTCTTGCGGAATTTTATTATTCCGAAGGAAATTTTGATAAAGCCGAAGAATACGGCAAGAAGGTTGAAAGAAAAGAAGAAAATTATTCCGGCATAATTGATAAAATTATGGCTTTCTTCTCGAAAGAGTAGTTAAAATAAATGGATAATAATCAAGACATAAATGCAAAACAAAAAGCCACTCTTGAAAAGCTTGAAAAAATGCGGGAAAAGGTTCTCGACAAAGATGAATGCAAAAAAATTGCAAACAAGCTTACGGAGTATATTTTGCAGGATAAAAAATAGCTTTTATTATGCTCGTCCGCTTTTTTGAAGCAATATTTCATTCAAGTCGTTGTATATAACATTGACTTCAAAGTTATCAATCTTATTCCCTTCAAATGAAGCATAATCTCCGACAGAATATCCTCTGTATTTTTTGAGCTGAAGAAATTCATATTTTTTTACAAACATTTGACTGGATAAAGCTTTGTTTGAAAGGTTAAATTTCATGATTTCGGAAAAATTCTTTTCTATATTTTCAAAACTTTCCGGCTCAACATATGCATCGGCATAAATTGTCGGAATCATTTCAAGATTTCCG
>CADBOZ010000106.1 GCA_902796515.1 uncultured bacterium | reverse complement strand
TAAAAACAGATGCAAAAAGGGCATTTTTAAAACAATAATTTCAAATCTTGATAATTTAAACGAAAAAAGAAAAAAACTTAAATCCCGCCTTATGATTGATATCAAAACAATAGTTTTAAAAAATAATCTTGAAGATATTTTAAAATTATATGAGTATGCTTCAAAAAATGATTTTGAGTTTTTTTCAATTTCTTTTTTAAGAAATAATAACTTGAAGCAAAACCCCGTTCTTTATGATAATTTTGATGAAGCTTTTTATTTAAAAGATTATCCGATTGAGGAATATTTTGATATGGATAAATTTGAAGAGATTTATCTTGAAATTCAAAAAATAAAAAAATATTCAAAAACAAAAATCCGCTTTGCGCCAAAGTTTAACAACAGCAACACCGGAGAGGAATTAAATTCAATAAAAAACTTTTTTCAAAATTGTAAAGACAAAAAGCCTTCCGAAATATATAAGCCTTGCTTATACCCTTATTCAAACACAATAATAAGTCCCTGCGGAGATGTTTATCCTTGCTTGAGTGTTAAAATGGGAAATTTAAAGGAGAACTCATTACTTGAAATAATAAATTCTCCTTTATACAGATGTTTCAGAAAAAACTTAAAATATTCCAAAGTTTTTTCTTCCTGCCAAATGTGCTGCGAGCTTAAGACGAAACTCTGATTCTTGTATTTGAATTACCTTGTATGATAACCTGACACTTGCTGTCGTCATCTATATCGCATTTTATCGGTACGCAATCTTTCTTGCCGTTGGCACATTTTGTGTTTTTATCTTCATTTAATCTTGCCGGTGTTTTCGGTAAATTCGTACCGTTATATAAAAATGCCATAGCAAGATTATTCTTATTCACCGTCTTATTTAGCGTTCCGCATGTTTGGAAAGAATATTTATTGTGAATATTAATTAATTTATCCGGATTGTTGCACTTTCCGTTTTCATCCCCGAATGCTTTACTTATGGCTTCATAATAAGTCATTGTTTCGGTAGCTGTAATTTTTTCATCCGTACTTCCGGATTCATTACCGCTTTCGTCGGTAACTACTCCGCTTTCCGTACCGGTATATCTTACCTGTGCGGTTAAATAATCCTTAGAATACACAGGATATCCCATAGGAATTACTTCTCCTCTTGTTGTAATTGCAAAAGGCACAATATCGGGTAAATATTTATCATCTTTTTCCATTTTAATTTTATTCGGGCCGTTAGCACCGTTTATATCAACATACACAAGGAAATATTTAATTTCTTCAAGCGAACCGTCAGGAAATCTGAAATTTTCATATTCCTGTTTGTAGTATTTATTTTTTTTGCCGGAAGTATCCCCGCCATAACTATATAACGTATCATCTATATAAAACCTGTTTGCATTAGACGTTACAAATCTTATCGTATTTGCATCAGACCATATCTTTTTACCGTTTTTGTTCACCCACTGCATTATATTATCGGCGTTTTTATTAATACTCCTTGCTTTGCAGTTGGCAGCGCTTCCGGTATTTAAAAATTCCGTCATTCTCTCACATAATTCCACTCCGGTTGCGGGGAATTTTCTTTTCACGCCTGTAGCTGTTTCGTAATCATAGAGATCTTCCGGATAGCAAGTATTCATCTTTTCTTGTATGCTTGAATCAGGGTTAGGGTCAAAAGGAAACGAACATTCCGGATCAATAAAAACATTATATGCTATCAAACTTAAAGTGTTATATGCATTATAGTATGAAGCGCTGTAGTTATTAATTTTTCTGTTTAATACCATAAGTTCAAAAACAATAATAACTCCGATAAATGTTATTATCATTGCCAATTCAACAAGTGAAAAAGCTCTTTTAAGTTTATCTTTATTCAGCATATTCTTCTCCGTATTTTATGGTATATCCTACTTTTCAAATATTCTAACATAAATTACATCTAAAGAACTAGACTATTTAACCTAAATATTTAAAAATTAATTAAAGTTTTTTTTGAACGTGCCGTATAATGAAGTTAACTAGACAAGGGGGACAAAATTGTCTGAAAATTCTATAAAGAAGGCGTTTAGCATCGCGGAGCTTATTCTTAGCTTATTTGTGCTCGCTCTTATTGCTGCCGCTGCAATCAGTGTAGCCTATAAAAAAACAAAAGCTGTTGTGGATAAAAAAGAAGGCAGAATGGTTAAGATATTTGAATGTAATAATAGTACCGTAACAAAAGACGGTTATTGTGATTTTTATGTAACTTTACCTGAAATTAAAGGCAGCAAAAACCTTAAAAAAGAAAAAGGAGGTTATTATACGTACGGTACCGGATATTATGCGGATTTACAGTCAAAAGAATTTATAGGAGTTACTCTTATCGGAGGCGGTGCCGGAGGAAGCAACAATGCCGGAGGAGGCGGCGGAGAAATAAGAGAAATCAGATATCCTTCTCTTTCTCGTCCTTTTCCCTGTGATAAAGACTCTATACCTGATGGTAATGCTTGTTACAACGGAGAAAAACGAACATGCAAATGCCTCACAGGGTATAAAGATACAGGTGTTAGAAGCTCAAAGAAAGACGGACGTCCCGTATGTGTACCTAATTTTATGTATCGCATATACCCTGGCAAAGGAGGGGGAACGAATACAAACGGAGGAGATACAAAAATTGTAATATGCGAAATCGGAAAGACATGTAACGACAAAACCAATAATCTTGGAATATTTGAAACCGCTGCCGGCGGAAAAGTAATAAAAGTATGTGATACAAAAGGATCTGAGGAAACAGATTGTACTAAAGGAAAAGCTCCAAGTGACGAAAGCGGCTCAAGCAATAGCGCAAGCAATTCTTCAGGCGGTAATGGTATTCAATACGGTAAAGGCGGAGATAGTAACCAAAAAGGTGAATATGGCGAGGTAATAATAAAATGGCGTTAAAAAATATGATATATAAAAAAATTACAGCCTTTTCTCTGGCGGAAGCACTCATTTCCATGATGATTATTATGATTACGGTTATGTGTGCCGCTCCTATTTTAACAAAGCAAAAAAATGCCTCCGGCTTAAAAAATATTACAATAAAAGGTTCTTATACATGTTTTCCCGTATCGCTTAAAAAGCTGGTTAATATTAATACGGGCGAGCCATACAATTCTGAAGACGGAGAAAACGGGTATATGTTCAGGTCTTTATATTGCGAAGAAGGTAATTGTAAATTCAGCAAAGACCTTTTTCAAGAAGGCTGCGAAATGAAAACAAATCCGCGCCCTGCAAATTATCTGATTATTTCAGCCGGCGCAGGATACTATGACGGATATCCAAATAACAGTGACCCCGGTCAGGTAAAAACTCTTTATAAAGAAAATATTACGGGTACACTAAAATTATACCCCGGAGTCAAAAGGGATTTAAGGACATACGTAAGAGATGAGTACGGTAAGCTTGTTAAAAATACTGAGGTTGAAACCAACGAGGCTAAATATTATAACGACAACAGCGCGGATAAAAATAGGGACAAATACGGCAAAAATTTTGCGGATAAAGCTACTTTAGAGGAAACTCCCGAAGAATGGGAAAGCAGAATTTCAAAATTTCAAATAAATAATTCAACGGAATTTGAAGCATTTCCGGGATATCGTACAGATAACGGTCTTGTAAAAGATATTATCAAAGAGGTTGTACTCCTGAGCGGTACGGTTGGAGGAAAACCTGTTAAAAAATGCGACAATATTAAAATTAGTGATGATTCGGACTTAATTTCTATACAATGTAAAGATAGTGGTAAAGAACCTCTTACAGTAGTATCCGAAGACGGTGCAGAACCTGTTTATCCTTCCATAAAAGTCAGTGAGCTAAAAAAATGTGATGATGAAAATAATAAATGCGGTAGTAGTAATGGTGATTATTATTACGATGGTACAAAAGGTACATACGTATTTAATATTGTGCTTAAGGATTCAAACTATAAACCGAGGGCGGAAAAACGCAGTTTTAGACAAATACTTAGCACTATTTCGGCATTACGGTGGAATCAGACTTATTATAACTACGTAATAAATCCGAATTTTGGCGGAGCCCAGATGCCGGGAGCTATTACTGTCTTATGGTAAAAGATTTAAAAAATATATGTAGTAATAAAAACGGAGTGAAGTAATGAAAAAACATTTCAAAAAAAAGGAGGCATTAAGCTTAAAACATGCCTTTACAATAGGTGAGGCGGTTATCGCTACGACCGTGCTTGCAATAACTATTGCGGCAGCAACACCTTTTATTTCAAAAAAAGTGTTGAATGTGGCGGAAGCAGGTGCATCGAATAACGGAAACCATGGTATAGTTGCGGTT
>CADBOZ010000105.1 GCA_902796515.1 uncultured bacterium | reverse complement strand
ATTATTTTAAGAATAACATTAAGTCAAGGAGAATAAAATGGCAAATGCTAAATTAAAAATCGAAAACAGAGATGAAAACAAAAACCCGCGCCAGATTAGAACAGCAGGATTTTTACCGGGTTCAATATACGGTAAAGGTATGGAAGCAAAAAATATTCAAGTTAATACTCACGAATTTGAAATGGCATACAAAAATAATAAAGATGGCGAATGGGAATTAACTTTAGGTAAAGAAAAATTTAATGCAACAATTCAGGAATTGCAAAAAAATTATGCAACAAACGAATTTTTAAATGTTGAATTTTTAGCTAAGTAGTTTCTTCATCATCATCTTCAAAAATAGATGCGGAAAAATTACCCTGAGAATTAAGGGAATCTACAAAATGATTGTATCTTTCCATTCTTAATTTTAACCAGCTTAAAAGGGTATTTGAACCAAAGATTTTTACAACACGAACGGGAGCAAAACACTTTCTGTTTGTGTTGTATTTTTCTTCCATGAATGTCTGGCATTTGCAATTTAACTCTTCAATTAAATCATAAAGAGTTTTTAGCCATGCGCCCTGTACGGATAGTTCATCTACTTTGTATTCAAGTATCATGCTAATCCACCTGTCTTTCCTTGACTTTAATATTACTATAGTAACATCATTCCACGTAAAAGTTTTTTATAACAATGTTTTCGGGAATTTTTGATTTTTATTAAGATATGTAAACAAAGGAGTATTAATTTTTGTAAAACATTTTGCGGCAAAACTAAAGTTTATACTAAAAATACCGATTATCGTGATTAACGCATATCAAGAAGAGGTGCTTTATGAGTATTAATAACAATATCGGAAAAAATTTATTTGCCGCTATGCAATATGCAAAAGCAGAAAATAAAAATAAAAAAGGCGATTTAAAACTTGATAAAAACGCAGATGAAAGTTTAAAAAGTCTGGATTTGAATAACGATGGTAAGGTATCAAAAAGTGAAATACAAAAAAGCTTGTTTGATGCTAACGGTGATAAAAAAATCTCAAGCGAAGATTTAGGTATATACACAGCATTTATAAGTCTTGCCGGCAAACTTGAAGGCAAAAAAGATACCGAACTAACTAACAAAGATTTTGATATTGACGGCAACGGAAAATTAGACAGCAATGAAAAGCTTTTAAAATCATTATTTGATGAAGATATGTTGGAACTAATTTCCGACGATAACGGAATAGATAAAAATCTTATTGAATTATTAAATAATGAAGAAGAAGTGCTTAATAAAAAAATAAATCCCGAATTAAATGACGGTACAACAAGAAAAAACAGGGTATTTGATACGGTAACAGGAAAACTTTTAAGTCAGGATATAACAAAAAACGGCGTTGAATATAAACAAGAATATAAATATACAGAGGGTACAAATAAAATTGCGGAAAGCAAGCTCATA
Source organism: uncultured bacterium (assembly GCA_902796515.1). GTDB lineage: Bacteria > Cyanobacteriota > Vampirovibrionia > Gastranaerophilales > Gastranaerophilaceae > RUG14156. The sequence goes on along the minus strand of CADBOZ010000105.1, from coordinate 4,875 downwards.
AATAAAAGCACCGGAATTGCAGCCACAAATAATTATGAATACGATAAAGACGGAAGACTTTTGAAAGTTACTTATACAAGACCAGTAAAAGGAGAAATGCAGACAACAACGTATGATTATACATACAATAAAGACGGAAGCTATAAAAAAGAAGCGGAAAATTTAACAACGGGCAAGAAAACAACATATAAGTATAATGCCAATAATCAATTAAAAAGTAAAGAAGTAACAACCGAGCCAAAATCAAAAGAAACGTATGAATATAATAAAGACGGAAGCCCCCTGAGAACTTATACGTATATATACAATAAAGACGGAAGTTATACCAAATCGGGAATAAACCATAATACAGGCAAAACAACCGTTTATACATACGGTGCCGACAATCAATTAAAAAGTAAAGAAGTAACGTCATTTCCTAAATCATTGGAAATATATAATGAAAAAGGTCAGTTAACTTCTAAAGAAACAATCAAAGAAAACGGGGACAAAACAACCGTTAACTATTTAAGATACTATACCAATGAAAAAGGTCAGGAATGTAAGGATTATACTGTCGAATACGATTATGTAAACGGCATTCATACTAAATCCTACATAACCGAAAGAAAATTAAAATATATTGACGATAATTATATAATCTCATCGGAAAATTATCAAATGGTACCAAAAGGTGACGGCACGTTTGAAGAACGATTAATTTTCACGCTTGAAACGGGTGACGTAAAAGATGCCGACGGAAAAGTACATGAAGGTACCAAAAGAACATTCTATTTGTATGATGAAAACGGCAAGTTAATAAAAAAAGAATATACCGAAAATTATAATAGAGAAGAAGGAAAAAAGACAATAAGAACAAATGACTTTTTCCAGCTACAAAATAAATTGGTAACAAATTATGACCCCGAGACAGGATTAAAAACTTCTGAAATTACCTATGATGAAAATAACATCATAACCACATATTATGAAAAAGACGGCAAAACCGTAAAAGAAGTTAAAAAAGAAACATACAAAGAAAACAGCTACAACAACCATAACTTAAACAATGTTTCAAGAGAAGACATTATTGCCGAAGCTGAAAAATACATAGGCTACAACAGGCTTGACGGAAGTTATTCGTTATTCGGAACTAACGGAAGTGCCTGCGCAAGCTTTGCATCATATATACTTTACGAATTAGGATTTGATATGAATGCCGTAGGCAAAAGAACTACATACGGAATAACGGATCAGGCTAAATTTGAAGAACGATATATCAATGCAAAAGATGTATTTGATATGGCAAGGAAAGGTGTGCCCGTTGAAAACATAATTAAACAAGGCGACATACTGACTTGCTACAGAGAAGGACGACTTGGTTCCCATACAACAATAGTAAAATCCGTTGAATATAATGCCGAAAATGATGAATTAAGAATAGAAGTAATAGGATATGAAAGCAATTCTAAAGGCGGCACAAAAAATAATGTATATGTATTGATACAAAACGAAGAAGGCGAAATTACATTTAAGAAAAATCCAACAGATAGCAGAATATTCGGTTTCTCGGATTTTGTATCAACACCTGAAGAAATTGAAGAAAGAAATAAAAAATTAGGCTTATATCAGTAATAAATCCGAAATATTACCGTCAATTCGCATTGTAGACCATAAACATTGTTTTATCTTTTTACCGATATGCTTCCTGATTAAAATATGCTAATATTTATATTGTAGCAATAATTTATATTCATATGTTTTTAATCAGAGAAGGTGTTTGTTCCGGTAAAAGAAGGTAAAAAATTATGCAAATTAAAAGTATAGGACGAAATTTTAATGCTAATAATTTCAAATATAATCCTGCTTTTAATACTATCGGAAGAACATTTGCAAAAACAAAAGAACAAAAAATTGCAGAACTGACTAGCAAACTTCAAATTAATGCGCTTAATGACACCGCTATTGATGCCGTAAAAATATTTAATTTAATCGGTATCAAAACAGAAATCGACAAAAACGGAATGCTTACAATTTCGGAATATAAACAACCCGATAGCAATATAAGGTTTTCAGACATCGGAATTAGTGAAGATGAGCTTATTAAAAACGTTAAAAAAATAGAAGGCAACGCCGATTTTTATAATTCCGCAATTACAAGTCTTGGAAATATTGAACTTATCGGCGGTAATGCCGACTTTAGAAAAACAAACTTCGAAAGTTTAGGAAAATTAAGTCGTATAGGCGGAAATGTTTTATTTATTGATTCAAATATAACAAATCTTTCCGATTTGGAAAAAATCGGAGGAAGTGCATATTTTAACGATTCAAAAATCAAATCTTTAAATAATTTGAAATCAATCGGCAATAAAGCGGATTTCAGCCACTCATCCGTTGAAGACATCGGAAAACTTGAAGGAATTGGCGGAAGCGCAGACTTTTATCAATCCGAAATTAAAGATTTGAAAAATCTTATTTTTATTGACGGCTCTGCTTTTTTTAACGATTCAAGCGTTGAAAATACCGGAAAACTAAAATATATCGGGCTTGATGCAATATTTTCCAATTCACCGATTAAAAGCCTAAAAAATATTGAAACAATCGGAAGAAATCTTATCCTGAGTAATTCAAATGTCGAAGACACAGGAAAACTCAAATTTATCGGAAATGATGCAATATTTTCAAATTCCAAAATTACATCGCTTAAAAATATTGAAACAATTGTAAATAATGCCGACTTCACGGACAGTGATATTAATGACTTAGGAAACTTAAAGAACATAGGGAATACGGCATACACCAGAAATTCAAATATCACTCCGGCTATGCTCAAAGGCATCTGTTCTTCCGTTTCCAACTCAAAGCGCTTTCCTAACTAAAAATATGATAAAATATATTTATGGGAAAGAGTGATTATTCAAAAGAAGTGCTTGCTCAGGTTAAGCTTATGCCTAAATTACCGGGGTGTTACCAATACTTTGATGCATCAGGCGAAATTATATACATAGGAAAAGCAAAAAACCTTTACAACAGGGTAAACAGCTATTTTACGGGGAAAAAAGATTCCGTAAAGTTACAAGTTATGGTTCCTCAAATTGTTAAAATCGAATGCATTGTTGTTAATTCGGAAATTGAAGCACTTATCCTTGAAAATGAATTAATTAAAAAGCATAAACCAAAATACAATATTCTTTTAAAAGATGATAAAAAATTCCCCTATTTTTTAATTACAAAAGAAGATTATCCGAGAATTTTAATCGTGAGAAAAGCCAACAGAAATTCTCTAAAAGGAAAATATTACGGCCCTTACACCGATTCAAGGGCAATGAGAGCAACTTTAGAAGTAATAGGTAAAATTTTTCCTTTAAAAAAGTGTACCACTCCGAAATACAAAACAAGACCCTGTTTATATTATGATATCGGTCAATGTCTTGCCCCATGCCAGAATAAAATAACGAGCGAAGAATATAAAAAACTTATTAAAAATGCCGAAATGTTTCTTTCGGGAAAAAGAAACGAACTTATAAAAGAATTAAAAAATCAAATGCAAGCTGCAAGTAATAATTGCGAATTTGAAAAAGCGCTTTTATACAGAAACAGTATTCAGGATATTGAAAAAACCATGGAAAAGCAAAATGTCGTATTTAACTCTTCATCAAGCAATTACGACTATATCGGGCTTGCAAATTCATCGGATTTAATCTGTATCAGTATTCTTCAAATAAGACAGGGAAGACTTATAAACAAAAAAGATTTTTCTTTTTCGCAATTTTTATCGGACAAACAGGATACCGATGAAATTATATCAAGCGCAATCAGAGAATATTACATCATGTTAAACGATGAAGAGCTTCCGTCTAAAATTATTCTGGAAAAGACTTTTAAAGATTCGGCTTTATATAAAAAGTGGCTGACCTTAAGATTGAATAAGGATGTGGATATTATTTCAGCTTCCTCTAAAGCCGATAAAAATATTCTTGAAATCGCACAAAAAAATGCGGAATTTAATATTGAACAACTCAAACTCAAAGAACTCGGCAAAATTCAAAATGATTATAATGAAATAGGTCAATATTTACAAGAAAAACTCAATTTAAAAAACTTTCCGCACACAATAGAATGCTATGATATATCTCATATACAAGGTACAAATACCGTAGCTTCGGGGGTATATTTTGAAAACGGACAACCGAAAAAATCACAATACAGAAAATATAAATTAAAAACTATCGAAAAAGGTGAAGTTGATGATTTTAAATCTATGCGGGAAATTTTATCAAGAAGATTTAAAAGAATTAAATCCGGCAATATTAAAGCACCTGATTTAATTATTATTGACGGCGGAAAAGGACAATTATCAAGCGTTATTCAAATTATGAAAGAATTTGATTTAAAATTAAACATTGTTTCACTTGCAAAAAGGGAAGAGGAAGTATTTTTACCGAATAAAAAAGAGCCGGTGATTTTTGCAAAAAATTCTCCGGCACTTCATCTTTTCCAAAGGATAAGAGATGAAGCACACAGATTTGCAATAACGTTTCACAGAAAATTAAGAAGTAAAAATATGCTAAAATAAAGAGCAGGAATTATTCTTCCTGCTCTTTATTTTATTAATTTTATTATTTTTACGCTTCTTCAGCTGTTTGTTCTTCTTCAAAAACTTCTTTAATAGTTTCCGATGCCGTAACTTCAACATTTAATTGAGCTTTAACTTTAGAAGATAATTTAATCGTCATTACAAAATTACCGATGTGATTTACGGGATTATCAAGAATAATTGATTTTCTGTCAACTTCTACGCCGCATTTAGCAAGAATTTCTTCGGATAATTTTTTAGTTGTAATTGTACCGAATAATTTTCCTGATTCACCTGCTTTTGCACTTAATTTAATAACT
>CADBOZ010000104.1 GCA_902796515.1 uncultured bacterium | reverse complement strand
TTTAACTAATCATCATAGTAATTTTATCATAAACTTGAATTTTTACGTAAAAATTTTTGTCAGAATTTGCTTTTTGTAATAATTCAAGGGGAGCATTTTTTAACTTAACAAGTAATTTTGCCGTTTTTTCCCTTATTGTGTAGTCGGAAAAATCAATTGCATAGTTAAGAATTTTTATAATTTCATCGGAATATTTGTCTGATAAGCAGCAAGAAAGAGCTTCAAGATACCAATAGAGTGAAAATATTTTTTTATTTTTGGCATGATTTTTAACATTTCTTTGAGCATTAACAAACGAATCATTATTTTCTTTTTCGAATTTTTTTAGATTTAAAATAAGCAAATTAATTCGCTCAATTATTTGTTTTTCTACTTTACCGGCAAGTGTCTTAGAAGCGGAAATCAGCTTACAGATTGAACGTGAAACGTTTGGATTAATATCAATTATACCGTCAAGAATTTTATTAATCGAAAATTCATCAAGAAACCAGTTCTCGTATTTTAATATATAGTCTTCAAGTTTTAAAGAAACCGCCTCACGAATAGGGTTATCATGGTTTGTAAGCAGATTGATTATATAATTAAACTCTTCTTTTGAATTAATTTCATCCAATTCAAGAATAAAAAATATAAGCTCAAACTGGCCCAAGTTTTCAATATTTCTTATTGTATTATTTACATCACCCATATTAATAATTAAAACATAAGAAAAATAACGAGCAAAAATTTATCGGGCAGATATATATTTTAATAATATTGATATTTTTTAAAAAAATATTAAATATAAAAAAGCAGCATAAATAAGGATAAAAAATGGAACTTATTAAAAAAATATTCACATTTAACGGCGAAGATTGTGCAATCGGATTATGCAAATTTAACGATTATAACTACAAACTGGCAGAATCCAGAGAAAGAATGAAAAAAAGAGCCAAAAAGGATGCCAGCTTAACCCAAATGCTGAAGAGAAACTTTTAAAAACGAATAGTAATGCACAATAAAAGGAATAACCATTCCCAGAAGCATACCGCAAAAAACTTCAAGCGGAGTATGTCCGAGCAATTCTTTTAACACTTCATAAGGTTTTACTTCATGATTTCTTGAGAAGAATTCATCGACAAGCCTGTTTAATGTTGCGGCTGTTTTACCTGCCGCGCGTCGTATGCCGGATGCATCCTGCATAACAACAAGAGAAAATCCGATTGATATAGCAAAAGCGATGCTTGAAAAACCTTCGATTAAACCGACCGAAGTGGATAAAGCAATAACTCCGGCAGTATGAGAGCTTGGCATTCCTCCCGTTGTTGTAAAAATTTTAAAATTAATTTTTTTATGCGTAATTATATATATTAAAACTTTTATTAATTGCGCCGTAAATGCAGCACCCAAACCGCAAAAAAGGGCTTCATATCCCGTATTAAAAAATTGAAAATTTGACATTAACTGTATACCTTTTTATCTAACGAATGTAGTATTTCCTCATAAATATCCGAATGAATACTAAGCTTACTAAGTATATCACGATTTTTATTTAAAAGACCAGTAAAAATATTTTTAGCTTCATTTAATCCAAATAAACTGACATAGGTCATTTTATTTGATATTGCATCTTTTCCCGCTGTTTTTCCGAGTTGCTCCGTGGTAAGGGTGCAATCTATAATATCATCATAAACCTGAAACATTATTCCGAAATTCTCTGCAAATTCAATTAACATATCTTTTGTTTGTTTATCCGAAGCGGAGGCTAAAATCGGGAACATAAAAGAACATTTAAAAAGAGCTCCTGTTTTATACTTATGAATATATTTCAGGTTTTCAAAGTCAATTTTTTTATTTTCAGCCTCAATATCCGCAACCTGCCCCGCAATAATTCCCAACGCACCCGATACGGATATATATTCCTTAATAAGATTTAAAGTCACATCATTATTAAATTCTGATTTGTCGGCAATAATTTGCGCTCCGAAAGACAGTAAAGCATCCCCGGCAAGAACAGCTATTGCTTCACCGAATACCTTGTGATTGGTAGGTTTACCACGTCTTAAATCATCGTTATCCATACAGGGTAAGTCATCATGTATAAGACTGTATGCATGCATAATTTCCAGCGAGCATGCCGGAGGCAATATTTTATTGATATCAAGCCCTAATAATCTTGCCGTTTCAAGACACATTATTGCTCTCAGTCTTTTTCCGGGAAGCAAAGTAGTGTATTCCATTGCATCCCATATTTTTGATGAATATGATGAATTGGCTTTATATTCTTCAAAGTATTCTTTTAGCTTACTTTCAACAATACTTTTGTAATCAATTATGGTCTTCATATTTTTTTATCCTTTGCTTTTCGGTATTTCTTGAAGATAATCTTTTTTGTTTGGATATTTTTGTGTATATTTTAGAGCCTGTTTGTTTTTTTCCGCTTTCTTCTTTTGTGCTGATTTTTGATATTTTTTCTTTATATTCTTTACATTCCGCCAAAAAAGAAAGGTAGCTTTTATATCTTGTTTCATCAATTTTATCAAGATTATCAACTACGGAACATATACCCTTATCAGCTACATCATGCAGGCAGTCCGAATATTTACAGTTACCCTTATACATGGCTAAATCCGGAAAATAATCAATTAGCTCATCGGGAAGCATAAAATCAAATTTTAAATTTGAAAATCCGGGTGTATCGATAATTCTAAAATCATTACAATCAATAATTTCAACATGTCTTGTGGTATGACAGCCTCTTAAAGTTTTTGACGAAACGGAAGATGTTTTAAGATTGATTTTTGCATTAACACTGTTTAAAAGCGTTGATTTGCCGACACCGGACTGACCGCAAAGCGCTACCGTTTTACCTTTTAAAAATTTTAAAAGTTCATCGGTGCCCGTTTTTTCTTTTGCGCTTATATAAAATATATCCGAACAAAAACTTTTATAAATTCTGTCGGTTTTTAGTTTTAAATTAGTTAAATCGTTTTCCAAATCCTCTTTATTAAAGCACAAAGCATATGGGATTTTATAATAATTTAAAAAGGTAATATATCTGTTTAATTGAATAAAATCAAGCTCGGGCTCTTTAAATGCAGAAACAATAAGGGCTAAATCAATATTGGCAACTTTCGGACGGAGTATAAAATTTTTTCTTTTAACTACACTTGAAATAAAACCGTTGTCATTTGAAAGCTTTACAAAGTCCCCGACAACAACGGATTCACGTTGTTTTTTCAGAGTATCTTTTAACTTACAGGTATAAATATTTGTTAAACCTTTTACATAATAAAAATCAGAATGTATTTTGTATACCTGTCCCTGCATAAGATAATATTAGTTAAAAATACTATCTTATGCAAGAAATAAATTATACCCAAAAGCCCTTCAATGTATGGTCAAGTCCGTACGGCTGATTAGAAATCTCATATTCTTTCATTTTGGGTAATTCTGTTTGAAATTTTTTATATGCTTTAGCAAAGACTTTTTTTAAAAATTTAGGACTCCAATCATCGGCAGGAGAATGAATTCTTTCGCAATAGCTTACGGCAGATTCTCCTGATTGCGGATTATCTAAAGATACAACAATTGCGGGAACTTCTTTTTTATGAAAATTTCTTAATTTAGCAAAGTACATATTAAAAACAAAGTCTTGTTCCGGCAATTCCTCAATATTCAAAATATTAATATCCGTCAAAAAATTACGATATAGCTCGGACATCTGGTGAACTCCTGCTTTCCCGGAATATACGGCATTATTCATGTAATCCTGCATTAATTTAAAGGTTTCGCCGTCTTTGCGTACTTTTATAGATTTAAAAGAGAAATTTTTATTAGTATTTGTTATACTGTTGATTTTACCTATCATATTTAATCCTTTTTAAAATATCTTTATTTGGAATAGCGGTCAATAATACTATCTACGGAATTACATGTGGGATCAGACAATTTTTTAGTCAAGAATGATGCCGTATCAAGAAAGCATTGTCTTAAGTTATCAATCCAGCAGCATCTTGATGATTT